>JBCBUY010000066.1:0-17271 GCA_039817885.1 Pseudomonadota bacterium | reverse complement strand
GCGGGTCCAATAACCGGTCGTCAACCAGAGGAAACCGTTGGTCAGGCCATCCCAAACCCAAGTAATTGGCCAAAATAAACTGGCATTGTCCTTAATGTTGGTACGTCTCGCCTTTCCTTGCGAGCGACGCGAGCTTCGGTGCAAACGGTCTGCGCCGATGGAGTCGCCTTGCTTGCGAAGCCAGTTTTCCGCTGCAGTATAGACAGCCCCGTCAAACTGCTCGCCCTTCAACACGCGAATAAGCGGTGACGCTTTATCATATGCATCTTCCGCCGCTTCGTTCTTTCGCCGAATTTTCCAATCTGATATTCGCGCATTTCGGAGGTCAAGCCGACCACCGAAGTCCTCGTTGAAATCAAGAACCTTAACATCGGCACTTTCCAACAGCACAGTTGGACAATCTTCCCTCGATACCCGAAGACGAACGACCTCTGTCGTAATGCCGGTCATATCCATTTTCGGCGCATCTGGATGATCCGACATGGACTTGCCCGCCTCCTTTCGTGTGCTGGGAATAGTATTGTCCTCAAAATCCAGACATCGGTTTGAAGCTGGATCAAAGAAGACAACTTCCTTCTCGACCTTCGCGTATCTGCAACTGAAATCTCCCCATAGTTTCAGTCCGTCCAGCTTCATGGAGCCGTCTACTGTCACGCTGTCAAAATTAGCCGATTTGCATCGCGTAATGAGCCCGTCAAAATTCGCGTTTGGGCCTTTCTCGGGTCGACTGCCCGCAAGAACATCCCCGCGAATAATGAGGCGAGACGTTTCAAGGCTGTCTTCAATATGTGTGTTTTGTAACGCTAGATCCGAACCGATGGAGACGCTGTCTAAATTAAACTTGCCATTGATTGTCGCCATGCGTTCTGACCAATCTGGAATGCAGGCAG
Organism: Pseudomonadota bacterium; assembly: GCA_039817885.1. GTDB lineage: Bacteria > Pseudomonadota > Alphaproteobacteria > Caulobacterales > Hyphomonadaceae > CALLCD01. Next base: position 16,381 of record JBCBUY010000066.1, on the reverse strand, counting down.
CAATATCATCGTCGGAAAAAGGTTGTTCGCCATATGCTAGATATTCGATTGGGTTTGAATTGAAGAAGGAAATACTGTCCGTGAGTTCCAACGCAGAGAACTTACAATCCTCACCAATCCGAGCTGCATACAAGTCTATGCTCTGTGCCTTAAAAGACTGGAAGATGATCGACCCACCAACTTCAAAAGGTGTAAAAATTGGTTTGGATGAGGTCCCGCCTTGTTTGTCGGGCTCAGTGTCCGGTGGAGATTGTATCAGGGTGGCCCGGAGCTGAAAGCGATTGAATGAACCGGTAATGATTTCCAGATTGCCTTTAATCAACGCCCCTACAAATCTAAAGTCAGAATGGGCGATCATGCCAGACGCTACCAAATTTCCGCTAATTCGGGTTCTTTGAGTGGTGGTGCAATTTCCGGAAAGCATGCCTTTAACCTCGGCCCCTTGCATATTGAAGGTGCCATCGACGAAAGCACCATCGAAACTGCAATCGCGGCCGACGTTCATAGCCCCCGCGAACAAGGTTTTACATCTCAACTCAGTACCGATAACAGAGCGCTTGACTGTCGTGCCGGTCAAATACAAGTCACCGTTCATTGCGGTTTGAGAAATGTCGAGATTGCCGTCTATGACCGTATTATATAGTGTCAAAAATCCACTACATGCCATAGCAGAAGCATCGAGCTCACCTTCGATATGGCTTTCTTTGAGCTCCACAAAACCGCTTTGACCATAATTTGAGGCCAACTTTATTTCTTTTGCCTCAGCATCAAAAACGAACTGATTTCGCTTGCTTTTCTTACTATTTGGCGATGCGGTACTATTGGCCTCGATCAATTCATTTATTTGACTATCTTCGAAGGTGAGGAAACTAAAGATCGCATCGGTTGTTTTCAAGCGCCTCAGTCTGAGCGATTTTGTAACCTGAAAGTGGTTTGCGCTGATGCCGCCGGCCACTGAGTTGTCGCCCGATTCCGGCGTTACCCAATCTAGCAGATCGAAGAAGCGGGCATGCGCGAGATTAACTCCGCTGTCGAGCCTTAAGGCTTCATCGTTCGGGACCGTGTTCTGGCCGGGGGGTTTGGGTAGATTCGGAAAGAAGTTCTTCACGATTTGCAAAGTGGGCAGGCGTGTATGGATATCCAGTTTTGTGATCCGAGCTGGCCCGCGGCATACGAGACGTCTTAAATCAGCGCCGCCTCCTATGGTGACTTCGTCGAGCGTGAAGTGGCTCGCAATCTCTCCATTTTGCATGGAGAAGCCGTTTTTTACGTAGGTCTCTGATGGCAAACGCAATTGGAGGCGTGCAGAAAACAACCCCGCTATGGACAGTTTGGTCGCTATAAAGGCGTGGGTGACGATATTGTCGCAAATGAGTCGCCCTGTAATGCGGGTATTGTTGAAGTTCAGGCCTTTATCGAGGGTGGCGGCCTCAAGGATAAGATCCCCGTCTATGATCACATCGTCCAGGCGAAGTTCGTTCGTGAGACGAACACCGCTAAGATCAACGTCTCCGGTTACAATCTGCCTGGAAATTGGATCCAGTTTTCGCGACTCTGTTGGAGCGACCGTGACCTTATCGTTCTCGAAAACCCTTTCTCGAAACGAATCCACACTTACATGACTATAGCGGTTACCCGATTTGCGAGATGCGATGCCGGTTTTGTTGTCGAACCGCCATGGAACATAGCTCAGAAACATCGTCGGATTGTCATCAAGCATTTCCACCATTCCAGATGTCAGAACCCGAAAATCTGCTTCGAACAATGCCGGCCCGTACCAGACAAGTTTTTTTATGAAGGCGGAGTTGTCGCCTGATTCTTTGCTTGCTTCGTCTCGTCGATAATCGCCTTGGAAATTGGCAATCTCTGACTTTATATATTCCGGCGAGTCCTCGTTTTCTCGCCGACGTTCGTCCTTTTCGGCCTCCTCGCGATACTTGGTTTCGACAGCCTCGCGGTTTGATTTTAGTTGCTCAAGATCTTCTTCCCTGACCGGGATACTGGGCTTCGGCCAGCCTAAATTCTCACGCCGCCGGGTTACGAGCGTGTCATAGGTCGCAATTGGCTCGACGCGCCCGACCAGCCCAAATTCAACATCCTCAAGTTGCTCGATTGTCGTGAACGGGCCATCATCTCCCGTGACAAAGCTGCAGAAGAAGTCGAGATAGGATTCGAATTGCTCGCGGGACTCAAGGAAGATTTCCGGTACTTCCGTCGCCGTTCCGTTCGTCCCGATTTGGACTTTTGTTGCGTTTATCTTGTGAATAACAGGGCTTGTCCCATTTAGTAACTGGGCATCTGTCTCTGAAATTATGACGAAAAGAAAGGCCGTATCTAACGGCTCTTCGGTCGTGACGTGATCCGGACTTAGGGTAAAGCGCACCAGTTTTGAATACGATCGGTAGAAGCTCAGATGGCGAATGTGTGCCGCTTCGATCGCGTCCATCAATTGCAGTCGTTCCAGAGATTGGGACAGTGCTGAGTCGTTATCTGCAAGAGAGATGCAGCGCGCAATCTCTGATCGTGTGTCTTCGGCCTCGACCCACTTTAGTGAATTTCCATAAAACATTGTTTCCCCACCACCTTGGATACGGTGACATTACCTTCCAAATTCAATCCTCGTAGGCGGGTATTGTCAAAGGAAAGATTGGTCTGCCCGATCTGGCTGACCCATTTGTGTTGTTAAGCGGCTGACTGTTGAGTGAATGATTGCACGGTCGGTGGCGGCGGCAACACCACGGAAATAATGTGAACCAGCATGCCGATGAAGAATGGAAACTTTATCGCTTCCAGAACCGACGACCTCGAAGATTGGTATCGCCTTGTCACCGAGCGTTATAAATAGCCTTGTGACATCGTCAGCTTAATCACAATTGGAAAATTGACCCATTCCGCCATATTTGAAGGCCTCCGCGCTATCCGGCTAGCCGGCAATTTGCATCTCCGTGTCGTGTTGCCGATCGCCATTCGCGCAAAGGAAGCTCCGTTCGATGTGTCCGACCGCAAGTCGGCTCAATGCATTCTGGTGGACTGGCGACGACGCGCGGAATTTCTGGGTCGACCGCGTGCTTGGCCCAATCCGGATGCCGTGGTTCAGAACGATGAGACCATGGAGGTGTCTAAGGATCGGCCTCACCGAAATCGAGAGCAATCAGGCCCGCGCTTGAGCAAGCCGGACACTGGGGTGTGCCGACCATAATTGTGCGCGGGGAGAAGAGTGCCTGATGCGCACGGCCCAAGAGATGTCAGACACCCACGATGCCTCGGTCACGCCGATTGTTGCAGACTCGTCGACTGAGGATGGTCGAAACGCACTCTTTGATGCTTGTCCAGATCCGGACATTTTGGCAATCGCCCTCAAACCGCCCGCCCCAAATGGGACCTTCTTGAACGTCACGCCCGGTATGCGGCGATCATCGATTGAGACCACGCTGATTGGGCCGCTTGAGATCATGCGCCACGACATTCCTGGCAAAACCTGATGACCTTGCCCCAATGGCAGCGTTGCTCTGCAGTGGGCTTTCGCGCTTCATCGTTGGGCAGAATATCGTCATCGACGGGGGTCAGCACGCGTCGATCTAATAACACTCTGACTGGCGATTTTACCAAGCTCCGGTGTTGACGGGATTGGGGCTCTGGAAATTTGAGAAGTCGACGGGCCCGGACTTTGCCGCACCCATGTGCAGCGAAAAGACTGTTAGCGCGATGGAATCGGTTCGATCGTCCAGGTCGAGCCCAAAGAATCCTGCTGAAAGCGCGCCACAGCTTTGAGCTGCGCGGCGAGGTCTTCAATTAACTGCCAACCCTTTCCTGACCTTGCCAGTTTGGATGTTCTGTCACCGACACCATTATCACTGATCTTGAGGATCAATCCCCGGTCGCCTTGCTTGAGCGAGACCTCGATCTTGCCGCTCTTTTGCGGAAAGGCGTGCTTATATGCGTTGATGATTGCCTCGCAGACGATCAGGCCAACCGGTGTCGCCATATCGGCGCTCAGTGTTGAGGCGTCACACTCCAATTCGGCGTGAACACCTTCCGGGGCAAGCGCTTCACTTAGATAATCAACCAAAGCTGTGAGGAAGGGCTCGGCATCCAACTGGCTCTCGTTCTCCACAGCGTGCAGGTGCTGATAGACAAGTCCCATGGCGAACAGCCTTTGGGACACGCCTTTTGTCCCACTGAAATGCGCGAGTCCGGACGCCAATTGCAATACATTTTTTGTCCTGTGGTGTTCCTCTAACACCAAGGTTTCTCTTAAGCCTGCCAGACGACGGGATTTACGCCAGGCAAATACGGCCAGTGCCGCGATTATGGCCAGACTTGCGGCACCGACATATCCGATGATGGTGCGCAGCCACTGACGGGCGAGGGCGCTGTCCCGGAGGGCAATCTGAGCTTTCTGCAGCTGGGTTTCACTTTCGAGCAGTTGAATCGCCTGATCTTTGCTACGGATCTCGAAGAGCGTTTCAGCGTCCACCGCCGCTTTGACTTTCTCTGCTTCCAGCCAGTCTGCGTGGCTTGCAAGAGCATATTCGGCATATCGCAACGCCTCGACAGGTTTGCCCATCTGGCTCATCACCGATGCCATGCTACGCGCATAAGAAACGGCCCAGAATTTGTCTGTGCCATCCAGGCTGATTTCAAGTTGCTCGCCGGGGTCCAATTCTAGAATGGCGGCCGCCTTCGATAATGATGTCTCCGCAAGGGCAGGCTCATCGCGTTCCAAATAACGCTCGGCGAGCCAGACCCGGATACTGGCAGTTTGCAAAGGGTTGGAATATTGCGCGCTTAGGGCAACTGATTCCTGTGCGCGCGACAATGCCCGATCAGACTGTCCCAGAGCATGAAGCGATTTCGCCATCCAGAATTTGGTGTACGCCACGCCTCGTCCATTGTTCATGGTCTCATCAATGGTCAAAGCTCTTTCATAATAGGGGATGGCCTCGGCATGCCGCGAAAGGTCGGTCAACGCCGATCCGGCATTCTTGAGAAGGACGGCTACATTGGGCAAGAGCGAGGTTTTGGATTGGTCAATCTGCGCCAGAGCGAATCTATAGTGTTCAAGTGCGGCTTCATAATTGCCTAGGTCGTATAGGACATTTGCTATGGAGTTTTGCTCCAGCGCGGCCAGATCCGGTTCGTCGTGCGCCAGGTAGAATGCTATGAGCTCTTCAGATTTGGTGAGTGCCTGTACGGTATCGCCGCGCATCTTGAAAACACTGGTTTCCATTCGAATAATGTCGCGTTCCAATTTGGGCCAGGACAATGCGTCCTGCAATTCGTACATATCTTGGAGATAGATCTCCATATCGTCGGCGCGGCCCAGTACCATGTACCCTTCTGCGAGGGCCGACGTTGCAAAGGCTTCGGCGATAATGTCTCCAGACTGATTTGCTTGATCACGCACCGTGACTGCCCTTGAGAGCATGTCATCATTTGGCTTGAAGGTGATTTCAGCAAGCTCAATCGCCTCCACTTTGAGTTTGGCGGCACTGTCCAAGTCTATATTACTCAGTCCGTCCAGTTTGCCCCTCTTGAAAAAATATAATCCAGCCATCATGGCGTCCAAATGGCGAAGGCGCTCGGCTGGATCAGCGATTTCCATAACGCTGTAACACTCCGCCCTTCTTTCCTCTTTTTTTTGGCTGGTTCCGCCAACAGGAAAACAAGGAGACGCTCGAAGCTCAGCGAGCTGAGGCAGTTCTGCCGTGGCCGGTCCGACACTCCACCATGTCATCAGGGCCGCAAGAAACGGTAGGTAAATGCGCATAGACCTGCATTGTAAACCAGACGGTGTCTGTCCTCAATGAAAAGAAAGGCCCATCATTGTTGGTTCAACAGATCACCGAGATTGACCCCATTCCCTATATCGATCCCGTTAAGTCCGTTGGACAGATCCGGGCCTTGCGTAATTTCAGCCGTCTCGTGTCGCCGATAATTCTGGTCCTCGCCAGGCTCATAGACGACGGACGTCGCCGTCATCACATTCCCCAGAACGGTCTGCTCCAGAGCGAGGCCGTCTTCGGTAAGACAGGCTGTCCCAATCATCTGCGAGTTGTAGATGGTGCATGCTAGACCCGCGACCATTTGGGTCTGGCCGGTGGATGTATAACCCATCGCCGATAGGAATGCGTCCGAGACACTGTCTGAACCGTTCTGGGTCACAGCATTGACGATCGGCTCATATATCGGATTGGTGGTTTGTGTGCCCGTATTGGTATCCGGATCGACCGCGTAGATCTGATCTCCAATGGTGACGCGATGGGCTTTCTGGGTTTGTGAGAATCCGCCGATGCCAATCGTCATGTCCTCAATCTCGAACATTTCGTAGCCATAATCGCGATGACACCGGAGGGTGGTGCCGTTCATCATCTGACCTGAACTTTCATAAGTGATACAGACCTTCTCCACCGGGTGCAGCATGGGAGTGCTATCATCGGCTGTTGCGACACCGCCACAGGTCGCCGCTACTATAAGAACTCCGAGGGGAAACATTGAAGCCTTCATTGAAACGATCTCCAAGTCGTTGGTTATTCCGATGCAAGATGAAGCGTTACGGTTTCACGCGCTTCTGCGGTTATCGTGATCTCCTGCGGGGCCACGTTGCCAACGCGGCTCCAGCCTTCGACAATGTAGCGGCCGGGGCGTAGACGTCTTACATCACCAGGCGTGAAGGTGCCGGCTCCAAGTATGCGGTGACCGTCAAGCGAGCGTATAAAAGCGCGCGTCGGATCGACTTCGTAGCTGTCCGATGGTGCATATTCGATGATGATCTCGCCAAGAGGCTCCGGTGTTAGAATGGCGTCCACCGTTTCGCCGACCGGAACGTCAACTGTTACCAGCTCGAAGAACCCGCGCGCGTCGAACCCCTCTACAGTATATTGCCCGGGTGCAACGGCGATCGACGTGTTAGGCTGCGCATAGCTTGACCCGCCCCGCTCAACAGAGCCGAGCCACGCCCTGTCCGGGGTTCCCACATAACCATACTCTGATGGTGGATAGATGATTTTTACCCAGCCGATCTGAACCGGCAGCGTATAGGTCTTTCCATCGGTGGCATCGACGGTGAGCGCGACCCCCGAGACCGGTGCGTTCTGATCGTCATATCGCACTTCATATGTGCCAGGGCGGACCTTAGCCCCATTGCTGCCGCGCGCTGTATAAACATGTTCGCCATCTTGCCAGAGCTGAATGTGAGGCTGGATGATCTCACCGTCCGGTCGTTGAAGGGTCACAAATATTCGTACTGTCTGGACAAGCTCGAATTCAAGCGTCGTCAGTTCACCTGGGGCGAGGGTAGCGGTTTGTTCCAGCGGGTTGTCCTGATTGGGTGACGAGCGGAAGATGTACGTTCCGGGCGGCGCGTGTGCCTCTTCGGAGGCCCGAAATCGGAAGACTTCTACATTGTCCTGGTAGGCGTAAATCAAGGCACCGTCATGGGGGGCGCCATTTTCCGTGAAGACTGCATTGATGCGCGGTGGGGCGGGCACTTCGACCTGTAGGATCGTATCGCCTGGGTCGGTTATGGAAACTGGCACCCGGACAGGCTCATATATCGATCCGTCTTTCAGAAGCACACCGACTTCCAACTCATAATCGCCTGGCTCTTCGATGGCGTTGCGCCCACGCCCCTGAGAAACGGTCCGCTCGATAATTACTTCGCCGTCCCGGATCAGTCGACCTTCAGCATCAACGTAGCGTCGACCTGTTGAATCTGTTGGAACGACCACCAGCGCATAGCGGGTCGTTCCATCAATTGGTGTGCTGTCATCTTGGGGGTCGGCGTCGACCGTTTCGATCACTTCCGATACATCACTGAGAGCCTCTTCGAAGCCTTCGGTAGAATCAGCGTCGAAGTAAACTCCGCCGGACTCGTCGGCGATACAGGTCATGGCCACGCGCTCGACCTCGTTGAGGCCAACCCCAACGACATGTACACGGATGTCGACATTGGATGCTTTCCACTGGCGCATCAGATCGCAAGGATCAGCGTCGCAGGTTTCTATCCCGTCGCTGATCAGGAGGATTTCACCGGGTCCTCCGTTCAAATCCTTAAGCCCTTCCGTCAAACTATAGGTGATCGGAGTTTTGCCGGTTGGACGCAAAGACGCCATGGTCTGATTGATGGGGGTCGCCGCCGTGTTGTCTGGCGAGAAAGGCACGACAAGCTCGCTGTCGCGGCAATCGTTGGTCCGCCGGTGACCATAGGCTCTGAAACCGATTTCACGCCCGCTGAGCCCGGTGTTGAGGATGGCGGCCATGGCGCTGCGACCGGCCTCGTATTTCCGAGAGCCATCGGTCAGCTCGCCCCACATGGAATTTGAAGAATCGTAGATAAAGAGCACGCGGCCCTCAGCATCCGTGATCGTATTGACTTCCAGATCTTGAGCTGTGCTTGGCGCGCCATGCAGTGCGAGTGCAACAAACACGCTCAGCAGGACAGACTGATAGGTTCGCATTGTTGTCCCCTTCCAATCCGAAACGAGCGTCAAATCGGATTGACGGCAATGTGTCCTCAGCGAGGGGACGTCGCCAAGTTGTACATATGTACTAGTCCGAGTTCATAGCACATTTGAACGAGTTGCAGATGAGCTGTGCTCAGCGTTTTATATTTCCACACAAGTGGGGAGATCTTTCATGAAACGCATTACATTGCTTGCATCCATCAGTTTAGGGGTTGTTGTGTTCGCGGTGCCGACAGCGTCCGCAAGCTATATGGAAACCTGCAAAGCACTGATCAGTGACTGGCAGACCTGTCAGGAGACTGGTGGCGCTTGCAGTGCCGAAACCGCGGTTATCGAGGAAAAATGTAGGTGCCACAGCTTCCAGCAGGGGGCATGGAAGCTTGTAAATGCCGCCGTGGCAAAAGACGATGTGTGTGATCAGTCGGAATGGCCGCCCGTCCCGCCGCCGACCCCAACGCCGCCTGAGGTGAGAGATCCATCTCCGCCACCGCCCGGCCATGATGTGCCGTTGGAGCAGGAACGTCGGAACCGTAACTAGGTCCACGTTCAAGGTCGGGAGGCGACAATGATCCGGCAAGCAACAGTGATTGTTGGCTTTGCGATGGGGGGGCGTCGGCTGTGATATTCAGCCGAGCGAGCAGGTGGACACCGAGACGGAGACGGTCGTCCTGAGCGACATCTATGGCGTCAACGAGGAGGAGGGGGTGCCGGTCTATGATACGGAGCTGACCCTGACCTACACCGAAGATGATCTGTGGGAGCTTTATGAGCCGGCCTGTCTGAGCCACGGGATCGATGAGGCCTTATGCCGTTGCATTATGGCAGCTGTGATCGACGCTGCAGGGGTCAATGCTGCCGCTTGGCTCGCATCTGATATGATATTGATGGAGGATCAAGCGGCGGCTCTTCTGAGAGATATCGGTTACGAACAGGCAACGCTTGCGGGGGACACGTTCGAGGCGGCGCAAAACGGTGCCTGCGCCATTGCTCCGCAGGCACCAGCCGAGCTGTCTGATGAGGCAGCGTCGAGCAGTCTCACAGCGGTCGGCTCGGAGAGCGCCGCAATAGACAAGACCGATGATGAGTGATCAGATCGACCTTTGCGCAGATATAATGAACATCCTCCTCGTCGACGATCATCCCGTTTTCCGCAATGGTCTTGCCGTCATGCTCCAGAATTTGTTTGAGCAAGCAGAGATCCGCGAGATAGGAGATGAAGCAGGTTTGTCCCGCGCCATCACCGAAGATGATCCCCCGGACCTTGTTCTGCTTGATCTCGTCTTTCCGGGGTTTGATGTCGAGCGCGATTTTTCCAATTTGCGTAGCGCGCTTCCGGTCACACCAATCATTGTGGTGTCGATGGTGCAGGATCGAGAGATTATTGATGCATTGATGGAAGCGGGTGCCAATGGCTTTGTCTCGAAGACCACGAGACCGGATGAAATGTCACGTGCTTTCCTGTCGGTGATGGAGGGCGAGACGGTTGAGATTTATTCCAGCGGACCGCCGGTTACTGTCCCGGTGGAGGATGCTGTCTCTTCACTGACGGGACGACAGATGGATGTGTTGCGCCTTGTGGCAAAGGGAATGTCGAACAAGGAAATTGCACGTGAGCTGAGCATCTCGCCCTATACGGTGCGGATCCATGTCTCAGCGTTGCTGCGGTCTCTCGATTTGCCAAGCCGGTCAGCGGCGGCGTCCTTCGCGGCGGCGCGCGGCCTGATCTGATTTGGCAAGCGCATTGAGCAGCGCGGATCTGAGCTGCGCAGGACGAACAGGTTTGTGGATGAGGGGGATGCCCCGTTGTTGGGCTGCGCTGCGGAGCGCCCTTGATGTATGTCCAGAAATCATAACAGCTGGAGGACATTCTGTGCGCTGACGTGTCAACTGATCAAGGACGTCCAAGCCTGTGAGACTGGGACTGATCTCATAATCGCAGATGATTACATCTGGCGTTGCCGATATCAGCGCCTCGGGCGCTTGAGACGTTTCCACATTGCATCCCCAACGCCGAAGCAAAACTTCTGTCGCAGCCAAGGTCTCGGGATCATCATCCAGAACAAAGACCGATGCACCCTCGACGACACCCGCAGTGGCAGGTCTCTGCCGCTTTAGCGGGGTCATATTGAAGGCCCGCTCAAATCCACCAATAACAAAGCTCGACCCACGTCCGTATACAGATTGAACTCGGACATCCAGATCAATCGCATTTGCTATCCGTTTTACGATCGACAGACCTAGTCCGAGGCCGGGGGTCGCAGATGCCCCCATGCGGTGCGTGTCGAGACGGGTGAACTCACCGAAAATCCGCGCCCGGTCTGCGTCTTTGATGCCTTGGCCTGTATCTATCACGTTGAGAGAGAGGCGGTCACCGTGCCGTCGGCATCCGACGAGGACGCGCCCGCCTTCAGAGTACCGGATGGCATTCGATACGAGATTCTGAAGCATGCGGCGCACCAGAACCGGGTCGCTTCTCACGATCAGCGATGTCGGCACATGGGACAGGCTCACATTGCAGCCCTCCGCGACAAGGGCAAAATCACCGACAACGTCTTCTATTATATCACTTATGCGGAACAGGTCAGGGCGCACCTCCAGACCGCCAGTGTCCAGCAGGGTAACATCAAGGAGAGAGTCAAAGAGTTTTGAAAGCACATCCAGGGACTGGCGTGTCCGGGCCAGGATCTTGTTGCGGTCATCCTCTGTTTCGGCATCGGGCAGAGCTTCGACGAAAAGACTTATCGCGTGTAGCGGTTGGCGGAGGTCATGACTCGCCTGAGCGAGAAACCGGGATTTTGCAAGGTTGGCATCTTCTGCATCGTGTTGAGCGAGTTTCAGCGCATCTGCCTGGTGCTTTAATTCATCAAGCAGGTCATCCTTCTCAAGTTGCAACCGAAACGCCTGCAGCATGAACTCATTGATCTTCCGCGCCAGCATCACAAGGACAAACAGATAGGCGAAGATCAGCCCGCCCGAGAGCAACCCTGAAATGGTGCCGAGTGACATGTATGCCAGGCCGAGTGGTAGCAGGCCTGGAATGATTGATGAGTAACAGGTGCGGAGCCGCATCCCCTGCGTTCCGACAGCGCTCAATGACATTCCGCCCATTACGAATGTGAGGAAGATCTGACGCGTTTGGTCATCGCTTGGAAACAGGAAAAATCCTGCAAAGCCCCACATGAGTCCGACCCAGATGGCTGCACCGTCAAACGTGTTCCGCACGGACAGAAAAGTCTTCTTGTCCCAGTCCTCGGAACTTTCTATGCGCGCCAGTTTGAACTGAAGTGCGAGCCCTGTCGCTAGCCCCATGAAGAATAAGACCGATCGCCAGATCGGAATAGCGGGGGCCATATATGCAGCCAGCAAACCTGCGACAACCACATGCATGGCGTAGGCATCAAAGCTACGATTTAGCAGCATCCGCAGCGCGTGCCGCTCCAGCTGTTCGCTAGCTTCTATGCGTTCATTCATGCATCCCTCCACAGACCAGTCAGCGCAATGGAGAGGCTTGTGTCAAGTTGGTCCATCGCTCGGCGATAATTCCAAGACGCTTGGCGCGTGCCGGCTGATGCTGAGCTCGATAAGTCGATCTTGCGTGAGACTGCGTCGGCAAACTTCTAAGCCCTGAGCGTCGCAGGACGTTCGTTGACCACGTCACAGACAAGCTCGGTGTTTCGCAGCGCCGGGCGTGTCGTTGTGTGGGCCAGGCACGATCTACACAGTTGCGCGAGCTGAAAACACTACACAGAAAATGGCTGCGCTATAGGGGGCGGGTCAGTGCGCGTTCATTGAAGCATTCAACATGACGGCCCCGAATGGTCTTGTCACAGCGTTCGAGTACGACAATCGCGGACGCCTGACCAAGACAATTGAAAATCCATCAGCCGGAAGCGCTCGCACAACAACACTGCAACGCGACGCTACCGGGAATATAACGAAGGTGACTCTGCCAACAGGCGGCTCCTACGACTACACCTATGACGTCAATAATTGGATCACGTCGATCACATCAAGCCGCGGTGAAGTGATGACGCTGTCCCACGATGCAATGGGCAATGTTATCAGCCGCACAATCACCGGTTCCGGCGGTGGTTTCTCAGAAACCAATGCCTTTGATGTCCTTGGGCGGTTGCTCAGCACCACAAATGGTGCCGGCAACACGACCACCTATGCGTATGACAAGCGCAATCAGGTGACCGGTATTGTTGACCCGGAGAACAATATCTGGGGCTTCTCTTATGACGGGCTCGGTCGCCTGATCGCAGCAACCGATCCTGAGCTCGATAGCACCAGCTCGAACTATGACAGCGCGAATGATATGACGTCCTTCGATGATGGTCGCAGCCTTACCACGACATTCGAGCATAATGGCTTTGGTGAGATTGTTCGCGAGATCAGCGGGGATCGCGGCACGCGCGACTATGCTTATGATGAGGCCGGTCGGCTCACCAGCATCACCACAGCCGATGGCATTGTAGAGCAGCGCACCTATGATGATGGCGGTCGTCTGACCGGGGTCACCTTTGTTGGCAGCCCAATGCTCGATCAGAGCTTCGTCTATGACGGCAATAATAATGGCCGAGGCAACTTGACCCTTGTCAATGACGCCCATGGGCAGACAAACCTCGCATATACCCGCTTTGGCGAGATGAGTAAGGAAACCCGAACGCTCAACGGCCAGACCTATGTCACCAGATATCAGTACACCAAACTCTCGCAGCCCCGTTCGATCACCTATCCGTCCGGTCTGAAAGTCGACTATAATCGTGATCATATTGGTCGATTGACCCGAATCCGGGCGCGCATTCCGGGCGCTGATCGCGTCGATGTCGCCAAGGGCTTGAAATGGCACCCATTCGGCCCGCTACGCCAGTATACAGGCCATAATGGCATGGTCACCCAGCGGTCCCACGATAGCGCCTATCAGCTGACCGGTTTCTCCGTTGCTGATGGTTCGGATGCTCGTCTCGACAAGACGATTGGCCGGGATGGTGTTGGCCGGATTACCACCATCACGGACGCCCTCATCCCTGCGCGTTCGGCCACTTATGAGTATACCGATGACGGCCGGCTGGAGCGGGCCGTTGGGCTCTGGGGTGAGTATCAGTGGCAATACGATGCCGTCGGCAACCGCATGCGGGAGAGCGAGTTCGACAATTTCGTCGAAGTTTCCCGCCATGACTATGCCTATGGCGCGGCGGACAACCGCCTGATTGAGATCAGTGATGCGCCGGGATCCGTGATCCGGAACTTTGGGCACCGGGCCGGCGGGGACATGATCGCTGACACGAATACGCTCGGTGACAATTATACGTATGACTATGATGGCTCCGGTCGTCTGCAGACGGTGCGCAAGAACGGGGTCGTTGCGGCGAGCTATGGCTATGACGCGTTTGAGCGGCGGGTGATGCGCACGGTCGGCGGGGCAGAGGTGCATTATGTCTTTGCCGCCTCAGGCCGTCCTCTGGCGGAACATGATGGAGCAACGGGCGCTGTGCTGCGGGAGTAACGCCGCTGCCGCGGCCTTTCTCGCCTTCATTTGATCCACTGGATCAAATGATCTGCTAAAGCGGATCGGATCGAAAGGGCTAGAGGATATGCTGGTTGCGGTCGTCGAAGGCGGGCAGATCTACACGGTGCATGGCGGGCAGTGGGACGAGGGCGAAACCCAGCTTTTCCAGAACTGGAGGGCTCGTTGAGGCAGTCCCCTCTTGCGGAGAGTATCGAGTTATAGTCGCGGCGACACTCTCTTAATATATTCGAGAAACGTCTTGATGTCCGCTACGAGTTCGGTCATTTAGATGTCGCTCTGATGTGCAGAGCGAACCCCGGAGGCGGTTATGACGGAAGATAGCCAGTATCAGGAGGCGTCCTGAGTTTCCGCCCGAACCATAAGAGGGCGGTCAGCGCGCCTCCTTATGTGAAACCTGCAGCAGACATAGTGTCGCTGCCTTTCGCGAGATCAACCATTCGCCTGCGATCCAGAGGATTGAGGAATGCAGGCTTGCCATGAACGACTGTTCGATACGTGTCTTGCCCTTGTGAGAGGATGGGCGAGCACGGGTCGATCGTCTCGCAAGAAAGGGGTCTGTTATGACCCGCACACATATTAGGACACTTCGCAATATCGGCATCATGGCGCATGTCGATGCGGGCAAAACGACACTGACGGAACGCATTCTGTTCAATGCTGGTCGGCTCCATAAGACGGGGGATGTCCACAAGGGCAATACCGCCATGGACCACCGCGCGCTGGAGCAGAAGCACGGCATCACCATTTCCACCGCGGCGACGAGCTGCGACTGGACCGGGCACAGCATCACCATCCTGGACACACCGGGACATGTCGACTTCACGATTGAGGTCGAACGTTCCTTGCGTGTGCTCGATGGAGCCGTGGCGGTGTTTTCTGCCGTTGCGGGCGTTGAACCACAATCAGAAACGGTTTGGCGACAGGCCGACCGGTACAGCGTTCCAAGGCTCCGCTTTGTTAACAAGATGGACAGTCTTGGTGCTGACTTTGGCCGCGTGGTCGAGATGATCCGTGAGCGGCTCGGTGCTGAACCCCTTGTGGTGCAGTTACCGATCGGCTCTGAGAGTCAGTTCTCGGGTATCGTGGATCTCGTCGGCATGCGCGCCTGGCAGTGGACGGATGGTTCGGCTGAGCCTCTGGAAACGGAGGTTCCCGAAGATCTTGCGGACGCAGCTCAAGAGGCTCGCACCTTGCTCGTGGAGCACCTGGCAGCTCTAAATGATGACTGTCTTGAGCTATATCTGGACAAGGGTTCGGACATTTCGGCGAGGGCCATGGCGGAGTTCATCCGGGAGACCTGCGTGTCGGGCAAAGCCATGCCCGTCTTATGTGGGTCGGCGTTTCGGAACATTGGCGTGCAGCCTTTGCTGGATGCAATTGTTGCCTGGTGTCCATCGCCGCTTGAACGTCCACCGATCGAAGGGGTGGACCCGGAAACCGGGACAGACGTTCAGCGCGCGCCGGATCCGGATGAGCCGTTCACAGCTCTTGTCGCGAAGGTCCAAGTTACGCGGTTTGGTCCGTTGGCGACGCTTCGGCTTTATGCCGGGTCTATTGCCAAGGGACAAAGCGTGCTCGTGCCGTTCTCTGGTGAGGTTGAACGGGTTGGCCGCATTCTCAAGATGCATGCCGATCAGTCCACTGAGCTTGAGCAAGCTGTGGCCGGAGACGTCGTCATTGTGACGGGTCTTAAGTCGGTTGTGGCGGGTGACACGCTGTGTGACCGCAAGGCCCCAATCCGGCTGGCTGGGCTCGACTGTCCGGCCCCTGTGATCGAGGCCGTGGTTGAGCCGAAGGCTGCCGCCGATCAGGAGAAGCTTGCCCTGGCCTTGGCCAATATGGCGCGTGAGGATCCGTCCTTACAGGTCGGTCAAGACAATGAGACAGGTCAGATACTGATTGCCGGCATGGGTGAACTTCATCTCCAGATTTGCCTGGAGGAATTGGAGGAGACCCATGGATTGAGGGCGACGCTCGGCAAGCCGCGGGTCGCTTATCTTGAAGCGTTGCGTCGTCCGACCGAGATCGACCATACGCTCAAGAAACAGTCCGGCGGTCAAGGGCAGTATGCCCGTGTGAAGCTGGCTTTCGAACCGGTTGCTCCGGGCGAAACGGGGCTCGCCTTTGAGAGCCGGATCAGTGGCGGCGTTGTGCCATCGGAGTTCATTCCGGCGGTGCAGCGCGGCTTAGAGGTATCCCTGCGCGAAGGTCCGATTGCGGGGTACCCCATGGTCGGCCTGAAGGCGGTTCTCCTGGATGGAGCTTTCCATGCCAAAGACAGTTCATCCATGGCGTTCGAACGGGCAGCGCGAGAGGCCTGCAAGCGTGCGCTTGCCTCTGCAGACGTTACCCTTTTGGAGCCGTTGATGCGGGTCGAAGTCTC
>JBCBUY010000065.1:0-17329 GCA_039817885.1 Pseudomonadota bacterium | reverse complement strand
GTTGTCTGATACACTTGGGTTATCCAGTTGCCGAACAATAAGTGCGCATGGGACCGCCAACGGTTCATGGGTTCAGCTTTTGTATCGTCGTTTGGATAATAGCTATAGGGCGGGCGAATGAGTTTCCCAGACGCCCGGTCCCGGTCAAATTCTTCCTTCAGCGACGTAGAATCATATTCAATATGATTGAAGATATATAGCGACCGCGTGTCCGGCTCAGAGATCAAACAGGGGCCCGTAAACTCGCTATCAATCAGAAGGTTCAGTTGCGGTTTGTCGGCAAGATCCGATCGTCTGACTTCCGTGTGGCGAGAGACCGGAATTTGAAAGTCGTCGGAGAACCCTGTGAGATAGGGTGAGGACGGGGCCAGGTTCAAATGGCGGTAGACCCCGAACGCCTTCTCGCCCAACTCATATTTCGGCACACCGTGCAGATGCCATGCTGCCGCCATCGCCCCCCAGCAAATATAGAATGACGAATGTACATTCGTCCGTGTCCAATCTAAAATTTGGGTCAACTCTGACCAATAGGTCACCTCGTCAAACGGCAGGGTTTCGATAGGCGCGCCCGTCACCAGAAACCCATCAAATGTCTCGTGCTTCACAGCATCCCACGTCTGGTAATGGGCGATCAGATGGTCTTCGGATGTTGTCTTCGACTTATGCGACCCAATCCGCACAAGGGTCAGCTCGATCTGTAGCGGGCTCGCACCCAGCAAGCGTGCGATTTGGGTTTCCGTGCGAACTTTGTCCGGCATGAGGTTCAGGAGCCCGATACGCAGTGGCCGAATGTCCTGGCGTATCGCATCCCTTTCCGTCATGACCTGCACGCCCTCGCGCACAAGAATGTCGCGCGCCGGCAGTGTATCCGGGATTTTGATCGGCATGTCGGCCTCCAAATCGTCTCATCGCGGGAGGCGTGATGGGTGAAGCGCTTTGTCGCTCACTCTGCACGGCCTTTTAGCGACGTGTTTAACGTGGCTGCAAGCCGGCCGGCCAAATCACCACGAGTATTGAGCCGCGAGATAAATCGAATTTGTTGAGCCGTCAATTCCGCAGAGATACTCAGTCGCCCGTCAGATTCGGGGCACGCTTCTCCTTAAACGCTGCAACCGCCTCAGCTCTGTCCTTCAACGTGTTGGACATGCTCTCCCAACCTATGCTGGCGTCCATTAATTGCGCCGCGAGCGCCCGCAATGGAATATTCGCTACAGTCTTGGTCCAACGCACGGCCCATTTCGGATTGGCCTGCAGCTTGGCAACGAGTTCCCCAACCTTGGCATCAAGCTGATCGGCGGGCACGGCATAATTGATGAGGCCGAGTTCCTTAGCTTCGCCCGCCGTCAAAAGATCACCGGTCATCAAAAGCTCTTTCGCTTTGGCGTACCCGATCAGCTGCGGCCAGATGAGCGCACCACCGTCCCCGGCCACAAGACCGACCTTCACATGGGGGTCGCCAATCTTCGCTGTTTCATCCGCAATGATGATGTCGCACAACAGCGCAATGGTCGCGCCAAGCCCAGCCGCAGCACCATTCAGCCGACAGATGATCGGCTTCTCCATTTCGAGAAGCGAAAGCACTATACGTTTCGCATCCCATGCTATGTCCCGGAACCGACCAGGATGCTCGATCTGCTCATCGAACCAATCCATGTCGCCGCCGGCACAAAAGGCGCGCCCCTTGGCCGAGAGGATGATGATATCGCTCTCGCTGTCCCGCTGAAGATCTGTGAAGACCTTGGCCAGCTCATCATGCATGGCCGCGTCGACCCCGTTCACAGGGTGGTCACTATCGATATAGGCCGTCAGCACACGGCCACCTCTCTCAAAGGAAAACCGGGTATAGGGCTCTGATGTGACATCAAAAATCTGTGTCATGCCTCGTCTCCCACTTTCACGACCCGGCGACCGAAATTGTCCCCGGTGAACAAACCACAAAACGCTTCAGGAGCTTTGTCCAATCCCTCAAACTGTTCTTCTCTCAGTTTGAGGTCACCGCGCGCAATCATACCGGCCATCGTTTGAAGCGCTTCCGGAAAGCCCTGAATATCATCGAACACAACGAGCCCCTGCATATTTACGCGGTGTGTAATGAAGGGAGCTGTATTTCGAATACCGTGCCGCTCCTCGGGCTCAAGACTATAATCGGCGACCTGACCCGACACCACGATCCGTCCCCCCATACGCATCTTCGGCAGAACACGGTCGATCATGGCGTTCCCGACATTGTCGAACAGGATGTCGACACCTTTTGGGAAATGCTCCGATATCGCCGCATCGAGATCGTCGGCCGTCTTATAGTTTATCGCCGCGTCAAAACCCGCCTCATCCGTCAGCCACTGGCATTTGTGATCAGCGCCGGCTATGCCGACGACCTGGCTTGCGCCCCAGGCCTTTGCGAGTTGTCCGGCCGTCGCCCCAACAGGACCGGCAGCACTTGTCACCAAAACCCGGTCGCCTTCCTTGAACCGGCCCACACGTTTCATCCCGAACCACGCAGTCAGCCCGGGCACACATAAGACCCCCAACCAATAAGATAACGGCAAATCATTTTCCGGGATCGGTCCGAGAAACCCCTTACCGTTTTGGATGGAGTGCGTCGCCCATCCGCCCGCGCACATAAGCTTTGTGCCAACCGGCCAATCAGGATGCTCCGACGCTTCAACGACACCAACATTGAAACTGCCCATCGTCTCGCCGAGCGGTAACGCGCCTGTATAGCTATCGCGCCCTGACAATCGAGACCGGCTACCAGGGTCAACACTTGCCCAGATATGACGCACGAGGAACTGCCCGTCCCTCGGCTCAGGCGTTTCAACCGTCTCCAAAGCAAAATCAGTCGGCTTCGGTAAACCGTCGCAATAGGACTTCAAGACAACGCGTTCCATGATTGCTCCCCAATTCTTGGTTTGCAAATTGAAACAGATAGACGACCGTGTCACCTCATTCCGTAACGCCAAGCGAAGGGTCCCCGCCCATGTCGCGAGATATACTTTTCGTCTTACCACCCGGCTTTGCCGACAATGATCGCCGCGAGTTTTGTCCTGAATGCGCAGAACTCGCAGGACTGCTAAGTTATTATCCTTTCATTCGAGACGCGCTCGACATCCGGCACATAGGGATCAAGCACCCGCGGGAACCGATCACAGAGATGCTGGGACATGGCAATTATAACGCGCCAACACTCGTGCTCGCCGAGGGCACGGATCTGCCGACACAAATCGCGGGAAAGACCGCGAATGGTTGGCGTTATCTCGATAGCATCTCAATGATCTCAGCCTTCTTTTCGGGGCGCTACGGACTGCCCAATCGCAGAGGCGACACTTGACCGGCACCAAAGCTGCAACAAGACTGGCAGGGGTAGATTATGTCAGGACAGGAATCATGTTCCGCTTTGCTGTTGCCGTGGTGTCCGCATTCGCCGCCGCGTTAAGTGCTCAAGCACAAACACAGGTGTTTGAAACTTGCGCATCGCGTAGCGAGTGTGCCGCAGCCATTGCGGAGAATATTCGACAGTCGGAAGACTTGATCAAACGCCAGCGGTATCAAGAGGGAGCCCAATACCTCTACCCCGCGCTTGCGACAAAAAACACTAACCTCTCCACGCGGTCCCGTCTGGAGGCCTCCACGGCCTTAGCGAAACTCCTCTCCGAAGCCGGTCTTTATGGATATGCTGCCTTGGAGGCACGCACATCCAATCGGTTCACATCAGCCCCCTCCAGCGAGGGACTGCTATATGAAGCCCGTTTGCTGGACTTGGCGGGCGAGCCTGCGGACGCAAATGATGTCTACGCCCGTGCCGAAACGCTGGCGATCGCATCGGCGAATCTGAAGAGCATAGACCGATTGATCACCGATTATGACACCCGCGGCGATATCGAGAGCGCTGAACGATTAAGGTCCAGTCGCCGCGACATTGCAGCCCGGTTCGATCAGACTTGCTCCCAGGCTCGATGCAGAAGCGCAACAGAAGTACCAGCCATCATTCAGAACAGCATTCGCGCCAACTATCCGTCCGACGCCCAGCGCCAAAGACTATCTGGATCGTGCCGGGTGATCGTAAACGTCTCGGAGACCGGAGACCCTCAAGACATCAGAACCAATTGCACCGATCCCGTCTTCAACGACAGCGCCTATGATGCCGCCCGCCGATCGCGATTTTCACCGAGATTCAAAAACGGCGCACCCCAACCGGATTACGATCTGATCCTGCCGATTGAATTCGCGCTTCGATAACAGACTTGCATCCCCGTGCGGCGGCCTGCAAAGCTCTCGAAAAATCGTGAGGAAAAAATGGCTCGGCAGGTAAAAACGCGCATCACTGAAATGCTTGGGATAGAAAAGCCAATCATCCAAGCCGCCATGGGCTGGATCGCCCGATCGCAGCTGTCGTCTGCATTTTCCAACGCTGGTGGCATGGGCATTATCGAAACCTCCTCAGGCGAACTCGACGCGGTTCGTGAAGAAATCAAAAGGATGCAAGACCTCACCGACAAACCGTTCGGTGTAAACGTTGCTCAGGCCTTTGTGCGAGATCCGGATATCGTTCAGTTTGTGATCGACCAGGGCGTGCGGTTCGTGACCACATCGGCTGGCGACCCAATGAAATATACCGATATGCTCAAATCGGCAGGCCTGACAGTGTTCCACGTCGTGCCATCTTTGAAAGGCGCGCTGCGCGCAATCGAAGCCGGCGTCGACGGACTCATCGTGGAAGGCGGTGAAGGTGGTGGGTTCAAAAACCCCCAGGACGTCGCAAGCATGGTTCTCATCCCCCTGGTCTGCGAAAAGGTGGACGTACCCGTGGTGGCGGCCGGTGGAATCACCGATGGCCGAACCATGGCAGCAGCCATCGCCCTCGGCGCAGAAGGGGTGCTGATGGGCACCCGCGTGCTCTCATCAGCGGAATCTCCTGTCCACCAAAACTGGAAGGACGCGATTGTTGACGCTGACGCAACGGATACGGTGTTCCTCAACAGAACGGGACCGGGACCAGCGCTGCGCGCCCTGAGAACGGATAGAACCAGCCGCCTTCAAAAAGACGGCACCGACAACATTTTTGGCGAATTCGCAGGCACCCAAGATGTCTACTTTAACGGTGACTTGGAGGCGGGGATCGCGCTGACAGGTCAGGTTGCAGGCCGTATTGAGGCCGTTCGTCCGATCAAAGATATTCTGGATGAAACCATTGAAGAGTTCTTGGCGGTCTCTGCGCGCATGGGCCAGTACGCCTGAGGAGAAGAGACATGCTCACTCTGGAAGACCTCTCCGACCGGTTCGAAATTCAGGAGCTTCTCAGCGCATATTGTCATGCCATCGACGGCCGGGATTGGGATCGACTGGATAGTCTGTTCACAGATGATGCAGAGATCGACTACTCCGCAACAGGCGGCATGAAAGGCAGCTTGACCGAGATCAAGGTGTTCCTCGCGGACACCCTGCCCCTGTTCAGCTCAAGCCAACACTTCGTCACCAATCCAGACATCAAGATCGACGGCATCACAGCCCATGTTCGCAGCTTGTTGTTCAACCCCATGACCATGGACCGCGGCGGCGTACCCCACACGCTCTTTATTGGAGCATGGTACATCGACACCCTGGTGAAGCGAGCCGATGGCTGGCGCTTCCAAACCCGAAAACAGGAACTATCCTATTTCCACAATCAGTAGGTTTTCACACCGCTAGCGGACAATGCGCGCCGAGGGTCCGGCGAGATGAACAGCCGGTGTGGATCGAAGCATGTGCCCACCGGTTGCCCCTCCTCATAGGCATAATAAACATCTGGGTTGCGGAGATATGATCTTGCCGTTTCCTTAGCGATTGCCGTCACATCGATATCGCCCAACCCGCCATCGTTCTGCGTCAGCGTTGTGCGGCCACGACACCGAACAAGATCAAGATGTTCATAGCTCATCGCCTCACGGCCGCTGACCATGCGGCGAAGGGCGGCGCGTTTTTGATCGGCTCCGAGTACAATAGCTGCGGGCCATCCACCGTTGAACGGTACGGCAAACCAGACATCAGATTGTTGGAAATCGGGATCGACAGCCGTAAATGTAACATGGTGCAGCAAGCCGTCGCGCAGACGTTCCGTCTCAATGTGAGCGACGCCGCGGTGCTCGACCTCATCAAGCCATCTCGCAACTTCCTGGTTCAACAAAGTCCATGCCCGATCCACTGCACCGGTCTCCACAAGCGTTGTGATATAGTCCAACCGGTCTGGCCGATCGAAAGGTGCACCCTGATAGATCGCGATCTGGTAAAGCGCGAGCGCGCGGCCGGGGTCTCCAGAATCAAGCGCGGCCCTGGCAGCACGGCGGGCCACACTTGGCATCTCAATCCGATCCGGACACATGGACACAAACCTCTCCAGAATTGCCAATCTGTTTTCAGGAGACCCCTCCCCACTCGGCTCATCTAGGTGGGCCTCCATCGTGCGATAATCCTGCGCGGTGCAGTGCTCCGGCTCTTGGACAAGCGCGTCGACCGCCTCTGCAGACGCACAAAGCTGCGCAGATATGCCGAGAAGCGCGGCGGAAACAATGAGGCTGCGAACTGACATGGCAGATCTCCTTCACTCGAAGGATCTCCTGCAAACCCGATGCCGTTTCTATCTGGATTGAGACTGATCTACCGCCGGAACGGGGTGGGCGGCAACGAGATTAACCAATTGCCCCTCATGAGGACGCGGCGATTCGAACAGGTCGCTACAGCGACGTGAGCCTTCGCCAGCCGCAGTAAAAGACACGCAGGCATATTCGGAACGCACACCTGGTTCAAAGTCCGGTTCACCGTGCCAGCTCTTCAAACCACTCAATGTGCCCGTCCACATATTCATATAGATGTTGCCCGGCGTTCTTGGGATATTCGTGTCGCCGTGGGGCGTCTCGAATACCAGCTCATTATCGATGAACCAGCGAATTTTCTCCGGGTACCATTCGAAGGCATAAAGGTGGAAATCCTCGGACGCATCAAACGGAAGATCCAACACTTTGTGGTTCAGCGTCCGGCCATTCTTGAAATAGTTGAATTCCACATGGCGCGTATCATTGCCAACAAACTCGATATCAATCTCGTCATGGGGATCACCGAAATAGGGGCCAGTATAGGTGAAAAACGCAGATACAAGACCTGACCCTTTGGCAGGCTTCATCACCACTTCGTATCGACCAAAGCCGTAAGGCACATTGGTCTTAACTTCACCACTCTTCCACCGACCACCTTCCTTATCGATATCCAGGATCAGTCCTTCGCTTGAAAAATCGGCACCGTCTTTCGACCAATCATTGCCGAAGAAAGCGTGGTTTCGGTTCGAGTGCGTAGCCACGTGCCAACGGTCACTATTCGATCCATCACCAAACAGAGTCACAAAACTCGGCCCCGATGGAATATGCTGATCGGCTGGCACCGATGGCAGGTCTCTGGGTCGTTCCGGAACAAAAGGTCGAACGTCCGGCAGCGCGGCAAACGGACTTGCCTCTGGAATGGGATCAGCAAGTTCCGGCAGCTTCTCGGGCGTCTCTGACACCACCAATGCTTGGGGCGGCTCCGCAACCAGGTCAGACGACGTCGATAGCGCTGCCATGGCGATGGCCGTCTGCACAAAGAAGATGCCGAGCACAAGCGCATCGAGAGACATCGCTTCGCTATTCCTCGACCCACCCATATGTGTCCGGTCCGACATCGCTTACGCCTCGCACTATACGTCTGCCCCCCCCACGGAGCGACGCCGATAAGCTCGCCTCAGACACCGCGTTCATTCCGAGCGTATCGGTATGACGATGACTATTCAACGGCGAATAGGTCAGTCCCAGCGCAAAAATCACGCCAAGCATCAACGCCGTCGCCCCTCTCGCTGGCGGCTGAGACCGCAAGGGAGCCAAAAGCGGCCCAAGCGCGACAAATAAAAGCAGACCAGCCGAAACAGCGAACAACTCGCCGACAATGTCAGGGGCAAATCCGTAAACGAACGGAGCAGAAGAGATCACCCCCAGAGGGGTCGTCGCCGCCGCGGCAAGAAACGCAAACACAAAAGCGTTTCGATTCGACACACCGCAACGGCGCAAAATGGCAAAGGCGATAACCCCCTCGGGAAACTCATGAAGAATCAAAGCTAGCGCCGCAAACATACCAGCTTCGAAACTGGCGGCGAATGTCAAAGCATAGACAATTCCGTCGAGAAACGAGTGGATTGCAATAGCAAGTATCGGGGCCACGGCGTCCGCAGATGTAGCCTTGGAATCTGAACGCGGGCCGGCAGCCAGCTGCCGAACGATTACACTGATGGACAGGCCTCCAAAGAAACCAATGGCGATGAGAAGAGGCGCGCGCGAACTGCGCTCGAATGCTTCAGGCGCGATATGAACAAGAACGAGAGTAAGAAGCATGCCCCCTGCCGCAACGGCGAAGAGATTGGCATATTCGGCGCTCCAATCTCTCCGTCGGGCCACGACAATCAGCCCAATTGATGTCACAGCCGCAGCCAGCAATCCGAAAAGCAGCGGTAACTGTATAGCTGCCGGCATGGCGATGATTCCCGCAAACCTCTGAGACCGAATAGCCTTGGGCTCGGCATCGCGCCGCCCATCAAGCGAATGTTATAGTGTTATATGTGGGGCAAATGGGCATGCAAGGGGGAATGCGGCTACAGTGCCCGTTCGTCAGTCCCGTGCCCCGGTCCGCAAAAGAAAAGGGGCAACCCAGCTGGGCCGCCCCTTCACACTCTACGCTACTCTACTAAACTTGTGTCTAGCTCGTCTTTGCTAACAGATCCCGAATTTCTGCCAACAATTCTTCCTGCGTTGGGCCTTTAGGAGCCTCTGGTTCAGGGTCTTTTTCCTCTTCCATGGCTTTCATGGCCTTGTTCATACCTTTGATGATCATAAACATAACAAAGGCGACAATGAGGA
This sequence comes from Pseudomonadota bacterium, assembly GCA_039817885.1. Lineage (GTDB taxonomy): Bacteria > Pseudomonadota > Alphaproteobacteria > Caulobacterales > Hyphomonadaceae > CALLCD01. The sequence continues at coordinate 8,420 of JBCBUY010000065.1, read as the reverse complement.
AAGAAATCGTCGCTGAGACGAATTCGCCAATCTTGATCGCAACTTCTTCCGTCACAACCGTACCATCCGCAGCAATTTCGGCTGGTGTGAGCACATAATTCCAGCTGCCGAAATCAAGCCCGCCAAGAACCGGACTCAAAGCCGGGAGGAAAACACCTTGAATGAAAGCCGTTACAACCGTCGCAAATGCCGTGCCCATCACAAAGCCAACAGCCATGTCGACGAGGTTGCCTTTCATGGCAAACTCTTTGAATTCCTGAAACATACCTTCTAAACCCCCTAATGATTAACAGGTATTAATAAATTACTGTTATGAATCATGGGGTTATTCGCTCACCACGTCAACTTATCCACACAGCAAGGAACGGTATCCCCCCTCGGCGGAACACGTGCTTAAGTCGGTTGGTGAACAGACCCGCCCTAACGCGCTTCCGGATCGCTTCCGTTATTGATCCGCATGCGGAGTTCTTTGCCCGCTTTGAAAAACGGCACACGTTTGGCGGGAACATCTACGGTTTCCCCCGTCCGGGGATTGCGCCCACGCCGGGCGTCGCGTTGTCGAACGGAAAAGGCACCAAAGCCCCTCAGCTCCACTCTATCGCCCCGTTCGAGCGCTGCAGATATCTCTTCGAAAATAACGTCTACCGCTTGCTCGACGCGCTTGTGCGGCAGATGAGGGTGCTCTTCAGCGAGCTTCAAAACGAGTTCTGATCTCAGCATAGCTTTGACTTTAAACGCATTTGTGGCGGAAGCCCAAGCCTCCGCCACAAAATATTTCGCAAAATTTAGATTCCGAACACGATTGCACCAGAATCGGCAAACAAGGCCAACAATTAGCCGCCGGCGAGTTCTTTGGCTTGCGCGACCCAGCCTTCCTTCTCGAATTTGCCTGCTGCACCGACCTTTTCCTCGATGTCAGCAATCTCTTCGTCGGAAAGAGACGCAATCTGAGCGTAGCTCGTGATCCCCGCATCTTCCAACTTTCCAGCAAGCACAGGACCAACACCTGTCAGCTTTTTGAGATCGTCCGCGGTGTCGTCCGCATCCTCTGGTGCAGCAGCCGGTTCATCAGTTGCGTCGGGAGCAGCGGTTGCACCCTCGTCCGACGAGCCTGAGCCAGCCAGTGCAGCGCCGAGAATGTCACCAAGCGATGCACCACTGTCGGCAGAGCCATATTGTGCGACGGCTTCCTTCTCTTCGGCAATTTCGAGAGCCTTGATCGAAAGAGTCACACGGCGTGATCCGCGATCAACATTTGTCACCCGGGCATCCACCTTGTCGCCAACGGCGAACCGCTCTGGGCGCTGCTCAGAACGATCGCGAGACAGGTCAGACCGGCGAATGAAGGAGCGCATTGCCGGATCGCCGAATTCAACTTCGATACCACCAGAGGCAACCTCGGTCACCACACAGGTGACGACAGAGTTGCGCGCAACGCCGCTATCGGCACCCAACGGATCCGATCCGAGCTGTTTGATCCCGAGAGAAATCCGCTCCTTGTCTGCATCAACATCCAGAACTTTGGCGCGGACAGAATCACCCTTCGTGAAGGAGAGAATGGCTTCCTCGCCAGATTGGTCCCAAGAGATATCGTTGATGTGCACCATACCATCGAGATCGGGGCCGAGACCGACAAACATACCAAACTCGGTAATGCCGCGCACTTCGCCCTCGATTTCCGACCCAACAGGGTTTTCGGCCAGGAACGCGTCCCAAGGATTGTCCATGGTCTGTTTGAGACCGAGCGAGATCCGGCGTTTGTCGGAATCGACATCCAGAACCTCAACGTCAACTTCCTGAGACGTTGAAACGATTTTGCCAGGATGGACATTCTTCTTCGTCCAGCTCATCTCGGACACGTGGATGAGACCCTCAACGCCATCTTCCAATTCAACAAAAGCACCATAATCGGTGATATTCGTGATCTGTCCGTTGAGGCGCGTGCCAACGGGGTACTTCGCTTCGACGCCTTCCCAGGGGTCTGAGCCAAGCTGCTTCATACCGAGGGAGATACGCTGGGTATCCGGATTGATCTTGATGATCTGAACTTTGACGGTCTGGCCGACATCGACAACCTGGCTCGGATGATTGATCCGCTTCCAGCTCATATCCGTAACGTGAAGCAATCCATCGATACCGCCAAGGTCTACAAACGCACCATAATCGGTGATGTTCTTGACGACGCCATCGCGAATATCGCCCTCAGCCATTTCGCCAACAATCTCGGCGCGCTGTTCGGCGCGGCTTTCTTCCAGTATCGCTCGGCGAGAGACAACAACATTGCCCCTTGGGCGATCCATTTTGAGGATCGCGAAAGGCTGCTTCTCGCCCATCAGTGGACCAACATCGCGCACCGGACGAATATCAACCTGAGATCCGGGAAGAAACGCATTCACCCCGCCAAGGTCGACAGTGAAACCACCTTTGACCCGGCCAACAATGGCACCCTGAACAGGCTGCTCCTTGTTGTACATGTCCTCAAGGCGCACCCAGCTTTCTTCCCGGCGTGCTTTTTCGCGGGACAGGACCGCGTCGCCAAGCGCGTTCTCAATCCGATCGAGATAAACCTCAACAATCTTGCCAGCCTCAGGCTCATTGTCGTCGAGGAAAAATTCTTTCAGTGGAATGCGGCCTTCGGTCTTGAGGCCAACATCAACAACAACAGCGTCATTCTCAACGGAAATAACGGTTGCAGGCACAACCTTGCCTTCGATCATAGTTCCGGCCGCCGTCGAGCCCTCAAAAAGGGCTGCGAAGTCGTCGGTAGTTGGGTTCATGGATTCAGTCATTAGGGCTCCGATAGTGTGGAGGAATGTAGACCACCGCTGACAAACAGCAGAACGGGCCCTCCTCCACGGGAAGGTTTGAAACGTATAAATTTGGATGTGGGCGCGACCCTTTGGTTTTAGCCGTCGTCTATCGAAAGACTGAGCTAGAGATCGCCTTCACTTCACGGCAAGAGCAGCCTCTACGACAGCTCGCGCCTTATCCACAGCCGCGTCTATATCGAGATCAGTCGTATCGATCAACACCGCATCGGCCGCCTTTTGCATCGGCGCAGTTGACCGCGACCGGTCGCGGGCGTCGCGCTCCTCCAAATGAGCGATCATATCTTCCTGGGACATGACCTGCCCCGAGGCTTCAAGCTCGGCCCGTCTCCGCCGTGCGCGTTCAGCCACATCAGCATCGATCCAGAGCTTAATATCAGCGTCCGGACAGATAACCGTCCCGATGTCCCGCCCGTCAAGAACCGCACCGCCAGGCTGATGAGCAAAGCCGATTTGTAGATCAAGAAGGGCCGCCCGCACACCTGGCAAGGCGGCGACCTTCGAGGCAGCTTGACCCACTGTCGCTGTGCGAAGATCCTGATCTTCAAAGTGTGAGAGATCGAGATCCGCCGCGATCCGAGCAACGTCAAGTTCCTCGCATGGGTCCACACCTGCCCGCATGGCCGCCAATGCGGTGGCACGATACAGCGCACCAGTGTCCATATGTGGCAGCCCGAACTCTGCAGCGATGCGGCGGGCAATCGTCCCCTTGCCGGAGGCGAGCGTTCCATCGATCGCAATAATAGGTCCACGTCCCATATCGCCGGGGTGGGCCGCAGAAATCGTCATGTCAAGTTGGCTCAGACACCTTCGCGAATGTCAGCGCCGAGCAATCGCATATGATCGACAAAATCCGGATAGCTGGTCTGAATCATCGATGCATCATCGATCGAGACCGGATTCTGGGCCGCCGTTCCCATAATCAGAGCGCTCATGGCGATACGGTGGTCATGTCGGGTTTCCACCCGTCCCCCGCCCGGCGGAGGCCCGCCGCATCCGTTCACAACAAAACCGTCCTCATAGTCTTCAACCTCGACGCCATTCGCCCGTAACATATCGACGACCGCCGCGATCCTGTCCGTCTCCTTGACCCGAAGCTCTTTGGCACCCGTGACCCGTGTGGGTCCCTCGGCAAACGCAGCCACCACGGCCAGAATTGGAAACTCGTCGATCATCGCCGGCACAATGGCCTCTGGAACGACAACACCCTTCAGCTGTGAGCGGGCCACCGCCAGATTGATCAAGCGTTCGCCGGCGGCATCCCCAACCGTCTCCGCACCAATCACGCCGCCCATATGCTCAGCGATTCGAAAGAAACCGTCGCGGGTCTCGTTTGACATCACTCCTTCGACCATCACATCCCCTGCCGGAGAGATCAGACCTGCTGCCGCGAGAAAGGCGGCCGATGATGGGTCGCCTGGCACTTGAACCTCTTGGCCATAGAGCCCTTGGCCGCCCGCGATCGACACGACACGCTGCCCCGCCTCCTGATAGACCCGGACATCAGCTCCAAATCCCCGCAGCATGCGCTCGGTATGATCCCGCGTCATGCGGGTCTCACGGACAATACTCGTCCCCGATCCATTCAATCCTGCAAGCAAGATGGCTGATTTGACCTGAGCCGACGCATGAGGTGGACTATAATCGATCGCGCTAAGGTCTCCGCGCCCTTTGAGGGTCAAAGGCAAACGCCCGCCATCACGTGCATCGAAGCGTGCGCCCATCTCCGACAATGGATCGATGATCCGCCCCATGGGTCGCGCTGACAAACTGACATCGCCAACAAGACGTGCCTCCAGATCAAACCCGGCCATCACGCCCATCATCAGACGCGAGCCCGTGCCTGAGTTTCCAAAATCAAGTTCGCCCGTCGGCGATGTCAGGCCGGCCCGCCCGACGCCGGCAACAGACCACTCCCCGCGCCCTTGTCGCTTAATGCTGGCCCCAAGCGCCGCCATCACCTCCCCCGTGCGTCGCACATCGTCGCCTTCCAGAAGCCCTGTGATGCGCGAAGTGCCGCCCGCGAGACCGGCCAGAATGAACGCACGGTGCGAACAGGACTTGTCCCCAGGGGCGCGAACGGAACCCTCAATTTTCGATACAGGATAGGACGTCAGCAGCAATTGGGTGTTCCTAAAGTCAGTAAGTCATGGAAATGGCTTTGACAGCGCCCGGCGTTCATGGCAAGCGCCCCCAAATCAATTGACCGCCCAAGGAGATAGGCACGTGTCAAAGCCTGACCTCGGCACGAAGAGAACTTGCCCCGAAACGGGTAAGAATTTCTACGACCTCAATAAAGACCCCATTGTTTCGCCGTACACCCAAAAGGAGTACCCGCTGTCATTCTTCGAGGCGACGGCGGTGAAACCTGAAAAGACGGCCCGCAAGGCAGAAGCCGGAGACACCAAGCTCGAGGATGAAGAGCTCGAAGACGACAAGGCCGATGCCAAATCAGCCGACTCAGATGATGACGCAGATGCAACGGCCGCTGACCCTGATGACGAGGATGAGGGTGAAGAAGAGACCGTTGCCGAACTTGGCGACGAAGACGAAGCCACGATCCCGATGGACGACATTGAAGGTGATGACGATGAATCGACGGGCTCCGTTCCCGCCGGCTTTTCTGAAGGTGGCGTAGACGACGATGCCGACGACACACTCCTCGCCGACGATGAAGATGACACCTTCGATCTCGACGATGATGACGACATCGAACTGGATGACGATATCGACCTGGAAGATCCGCCGGCCGAATAGGGCCGATGCATCTCGATAAATCTCATATGTGAGGCTTGATCGTCAGGCCGCGCGAGATTATGCCTCCGGTTCTCAAACGACCCGGTCGGGGCCATAGCTCAGTTGGGAGAGCGCTTGCATGGCATGCAAGAGGTCGGCGGTTCGATTCCGCCTGGCTCCACCATTTCAAAATCAATGTTATTTTTGCCCTCTATTTTCGCCGTAAGTCCTTGTAATAATTGAAAAGGCATAGAGGGTTCAGCGGTTCGAAGTCCGGTGTGCCGGGAGTACACAAGTGGGGCTCCGAAGGCCAATTTCAGCACTGTTCGGCGCTCACTCGCACTTCCGTAAGTGTATGGTTTTATGGGGTTTAAGAGGAACTCTAGGGCGGTTCGAAGACTCTCGCTTAAAGTCTTCGCTGGTTTGGCCTGATTTCTGAGTTTCTCAGCGATGACGAGCTTGTCTTCCTCAAGCGCGCTTATCTTCTTCTCATAAGTCTTTATGAGACGAGCATTCTGAGCTTCGACGATACGTTCCAGCAATCCACTGATTTGGTGATCGAGCTTAGACATCGAGGCTCTGAGAGCATCAGCATGAACGTGAAGCCGTTTCTGCTTACGTTGCCAAAGAGCTTCGAACATTGCCCTTGCCGCTTCGAGCACAGAAGCCTTTGGGGCAAGCGTCTTAAGTGTGTCTTCGACCTCACCTTCGATCTTTGCCCGGGCAATAGACTTACCTCGACTTTCGCATTTCGGGTTGAAGCAGCTGTAGTAGGGATACTTCTTGCTGCGCCCCTTCGACCAAGCGGAGGTGAGATTGCCCCCACAATCAGCGCACTTCACCAGCCCTCGCAGGATGAAGTCCTCATCTACATCCTTCCGGGTCGGCGCAACGGGTTTCTCATTCAGCTTCTGATTGGCTCTCTTGAACGTCTCAAACGAGACCAAGCCTTCATGATTTCCTTCGCGGATGCTGATGCCCCATTTCGGTGAATGAACCATCCCGGCATAGATCGGGTTTTCGAGCATTTGACGGATTCGCTCAAATCGTATCAATCCCCGCCCATCTCTTGGGAAGTATGGAAGGCTTTCAAGATAGCGGTGGATTTCGGCTTGAGATCCAAACCGACCAGAGACAAATCCCTCAAAACACTCTCTTACAACACTTGCCATGGGCTCATGTGGCACCAAGACTTTACCACAGCCTCGTCTGGTTTCTGAGCGATATCCCAGAGGCGCACGAAACGGATAGTAGCCATTCATAAAGCGCGCACGCATGCGGTGCTTAACCTGCTCCCCATTCTTTTGTCGTTGGTGCTGGGAAACAACAGCGAGAAGATTCTCAACCAACTGGCTATCAGAATCTTCTCCAAATTCTATTGAGGGGCTTTCTAGGATGCCTCCTGCATCTGAAATAGCTGATCTCAATGCGAGATGAGTTTCTATGCCTCTGGCCAGACGAGAGATATCATCGATAATGACAACATGCTGTGTCGCCTTCCTATAGCGTTTGAGAAAGGTCAGCATGGATTTCATGCCTGGGCGCTCCAACACGGACCCACTCATATCATCGGTGAAAGTCTGTACAATGTCGTAGCCCTTATGACGGGCATACTCAGAGCAACGGGAGATCTGTGAGTTCAGTCCGTCTCCCGATCGCATCTGGTTGGTGGAGGACACACGCGCATAAACAACAGCGATAGTGCAATCATGCGAGGGTCTGGATTCGTGCTGTGAATAGGTCATCAGCGCTCACTTTCTAGGGAAGGATTATAGGCTTCATTCTACCACATCAGTAGATTCCGCACGACAAATCCTAAGCTCTTGTCCACATGGCTCAGGATCTGAGAGATGCTCGATCAAGCTGATTGCATCGACGCCAAACCCCAAATCGACGAAATGGGACATGATGTTCCAAAGGATTGTCAAAAGCTCGTCGGCTTCCTCGTCCGTTAGCTCGATATCCTTAAGGTGCTCCCGGTAGGAAGACAGATCTACGCCATCGGCTGTTTTGCCATTAAGCCACGGCATATCATCGTGTGTATTTTCCCTGATTTTTGGCACAGGGGTGCCATCGTCATGATTGCTCATGGGCGCATCTCCTTCCTTGAGATCTTGGGTTTAGTTGTTGGAGCTATTGATTCTCAGAGCTATTGCCCAAAAGAACAAAAAGGGAACATAATCCGTGTGCGGAGTTATTTCAAGGAGAATCGTGTTGAAACTTACTGAGGAGATCGTGTTTCGTTGAGATCATATCGAGGCGAAATTCAGATCGATAATTCGCATCTCACGAAGCGCATTGATAATCCCTAACTGTTTCGGACAAATTGGTCGTAGCTATCAAAGCTTGGAGTATCTCCAAAGTAGTCACCACGATCCAAATCTTCGAAGTGCAACAAAGAGAAAACAAGATCATACTTATCTGAAGCTATAATAAATTCAGTACAAGCCTCTGATTTCCAAACAGCCTTGTCGTGTTGTTTCTCTAGATTTTGCTCTCCCAGTGAAACTGCTGACGCTGCAAGTGATGTAGGAGGCACAGGAATTGGAGGTTGGTTCTTTGTCTTAAAGTAAAGACCAGAATTCAGTGCCGGAGTGCTTGAACGAGCCCATTTGATATATCCATCTCGCGAAACGACCAAAATGGATCGACGACTTGTGTATTGAAGCCATCGCAGTATAGCGGCAGTTAATGAGACACCGTATCGCTCTGCACAGCCACCAATGTCTGCTAAACTAGGTTTATCTCTTTGTCCGATATTATTTCGAAAATCATTCAGAGGCATCAAAAGGCTGGCAGCAAATGTATTTGCTTGGGACTCTATCTGAGCATACTCGCTATCCCATGTTAGGAAAT
>JBCBUY010000064.1:0-17368 GCA_039817885.1 Pseudomonadota bacterium | reverse complement strand
TACCGCCATTTCCGTTCAGGACGTTGACGCCTGAGTTTCCGGAAATGGTATCATTGCCAGCAGCAGAACCCGTAATGATGTCATTGATGGTGAAGGCGGTGCTGACACGCTTCTAGGTGGCGAAGGCGATGACACGATCATCTCCGACGCACTTGACACGGTTGATGGCGGTCAGGGCATCGATACGCTGGATCTGTCGACAATTGATACACCAACAGAGGGGCTTCCTGGCACCTTCGACGGCGTTATTGTCGATCTTGATGTTAACTCTGCCGGTCCAGCTGGCACAGCAAGTCAAGACGGCGGCATTCTAAATGCACCTCCAGGAGCGGTTGCTGTCGCTGGCGTGGTTCCAGAGGCGAACATCCTTCAGGAAATCGATGATGTTGAGAACGTTATCGGTACGGATTTCAATGATGGCCTCTTTGGCAACAATGAAGTCAACGTCCTTGAAGGCGAAGGCGGCAACGATCTTGTGCATGGTTTTGCAGGCGACGACTTCCTCGCCGGAGGCGAAGGAACCGATACGGTTCTTTTCTCAGCAGCACCTTCCGACATTACGGTTGATCTAAACCAGCAGGTCTCAGCCGAAGACTTTGATGCAATTGTTGCAGGCGAGTTAGATGCTCAAACGGCAACTACAGGCCCCGCTGGCGAAAACGTTTTGTCTGGCTTTGAAAATGTCACTGCTGGCCAGGGCGATGACACCATTACCGGTGATGAGAACGATAACATTCTCAATGGCAATGGCGGCGACGATACGCTCATTGGTGGGCTCGGCGACGATACGCTGATCGGCGGTGAAGGCTTTGATACCGCCGACTTCTCTGACTTGGATGTTCCGATCACGGTCAATGTCGACGCTGATGGCAACGGAACGGTTGTGCGGGAAACTGGCTTCGGAGTCTCTTTTGAAGATGTTTCGATTGATCCTGACAACCTGTTGGAAAACGCAACGCTTAATCCAGCGCTGTCGGGTGATCTCATCACGGAGGCGCTTGAGGGCAATCTCTACTTCAACATCCACACCGACGACTTCGGCGGCGGTGAGATCCGCGGCCAACTTGACACAATCGTTTCAAACGAGACGGTCGACGGCATCCAAACCATCGTTCTAAGTGCATCGCTTGACGCAGCTCAAGAGCCAGGTGGAGCTTCGGATTCTGGAGCGACGGGCACCGGCACGGTGACCTTTGTTGTAGACGCTGCAGGTGACATCACCTACTCGGTCGACCTTGATGTCACTGGGCTTGCAACTTCGGATCTGCTTCCAGTTGCTGGGTTCTCGTCCATTCACTTGCACAATGCACCGGCAGGAGACGATCCAGCCGTGAACAACGGTCCTGTTGTTCTGGACATCATTCAGGATGCGGGAGGAGACATCAACGGTCTGGCTCTAAGCCCGGAAGCCGATACCGGCGACGGTAATGTCATCACTGAAGTCACAGAAACTGACACCCTCCAAAGCATTGAGAACATCATCGGTTCCGATGATATAGACACGATCGACCAGTCGGCATCGACCGAAGCGGTCTTTATCGATCTTGACGTCAATTCACCTCCAGGTGATGCAGCGAGCCAAGTTGGCGCAATCCTCGACGCGGCTCCGAACGCCGGCGGCCAGCCAGTCATCACATTGACTGATTTCGAGAATGCCATTGGTGGCTCCGGCAACGATGTGATCTTCGGCAACCAAGAGGTCAACGTTCTTGACGGAAACGCCGGCGACGATGTCTTCCACTCCTTCGGTGGAGCCGATTTCGTCAATGGTGGTGAAGGAACAGACACGGTTCTCTTCTCAGCCGGTGGAGCGGTCACAATCGATCTAGATGACAATGGCGACGCCGTGGCGTCTGTCGGTGACACCGTGACCTCGATCGAGAACATTACGGGTTCCGCGTCAGGTGATGACGTGATTTCCGGGAATGCTTCGGTCAACGTGCTGAACGGCAATGGCGGATCGGACCAACTCTTCGGTGAAGGTGGGGATGACACGCTCATCTCAGACGGTATCGATACGGTTCTTAATGGCGGAGAAGGGACCGATACGGTCGACTTCTCGGGGATCACAGATTCCGGTATCAATATCGACCTCGACACCAACACGCCAGCACCTGGTCCGGAAACACAGATCGGTGCGGCCGAACTGTTCGACGGCGACAACGCGATCGACAATAATCCGTTTGAAGTGATCGACGTTGAGAACGTCGTCGGCACCGATCAGAACGACCGGATCTTCGGTAACAACGAGATCAATGTGCTCGACGGCGAAGGCGGCGATGATGTGTTCCACTCCTTCGGTGGCGCAGACTTCGTCAACGGTGGTGAAGGAACAGACACGGTTCTCTTCTCAGCCGGTGGAGCGGTCACAATTGATCTGGATGACAATGGCGACGCCGTGGCGTCTGTCGGCGATACGGTGACCTCGATTGAGAACATCACGGGGTCAGCTGCTGGCGATGATACGATTTCGGGTAACGCCTCGTCCAACGTTCTGAACGGTAATGGCGGTGCAGACACGCTTATCGGGGAAGGCGGCGACGACACGTTCATCTCTGACGCACTCGATACAATCGATGGCGGCACCGGTATCGACACAGTCGATTTCTCAGGCATCAGTGCTGCAAATCCAACGACTGGAGCGTTCACCGGTGTTATTGTTGATCTGGATGTTAACTCAGCTGGATCGGCGGGCACACCAAGTCAGGATGGCGGTATCCTTACTGCACCTCCCGCGGCTGGTGGAACGATCATTGGCGATCTAACGCTAACTGATATCGAGAACGTGGTCGGTACAGACTTCAATGACGGCCTGTTCGGCAATAATGAAGTCAACATTCTCGACGGCGGTGCTGGCGACGATGTGTTCCACTCCTTCGGTGGAGCCGATTTCGTCAACGGTGGTGAAGGAACAGACACGGTTCTCTTCTCAGCCGGTGGTGCGGTTACGATCGATCTCGATGACAATGGCGACGCCGTGGCGTCTGTCGGCGACACGGTGACCTCGATCGAAAATATCACTGGATCTGCATCCGGCGATGACACGATTTCTGGAAACTCATCTGCCAACGTTCTGAACGGTAATGGCGGCGATGATACGCTGACTGGTGAAGGCGGTGCAGATACCTTTGTCGAAGCTGAGGGATCTGGCGCTGACACGGTCACAGACTTCGCAACTGCAGAAGATGTGATCGATGTGAACGGTCATGGCCTGACTGCTTCAGCTGCACTTGCTCTCGCTGCAGATGACGGCAACGGGAACACGGTTATCGACTTCGGCGATGGTGACACGCTGACCCTAACTGGTGTGGCTTCCGCTGACCTGACCGAGGCGAACTTTGTTGGCGTCGCCGCGGCAACCACGACCGCTCCTGAACCACTCGATCTAAGCGACTTCCCGGAATCGGTGATCACCGAACAACTGATCACCGGACCGCAAGAAGCCGAGACGGTCGTTCAACCGGTTGCTTCATTCGATATTGACCAGGCGGTCGAAGGCTTCGACCTCGGTCTGGAGTCGCCACCTGCCCCGATTTCGGGGTCTGACCTGGGTGACAGCCTCTAAGCCGTCCTGATCAACGCTCCCGGGGCATCTGATACCCGCGCCCCGGGAGCACTTTTCTTTCAATCCAAAGTCTGGAGTTTTGATATGTCCAAGGTGGCGACCAGCGACACTCACACACCCCGGCCGATGAGCACCACCAGATGGATTTTCGGGTTTATCTCCCGGGCTCCCCATCATGCTTTTGGCATTCTCTTATTCAGCCTGGCTGTGAACTTACTTCTTCTCGTCTCTCCGTTATATATGCTGCAGATATATGATCGCGTGCTCTCATCGGGATCGATTGACACCCTTCTGTGGCTCAGCATCATATCGGTCTTTTTGCTTGGAATTTACTCGGCAGCGGAGGCTGGCCGCCGCCGGCTTCTGTCGCTTGCCGGTGATCGAATTGAGCGTCGGTTTTCAAAGAGAATCTTTCGACGCTTCGAACGTGGCGACGACCTACGTCCGCAGCTCCCTTCGGATATCATTGGTTTAACCCGCATTCAGTCTTTGATGCAAAGCGGCGCGATGCTGGCTTTCTTTGACTTGCCCTTCACGCCGTTCTTCATTGCGCTTCTATACCTCCTGGATCCTGTACTCGGCCATGTCGGAGTCGGCGGCGCAATCGTCGTATTCTGCGTGGCAGTGATGTCTGAACGTATGACGCGAGGGACCACACAAAACGCAGCAACCGCCACCGCAAGTGCGCAGGTGCTCGCCCAAGGGCTAAATCGTCAGCGCTCGGCCATTGTTGCCATGGGTCTGACGTCTCGCATCTATGACCTATGGTCAGAAACGCGAGAGGCGGCAAACGAGGAATCTCTCGCCGCGGCGCGCGACGAAGGGACTTTTTCTTCTCTTGCCAGATCCTTGAGGCAGATTCTCCAGGTGCTGATACTTGGCGCGGGCGCTGCCCTCGCACTTTCCCAACAGATTTCCCCCGGCGGGATCGTTGCCGCATCTGTCATCATGTCTCGTGCTCTCGCCCCGATTGATCAGATTGTCGGTGCGTGGCGGAGTCTCGTCATGGCGCGCACGGCTTGGGGCGAGTTGATTGGCCGATTTGATAAGAGTTTTGACGAACAGACCTATACCCCGCTGCCGCAACCCGATGCGAAGCTTGTCATGGATCGGCTCGCCATTCGCGCGCCAGGTACCGACCTGCCATTGGTGCGTGCATTTTCCTACACAGCCACGGCCGGAACGATGATTGCGCTCACGGGTGGAAATGGCGTAGGCAAAACAACGCTCCTTCAAACGATCACGGGAGCCTGGCCGAGTGCTGAAGGACACGTCCTTCTAGGCGGCCGCAACATCCACGATTGGCCAAGCGAGGACCGTGGACAACATGTCGGATATGTACCGCAGGACGTTGAGCTGACACCCGGCACAGTCGCGGACAATATTGCGCGTTTCCAGCCTGACCGGCTCGATGACGTCTTTTCAGCGGCGCGCGTATCCGAGGCGCATGACATGATCGTCGGACTTCCGGACGGCTACGACACGTTGATCGGCCCTGGCGGCATTCACCTGTCGGCGGGTCAGCGCCAATTGATAGGGCTAGCAAGAGCCTTTTTTGGAAACCCCGTACTGCTTTTGCTGGACGAGCCGACTGCCAATCTCGATGCAACAACGGTGGCTAAAGTCATTGGTGCGATTGAAAGGCAAGCGGCCAACGGAACGATCGTCATCGTCTCCACCCACGACCTTGCGCTGATTGATCGTATGACGATTGCATTGATCATCAGGCATGGCTCGGTGCTTAGTCTCCCAGCGAGTGAGTACAGAGCCAACACGGAAGTATCCACCAAACGACCTCAACTTGCGGAGGTGGCAAAATGAGCAAGACAGATAATTCGAACAACAAACGTCGAACCGATACGTACACCCGGCTGATGGGAACAATATGCCTAATGGGCCTCGGCGGCTTCATCGCTTGGGCAGGGTTTGTGCCGCTTGAAGAAGGCGTTGCCGCTAGCGGTACTGTTGTTGTGGAGAATGATCGGCAAGTCGTGCAACACCTCGAAGGTGGCATTATTCAACGCATATCTGTCCAAGACGGAGATCGCGTCGAAGCCGGCGAAACGCTGCTTGTTCTTCAGGAAACAGCATCGCTCGCCAGCAGGGATCAAGTCAGTCAACAGATTGCAGCCCTGCAAGCGACAGTGCAGCGCTTAACCGCGCTTCAGACTGGCAATCGCGAGCCCGACTTCTCTTCCATAGAGGATCTAGATATCTCGAACACAGAACGAGGTGAGATCATTGCCCGCGAACAGGATCTGTTCAATCAGCAAAGGCTTGCCCTGGAAGCTGACCTCGACGTCTTACAAACCCGCCAGGCCAGCGCCTTGAATACGGCTCGACTCAAGGACAATGAAATAGAGATCGCGCAGCGAGCTCTCGCGACAACGGAAGACGAGCTTACTGTCATCTCAAATATGTTCGAGCAGCAACTTGTTCGCCGGGATCAGGTCACGGGACTTGAGCGAAGCATCGCACAGCAGGAAGGCGATATTGCACGCCTACGAAGCGAGAAAATAGCAGCAGAGGCCCAGGGCAAAGATCTTGCCGTCCAGATCGCGCAACGCAAAGCCCAATTTGAAGAACAAATTTCAACCGATCTTCGCGAGACCTATGCAGAGCTTTTATCCTCTGAAGAACGTCTCTCTGCTGCGCAAGACGTTCTCAATCGAGCGGTTATATCGGCACCCGTCTCTGGGGAGATTCTGAACCTCGCTTTTTCCACTCAAGGCGGGGTTGTTCGCCCGGGAGAGTTGATCCTGGAAATTGTGCCGGACATAGATGCCGTTACTGCGTCGGTCCGTATACGGCCAACTGATCGCGCATCCGTCTTCGAAGGGCAAACTGTCCGCACACATATCTCTGCCTATAAGAGCTGGCTCAGCCCCAGCCTTGACGGCGAGATCATAGATGTCAGCGCTGACCTCAAGACAGATGTCGTCACCGGGGCAAACTATTATGAAGCTCGGGTCCTTATTCCAGATGCCTCTCTCGCAGACACATCGGAGTTGGAAATTATTCCAGGCATGCCTGTGGATGTCTTCATTTTCAGTGGCAAGAGCCGAACGCTTGCCGATTATCTGTTCGAGCCGATTGCATCTTCGATTACCAAAGGGCTGCAATCGTCATGACCAAACTATCATTGTCAAAAGCCACCCTTATGGTGATGGCTGCATTGGCCATGCCGGCTATGTCCCTCGCGCAGGAAGGTGCCACATGTCTTGGTTTCGAGCGTGCTCTCGTGCTCGCAGCGAGCAATGATCCGTCCGTAAGGGTCGCTCGTTCCAATCGCGACCGCGCAGCGGCCGACCTTCAAGAGGCGCGGTCGTTGCGACGCCCTCAATTGTCAACCTTCACTCGGTTGGGAGTTGGGGATACGGGACTGATTGACAGTCAGATCGAAAACCAGATCGGGCTCCGCGCATCTCAACGGATCATCGATTTTGGTGATTCCCGCCTCGCAAAGGAGGCTGCGCGGGAAGATGTTGCCGCCCAGGAGAGCTTGATCCTTGATGCCAGAGCTTCCGCATCACTCGATGCTGGCCTTGCTTATATCGACTGGCTTGAAGCGCGAGATCAGCTCATCGCGACCGAGGACCGCATTGGCTATTTCTCCCGTCGGCTAGAAGCCATCAATTCGCTGTTGGCAACGGGAGGGGCCACGCGCCTCGAACGCGCCGAGGTCGCCGCCGAAAAAGCGAATGCCGAGAGCTTGCAGTTCGAATTTGAGTTTCGACGGGATCAGGCCGCGACTCGACTGGCGATCGCAACCGGCGATCGCGCCCTGCCGTGCACCGTCGAGAATTATGCTGTGCCCCCTTCACAAGACAATTTGGTATCGGGAGTCTTGGACCAAATGGTCGGCGATGCCATTGAAGACAATCCCGAAATCGAAGCTTTGCGACGGACACGAGCCAGCCTGGACGCCACTGCACGCCGTGAAGCTCGGGGGCGTTTGCCTGTGATCGATGTCGTCGGCATAGCCAGCTATGCCTCGCAGGACTTCGATGGCAATTTCGATCTTCAGACCCGGCTTGGTGTCAATGTGTCGGTGCCCCTGTTCACAGGAAACGCACTCGTCGCGCAGAGACGGCGCGCATCGGCGCAAGCTGCCCGTGCAAGCGGAGAACTTGCCGCTGCACAAAGAGCACTTCGGCAATCGATCGAAGTGACATGGAGGCGAACGCTTTTGTTGCAGGCGCAAAGCGTCAGTCGCGCGGACATTCGCCGCTTCAAGCAGGAAGAGTTTAAAGCAGCCGAGATCGAGTATGAGCAAGGCCTCAGGACCTTGCCTGCGCTGACGGACATTCGACTTGAGCTGGAGGACGCCGCCCTTTCGGAGATCAGGTCGCGATTTGACCTGGAACGTGAGCAGTTGCGGCTGAAAGCTTTAACCGGCGAGATCTCGAATGTCAGTGATCACACAGTTGCAGACAAGTCATCGGAGGTATTCTGAGCAAATAGACAAGTTCATCGAATAAAACGCAATCAGTGGGCGACCTGACCAGATACTCCCATGTCCTGGTCTAATGTCCCACTGAGCGGGCCGGAGGCGCTTCCCCTCATAACCTCCGGCCCGCGTTGATTGCGTCAAACACCACTTTCACCGTCATTCGGTGATTTATGGCAAAATCCCTTCCAACACGGCATAATGCGCTTAGCCGTGGGATTCACACAAAATCGAGACTTCAACTTTTAGTGCACACAAACCGATCTGGAACGCGTCATACGTGGTCATGGGCCTCGGTTATGTGGGCTGCGCCGTATATCCAGTGCCCCTAACCCACTGATATAAAATCTTTTTTTGGGAATCGGATCTACTTGACGTGATCAACTGGCTATAAGGGCGAGCCCGCTCCTGGGGTAGCAGATGCCCCTTCAGACAGGGCAGCCGCTGCTTTGCGGCGACACGGGACCCCGTGATATGTAGACATATCGCAACGCACCAAGTTAGCAGCTTCTTGATAAAGACGCCGCATACACTAGGTCGTGGCAAGAATCGAAAACACTAACCCAGAACGCTCCGCACATAGCAGCCCCACTGCAAGAACCATGTTTTTACGCTTGTTCCTTTCTGTAATCGTGCTGTCAGTCACGGCGCAGTCGTCTCTCGCTCAGGGGCAGCGGCGGGCAGCCCCCGTTATTGCCGAACGACCTTTATTGGTGGACATCGCGGACAATATTGAAGGCATTGGCACGCTGGCCCCCAAGGAGCGGGTCGAATTGACAGTTAACGCCTCAGATCGGGTCACAGCTGTCTATTTCGAGGATGGCCAACGGGTGAAGAGAGGCCAAACCCTTTTGGCACAGGCTCAAAGGGAACAATTGGCAGCCATTGAAGGTGCCGAAGCGACCGTTCGCGAAGCAGAGAGTGTCGTCCATCGCATGGCGAGTTTGGTTGCTGATGGCGTTGTGTCGGGTCTCGAATTCGATCAAGCGAAGCGCAATCTCGAAGTTGCGCGCTCTGAACTCACATCCGTGCAGGCTTTACAGCGAAATCGTATTCTTGTTGCGCCGTTTGACGGTGCCTTGGGCTTCCGGCAGGTCAGTGTCGGGGCATATCTGTCTCCCGGTGATCCCGTTGCGACACTGGTCGACGACAGCGAAATGTATGTCGACTTTTTCGTTCCGGATATCTCATTGGCGAGCATCGAACCCGGCTTGATGGTTAGCGCGACAACAGCGTCTCTTCCAGGCGAGGTCTTTGAAGGCACCCTGGCCAGCATTGACAATCAAATCGATCCGTCCACCCGCTCACTGCGTGTGCGCGCGACTCTGCCGAATGTTGATATGAAGCTAAGAGCTGGATTGTTCATGAACGTTATCATATTAGCGGCCCCACGAGAGGCGATGTCGCTGCCAGAAAGCGCTATTGAAGCCCTCGGCTCTCGATCTTTCATATATGTCGTAGACCGCTCCGGTGGTGGTACCGTTGCCCGCCGAGAGGAGGTCACGCTCGGGTCGCGCTTCTCCGGCCGGGTCGAAATCCTCTCTGGCATTCTGAAAACCGACGAAGTCATTGTCGAGGGGCTGATCGGCGTCCGCGATGGCGGCAACATCAACGTGAAATCAAATGCGTCCTTATCTGTCTCTGGTGACGCTATCGAGCGACCGGACAGTGGCCCCACTGTCTCCACCATCAGGCGGTAACCCTGTGATGATATCCGATGTTGCAGTTAAGCGCCCGGTGTTCGCATCGGTGCTCTCGCTATTGCTCATTATCTTCGGCCTGGTGTCGTTCGACCGGCTTCCGCTTAGGGAATACCCCGATATAGATGCACCGATCGTCACGATAGAGGTGGATTATCCCGGAGCGTCTGCGAGCATCGTTGAAACACGTGTGACACAGATCATTGAGGACAGTATCGCCGGTGTCGAGGGCATTCGCATTATTGATGCAAGCTCCCGGGACGGACGGTCAGATATCAGTGTCGAATTCGACATCAGCCAGGACGTGGATGTCGCCGCGAACGATATACGGGACCGCGTCTCCAGCGTGTCGGACCAGTTGCCTGTCGATGCAGATCCTCCAGAGATCACTAAAGCCAATGCCGATGACGATGTCATTATCTGGCTAAATCTGGCCAGTGACACGATGACGACACCCGAATTGTCAGATTATGCAGATCGGTTTCTGGTCGATCGATTTTCAGCTCTTGATGGTGTGGCCCGGGTACGGGTCGGGGGCGCGCGTAACTATGCGTTGCGCGTCTGGATCGACCGAAAAGCCCTCGCCGCCCGTAACCTCGCGGTGACTGATATTGATCAGGCACTTCGGCGGGAGAACATCGAGTCTCCAGCAGGCAATCTTGAAAGTGACTCCCGGACTTTCGTGGTCCGGCTCGACCGGCCTTTCCGAACGCCCGGCGACTTTGCTTCACTGGTCTTGCGTGAAGGAACCGAAGGAGACCTGGTACGTCTTGGCGATGTGGCACGCGTTGAACGTGGCACCGAGGAGGATCGCAATCTGTTCCGAGGTAACGGCGTTCCGATGGTGGGTCTCGGCGTTGTTAAGCAATCAACAGCCAACACAGTCGACGTTGCGGCAGCTGCTCGTCAGCTGGCCCAGGATCTCAATGAAACACTGCCCGACGGGATAAGAATTTTTCAGAGCTTTGACAGCTCGGTCTTCATCCAAGCATCGATCAGAGAGGTATACATTACCCTTGGCATCGCTGTGGCACTGGTCACCCTGGTCATTTTTCTTTTTCTAGGGAGTGCGCGATCGACGATTATCCCAGCCGTTACGGTTCCAATATCCATCATCTCGACGTTTATTTTGCTCTACGCTTTGGGCCTGTCGATCAATCTACTAACGCTGCTTGCCTTGGTTCTTGCGATCGGACTCGTTGTAGATGACGCCATCGTCGTCCTGGAAAATATTCACCGTAGAATGGACGAGTATGGTGAAACGCCGCTTGTGGCCGCCTTCAGGGGAACTCGCCAAGTTGGTTTCGCCGTTGTGGCGACCACAATGGTGCTCGTTTCGGTTTTTGTCCCCATCACATTCCTGCAAGGTGATATAGGGCGGCTATTCTCAGAATTCGCTCTGACGATGGCGGCAGCCGTCTGCTTTTCAAGTTTGATTGCCCTTACTCTGTCGCCAATGATCGCGTCGAAGGTGCTCCATGAACATAAGCCCACAGGTTTGGTTGCTTTACTCCCAAACCTCGTTGGACGCGTGTTCGATGCGTTACGTCATGTTTATGGTGTCATTCTCTCCATTCTCACGCCTCGCCCCCTTCTCGCCTTGGTCGCGATGGCGATGATGATCGGCAGTGGTTACTTTTCCTTCCAGAACCTTCGATCTGAATACATTCCACGTGAAGATCGTGGCGGATTTTTCATACTCGTGCGTGGCCCAGAGGGGGCCTCTTATGCCTTTATGGAAAGGTATATGGATGAGATAGAGCGAAGACTTCTGCCATATGTCGAGACACCGGATGTCGATCGCCTGTTGCTACGTGCACCCGGCTTCGGCAGCAATTCGTTTAATCAAGGATTCGTCGTCGTCAATCTGGAGGCGTGGGGTACCCGCCGACCGGCCGACGAGATTATTTCAGAAGTAAACCGAAAGCTGTCCGACCTGCCAGGTGTGCGCGCATTTGCGATTATGCGGCAAGGCCTGGGAGGCCGTCAGAGCAAACCGATACAATTCGTGGTCGGCGGGCCATCCTATGAACGACTCGCAGAGTGGAGTGATACACTTATTGGGGCCTTCGAGGCGGCGGATATTGGACTGATCGATATCGAGTCCGATTATCAAGAAACCCAACCGCAGTTCCGAATTGCCATTGATTATCAACGCGCCTCTGATCTCGGCGTTACCGTAACGGATATCGGAACAACGTTGCAAACCATGCTTGGATCCCGACGGGTAACAACATATCTTGAAAATGGCGAAGAATACGATGTCATTCTTGAAGGTGTTCGAGAAGACTATTCGGCTCCAAATGACATACGCAATATATTTGTTCGATCGGTCCGTACAGACCAGCTCATTCCACTGTCTAACCTTGTGACTGTGCGCGAGGCTGCTGGAAGCGCATCGCTTAATCGTTATAATCGAACCCGCGCTGTTACAATTGAGGCCGGCCTTGCGCCCGATGCCGCTTTAGGCACTGTCCTTGATGATATGATTAGAATTGGCCGGGATGTACTGCCTGATGAGGCGGTGTTCGACTTCAAAGGCCAGTCTCTTGATTATCGCACGACGGGGTCGTCTATCTTGTTCGTTTTTGCGATTGGCTGCGTGATTGTCTTTCTTGTCCTGGCGGCTCAATTTGAAAGCTATATTCATCCGCTTGTGATTATGCTCTGCGTACCGGCGACGCTTGCCGCTGGATTGGCCGGCCTTTTTGTTTCAGGCCAAACGCTCAATATCTACACACAGATTGGGCTTATTATGTTGGTGGGTCTTGCTGCCAAGAATGGTATTTTGATCGTCGAGTTTGCCAATCAGCTACGCGACAATGGCATGCGCTTTCAAGACGCGCTACGCGAAGCCTCGCTGGCGCGGTTCAGACCCATACTAATGACAGGCCTAACAACTGTGGCAGGCTCCCTGCCCCTTATCCTGTCCTCAGGCGCAGGGGCTGAAACACGCCAAGCCATCGGCGCAGTTATTCTATTCGGTGTTATCGGCGCAACACTTGCGACGCTCATTCTTGTTCCACCCTTTTATAGTCTCCTGGCCCGTGGGACGGGATCACCAGGCGATGTGGCGAGAAAGCTTGACGAACAAAGCAATGTAAGCACCGCCGCCCAACCCGCAGAATAAGTCGTCAAGTTTCGGATTTGATCGGCAGAATCAATGGCCGATCTATTTTGAAAATCTATAAATGGCGTTTTCCACATCTGAAGAAACAATTATATGTCCGTCGGAGATAGCAACCCCGGTTGGAACGAACGCCGGGGGCACACCTTCGACCCCTGGCAACCCCATCGGCACCTCTCCTATCGTCTCAATTGATCCATCAGCGATCGAGATGCGGAGCACTCGCTGCATCCCGACTTCGGCAACAACCAAAAAGTCCCCATCCAGAGCAATTCCTTCTGGTTCGGACAGTCCGTCCACTAAGATAGAACGATTTTCGGACTCTGGATCGAAGACGGTGATCCGCCCGGCCAGGGATTCGCTTATATAAAGA
Organism: Pseudomonadota bacterium; assembly: GCA_039817885.1. Taxonomy (GTDB): domain Bacteria; phylum Pseudomonadota; class Alphaproteobacteria; order Caulobacterales; family Hyphomonadaceae; genus CALLCD01. The sequence continues at coordinate 4,153 of JBCBUY010000064.1, read as the reverse complement.
CGACCGCCCTCACCCACCGCAAGACCAACGGGACCCGCCAGCTCCCCAACCACGCAGTCCCGCGCGTCGGACGAAAATTCGACTCGAACAATGCAGGCGGTACCGAATTCAGCGACGTAGAAACTGTTATCCGGGCCGGCGGCAAAATCATAGGGCGCAACAAAGCCGTCTTTTATGCCGATACTCTCACCAGTTCTGGCATCGTAAAGCTGTACGGTGCCGCTCGACCAGCTGGAGGTGGCGAGCTTGTCTCTGATCACACCGACGCTCAGCGGATAACCGTGGCGATCCACAACACGCTCGATATCAACTATTGCTCCCGTCTCGAGAGATAATTGTCTGAGCGAAAACGTGTCGGCTACAAAAACCGAATTATTATAGGCGGCCAGCCCCCCTGGCAGAGCCAGGCCGCCAGCAATAATATAATCTAGTTCACCTGTTTCCAGATTCACTTGTGTGATGCTGTTATCGGACATATGCGTCACGAAAAGGTCACCGCTCGCCGTTACAGCGATATTGTCCGGGTTGCTCGGAGTTGCAGCGATAACTTGCTTCTCGCCCGTTTTGATATCCACACTGAAAATCTGCCCCGTCGCATTTTCTGCCACATAAAGTGCACCATCAATACCAAAGTTCACCGCTGCCGGTGTGTCTATGCCGTCGGTCACGACGTTTAGCTCACCAGTGTCGACATTTATCTTTACGACTTGATCGCGGAACCAGAGCGGCCCGTAGAGAAATCCATCCTGGCCGATTTCGAAACCATTCAACCCACCAATATCAGCGATGACCTGGCGCGGTGGAGCGACGCCGGCTGGATCGATCTCATTTAGCGCATCGCCTTGAAAAACCTGGGTGACAAAAAGTCGACCATCCGGATGGAAGTCTATCGCGTTCGCGCCTGGTAGATTGTTCGCGAGAATGACGACATCGCCTGCATTGTTTCTGGTTTTAACCTGGCCGCGCAGAATGTCTGTCCAGTAAAGCTGTCCGTTTGGACCGAATACAAGATCATCGGCAGAGCCAGCGGGGGCCTCGACTTCGGTTGTTACGGTGCCGGTTTCTCGGTCAATCCGATAGATGGATTGACCGACGACACTCCCTGCATAGAGCGCTCCGTCGGGTCCTTCCGTGATCCCATGAATACCGTGGAAGTCTGAGCCTGACACCAGAGTATCGTGACTATATCTTTGCTGAACAGACTGCCCAGCACTATCGCTATCCGCGTTTTCCTGGGGCTGAGGTCCTCCGCAGGCCGACAACATCAATGCTGCCATCAAGAATGCCAATTTAGCCGTAGTGTGCATATCTTCCCCTTTTCGGCTGTCGAGCTGGCCGAGCCAATGATCTTTCGTACCACGATATGGCAATGTTCATGTATACTCATTGATATGTTCACTAAGCTGTCAGCACCTCGAATTGCGCTTTGAACTCATGGCGGCCTGTGCCATTCGCTTTGGATGGATGGAACGCCAGACAAGACGTTGCTCGAGCTCGTTGCCGCCGGCGATAAATCCGCTATGCGGGCGCTTTACGATCGTTATGCGCCGGGAATGCGCCGATTTGCCGAGAACTGGCTTGCGGACAAAAACGATGCTGCAGACATCGTTCACGAGGCCATGCTGGACATTTGGCGCAATGCGGGGAAATTCGCCGGGCGGTCCAGCGTCAAATCGTGGATGTACACGATCACACGAAACAAGGCGGTAGATCGCAACCGGCGCAGCAAAAGAGTGGTCCTGGACGAGCCACCCGTGGAGCTAGAAGACGATTCGCCAGGCCCGGAAGCTGTCATAGGCGCATTTCAGGACGCCAAGGCAGTGCGTGCCTGTATAGACAAACTTAGCCCAACTCATAGATCCGCCGTTCTCCTCGCTTTCTTCGAAGGTTTGACCTATCAGGAAATCGCGGACATTGAAGGTCGGCCGGTCGGCACTATCAAGACCCGGATCATGCATGCCAAGACGTTGTTGATGCACTGTCTAACGAGTTCTGGCCTTGACGATACAAGACGATAGCTAATTGGCAAACGCGCTTTCCACCAATGTCGTATTCGACCTTAAAGCCTCAAGTGCGTCGCCGCGCTGATCCTCCGACGCGAACCTCACCTGGTAGACGCCAAGAGCCGATGGGCCGGAAACGATGTTTCCCCTTAGAGTTGAGAGCACGTCGGAAATCTCTCCTGCAGGTGCAGAATCCCGGAAGATGACCTGCAAATCCAGCGCCGGCTCTTCGGCGACAGGAATGTATATCGGATCGCTTGAACCGTCTGAAGATGTCGCCAGAATCCAACTCGTTTGGGTTGCCAGCAATACACCAAAGGCGATCGCAGCCACACGCCAATATTTGCTTGCAGTATTGTCATTTGCGGGGCGCGAGGCGGTTTCCGACAGATCGCTATCTGACGTCTCGATCGCTCGAGAGAGTCGCGCCCAACTCATTTCGTGGCCTTGAGGTCTCTCGGCTGGCACGCCAGCAGCGGCGAGCCCTTGAAAGAACGCCAATTCTTCAGCGATGTCTTTATTGGTTGCGGCGGCGGCTTCAACGCGTACCCGTTCGTCGTCTTTCAAACGCCCATGAACATAGTCCAGGAGGTGAGCACTCCTGTCATCGTCGGACATATGTTCTAACGGAATCGACACGTCGATCTCCTGAATTCAAGCCCACAAATAGGCGGTTCGACAGTATAGTCGCAACTTGCGCCAACAAAGTTCAATAAAGACCTACTGATTTTTCTATTCTTGCATAAGGCACACGGTGCACAGAAACTTGACTTCTCCATCCGCCAGCACTTTGTCTAACGGCTAGTGGCCGCAGTGAGAGACTAGGCGTGACATTCGGTAATCTTGCAACTGCCTTGATATTGTTGGGCTTATTTTTTGAGACCAACCAAGCGCATGCACAGTCTGTCTTCGAGAAGGTCTCCTTTTTTGGCGAGACCAGATTGCGCGTTGAGCATGCAGACCAGGAAGATTTTTCATCAGATGCGAACGGCATCACTATCCGTTTTCGCCCTGCACTCGAAGCTGAGCTTTTTAGCCGTGTCACAGCCCTCGTAGAAGCAGAAGCGATCTTCGCTGTGCTGGATGACTTTGACGATGGCAGCGGGAATATGCCCGAGCGACCCATCATTCTTGATCCAAATGGCCTCGAACTCAATCGCGCTTTGCTCCAATTCGAGACGACAGATGAGTCCTTCCTCACAATCGGGCGACAAACGCTTACGCTAGATGATCAGCGTTTCATCGGGTCTCTGGCGTTTCGTCAAAACGATCAAACGTTTGATGCCGCGCATTTCTCCGGTCGATTTTTCGACGGCGTGACCATCCAAGGCGGGTATTTTGACCGCGTGAACCGGATTCAAGGGGCCGACAATCCGGTCGGCCGATTTCGCGGTGACTCCTACTATGTCAACGCAAATGTCCCGACCCCGTTTGGTCGTTTGGGCGCGTTTCACTACGCCTTCGACCTCGGCACGGAGTCAGATTTGCCGGTCAGTGATGTCTTTTCGTCACGGACAACTGGTGTCCGCCTTGACGGACGGTTTCACCGTGATGACGTCGGGCTGGACTGGGAGGCCTCATTTGCGCGCCAAGTGGATCATGCCGATAATCCTCTGAACTACTCTGCAGATTATTGGCTCGCCGGGCTTACAGCATTCGCAGGCCCCGCCAGACTGAATGTCAGGTTTGAATCTCTCGGTGCCGGCGGTGAACAATCGTTTCAGACACCCGTCGGCACGCTTCATGCCTTTCAGGGGGCCGCAGATGTGTTCTTAGTTACCCCGGAGGATGGCATCGAGGATTTTAGCGTTGCCGGCTCTTGGAATTTTGGGCGCGTCCGCCCGTTTCGAAATATCTCGACCCGATTGACATATCATCGGTTCGAGAGCGAGACCGGACGTACGGACCTTGGTGAAGAGATTGATTTTGACATCACCGCCGCACTTGGATCGTTTCGGATTGCCTTTACAGTCGCAGACTACAATGCCGACAGTTTTGCCTCTGACACGCAGAGGATCTTTTTCAGCATTGCCCACAGATTCTGAATATACGAAAATTGAACCCTATGGCTGCCATGATCGTCAGATGCTTGTAGGCAACCATAAGCAGGATGGCTTAATATGACTTCGCTTAAAGCCTCAGGGATCGCC
>JBCBUY010000063.1:0-17524 GCA_039817885.1 Pseudomonadota bacterium | reverse complement strand
TCTTCGCTTTTGTGGCCAGCGCAGAAACGCTACTTTGCGAAGACGAGGCCAAGGAACAAGATATCGGGGTTTACAAGGCCGGCTGTGAGCGTTTCGAAGCTTGGAACGTTCAAGGCAGCGCCGATGCTGTTTGGAACGTCGATCCGGGCGATCGGCAAGTTCATAATATAAGCGACCAATGAGCCGACGAAGACGGCGACCAGGGGTCCCGGCACCATTTTCATGGATTTGGGTTTAAAATTGTTCCAGCCAACGATTGTGGCAATGGTCAGTATCCCAACGAAAGCGGCGAGGTGATGTACCGAGTCCGACATAGGCATAATGCCCTTCCAGATCGCTTCCGGAATAGAGAGCAAGTTCGCCAGCGCACCGCCGCGTGGAGCATCGTCGACCATCACATGGAACTGGCTTGCGAAGATGATGACACCAATGCCGGCTAGCATTCCGTGAATGACAGATGGTGAAATGGCACGGAACCAGTTCCCAAGTTTGAGGATCCCAGAAACGAGCTGGATCGCGCCAGCGATCAAACAGATGACACCCAGTGTCGCGATGCCGTGGGCTTGAACAGCCTCTAGCACCAGCACGGCTAGGCCGGCGGCTGGCCCGCTGACTTGAAGCGGTGATCCGGCCATGGAGCCAACGATAATACCACCGATAATACCAGTGATAAGTCCGAGTGCTGGGGGTACGCCGGACGCGATAGCGATGCCGAGACAGAGGGGCAAAGCGACTAGAAAGACTACCATGGAGGCCATGAAGTCATTCACGCCGAACAGAAAGCCCGGCTTCGCAGTTTGTGTTTGTGTGGACATTAGGATGCTCAAATAGTTGGAGAGTGGGAGGTAAATTGGCTTGGATAACGGGCAGCAAGTGCCAGGTTTTGCTAGAGGTGGACGGTTTGCCGCGCTTTGGATTGGCCCAGCAGGGTAGAAAAGTCTGTTGATGGTTTCCGCATGGGTATTGTCCTTTACGAAGCGGAGGAGGTGGACGATGAGTTGCCGTTCGCACTCCAAAGTGCGCGGGCGCGGGTGATGTCTTCGGGAGAGGCACCGGTCAATCGGCCCTCAATGAAATCGAGTCCGTCAATGATCCAGTCAGCAAGTTCTGGTTGGGTGAGATAGTAGAAATGCTGGCGGCCATCGCGCTCTTCAGCAACAAAGCGATGCGCGCGCATCAATGAAAGGTGTTGGGAGACTCGGGCACCCGGAAGATCCAGCAGAGACGCCAGTGTGTTGACGTCCTTTTGGCCGGTTCGTAGCTCCTCGATCAACCGGATCCGGTCGGGATGCGAGACAATCTTGAAGAGCTCGGCAAGCTCTTTGGCGACCACAGCGCGACTGGGCATACGAAGACGTCTCCGGACACAGGGCTGTATGCCCCAATTTTTGCTCGCAAATCTGCAAGTATATGCAGATATTAATTTATGCAGATAGATCGCCCCTCGGCGGTGACAAGGCTTCCTCGCATTTTTGTTATGTTGCTTTTGAGGATCTTACTTTTGGCGCTTCGCCGATCACCAGAAAGTCTCTAAGTTGACGGCATGAGCGCCGATGTGTCCGCACTGGGTATCCTGCCATCGACCTTCGAGACGTGGTTCGCCGCTCGCGGCTGGACGCCGCGTCCGCATCAGCTTGAGCTAACTGATACTGCACTTCAAGGCGAAAGCGCGTTGCTGATCGCGCCGACCGGGGGCGGAAAAACACTGGCAGGGTTTCTGGCAAGCCTGATTGAGCTGCACAATCGTGGGCCGACAAACCGACCGTTGCTGCACACGCTCTATATCTCGCCGCTCAAGGCATTGGCGACGGATGTCGAGCGCAATCTGGGGCACCCGGTGTCGCAAATGGGATTGCCCATCCGAATCGAAACCCGGACGGGGGACACACCGCCTCACAAGCGCCAGCGGCAAAGAAAATCCCCTCCAGATATTCTGTTGACCACGCCTGAACAGCTGGCACTCTTCATTGCATCAGAGCATGCGGCTGAATTCTTCGCAGATCTGAAGTGTGTCATCATTGACGAGGTGCACGCCATCGCCTTCCAAAAGCGGGGCGACCTTTTGAGTCTGGGCCTTGCGACACTGGCCAAGTGGGCCCCAACTTGCCGGTTTATTGGTTTGTCAGCGACGGTTGAGGATCCGAAAACGCTATCAAGATGGCTCGCGCCGAATGCCAAGGTCATTCGGGCGATCGGTGGTGTCGAAGCTGATATCTCGATTATGAAAAGCCGGGAGCGAATTCCGTGGTCGGGGCATTCGGGCCGGTTTGCTGCGCCAGAAGTGTATGAAGCGATCTGTAATGCCAAGCTCACCTTGGTATTTGTCAACACGCGCTCTCAAGCCGAACTGCTGTTTCAGGAACTTTGGCGCGTGAACGAAGATGCCTTGCCGATCGCGTTGCACCATGGCTCGCTCGATGTGGCGCAACGGCGTAAGGTGGAGGGCGCGATGGCGGCCGGTAAATTGCGCGCCGTCGTTTGCACCTCAACGCTCGATCTCGGTATTGATTGGGGAGATGTTGATCTCGTTATTCAAATGGGTGCGCCCAAGGGAGCGGCCCGCTTGATTCAACGGATCGGACGAGCGAACCATCGAATGGATGAGGCGAGTAGAGCTCTGCTAGTCCCGACCAATCGCTTCGAAGTTTTGGAGTGCCGTGCGGCTGAGGCAGCCGTGGCGGCAGGCGAACTGGACAGCGAAGGTCGTCAATGGGGCGCGCTCGATGTTCTTGCACAGCACATCATGGGCCGCGCCTGCGGCGAGGGCTTTCATCTCGATGCGTTATATGAGGAGGTTCGGCTGGCTGCACCTTATGCCGACCTGAACTGGGGCACCTGGGAGCGGATTGTAGATTTCGTGGCAACGGGCGGCTATGCGCTCAAGAGTTATGACCGGTTTCGCCGGATCGTTCGTCGACCTGACGGGCTTTGGGTGGCCCGAACCGCTCAGGACCGTCAGCAACACCGGATGAATGTCGGGGCCATCGTGGAGGCCGGCCATCTGACTGTGCGGCTCGCCAATTTTGCCGGCCGCAAATCGAACATGGCTGGGCCAGGCGACACCCGGATTGTGACACCCGGTCGGGTGCTCGGCAAAGTCGAAGAGTATTTTCTCGAGATGCTGACGCCTGGCGACACATTCTTATTTGCCGGTGAGATTCTACGGCTCATTGGCATCGAAGAGGAGGACGCGCTGGTTGTTCGTACTAAGGACGATAAGCCAGCCATTCCATCTTACAATGGTGGCAAGTTTCCGCTTTCAACTTTTCTGGCTCAGCGCGTTCGTCAAATGGTCCATGATCCCTCGGAGTGGTCGAAGCTGCCGGATCAAGTGCGTGAGTGGATTGAGTTCCAGAAGGCGCGCTCGGGTATTCCGCCGCCAGATCATCTCCTGATCGAGACGTTTCCGAGGGCTGAGCGATTTTACCTTGTTTGCTATCCTTTCGAAGGCCGGCTTGCCCACCAAACACTCGGCATGCTGCTGACCAGACGATTGGAGCGAGCAGGTGCAAAGCCGCTCGGCTTTGTTGCGTCCGAATATGCCATGGCCGTCTGGGCAATGGAGGACATGTCTGAGCTTGATATGGACACGCTTTTTCACCCCGACATGTTGGGGGATGATCTCGACGCCTGGTTAGAAGAAAGCGCGCTTATGAAGCGGACCTTTCGCCAATGTGCTCAAATCTCGGGGCTTATCGCACGCCGGTTACCGGGTGCCAAAAAGACAGGACGTCAGGTCACGTTCTCGACGGATCTGATCTATGATGTGCTTCGCAGCCATGAGCCGGATCATATCTTGATGCAGGCGGCGCGAGCGGACGCGGCAACAGGGCTGCTCGATATCCGCCGGCTGGGCGAGATGCTGACCCGTGTCGAAAGGAAACTTGAGCATCACATGCTTGCCAGGATTAGTCCCTTCGCCGTTCCTGTTATGCTGGAAGTTGGCAAAGAGCCGGTTTTTGGCGCAAGTGCGTCTGAGGCAATTCTCCAGGACGCCGAGGCAGACCTCATACGCGATGCCATGGGTTGATTTGGGCTTGATCGTCTTGGGTAATCCTGCCATCGGGGCGGCAGGAGATATTGCCCATGACGCTTTCAATCAACGCCGCATTTGACAGTGGAAATATAGTTTGTTTGTCGGCTGAGGATCCCGGGAACATTCGTCTCGAAATCCGACGGGACAATGAAAGCGATTTCTATCAATGGTTCCATTTTCGCCTGAGCGGCGCGCGGGACATTGCCTGCCGGATGGTAATCGAGAATGCTGAGGGGGCTGCTTATCCCAAGGGGTGGCCTGATTACGATGTATGTGCATCGTATGACCGTCAAACTTGGTTTCGCGTGCCAACGGCTTACGAAAATGGGCGACTGATCATTCAGCATACACCGGAATTGGACAGTGTGTATTTCGCCTACTTCGCACCGTATTCGATGGATCGTCATGCGGATATGGTGGCAGATGCTGCACAGTCTGATCTTGTTGAACTTAGGATCCTGGGTGAGACGCTGGACGGACGTGCGATGGACTGCCTCTCAATTGTGGGAGAGGGTGAGGATCGTCGCACCATCTGGATTATTGCGCGCCAGCACCCGGGCGAAACCATGGCTGAGTGGGCGGCGGAAGGACTTGTTACGCGCCTGTTGGATCTGTCCGACCCAGTCGGCAGGGCGTTGCGCGCGCGGGCCGATGTCCACATCGTGCCGAATATGAATCCAGACGGATCGTTTCGCGGCCATTTGAGAACGAATGCTGCGGGTAGCAATCTCAATCGAGAATGGGCCGAGCCAAGTCCGGAAAAGAGTCCTGAAGTACTCTGTGTGCTGAGTGCTATGCGTCAGACCGGGTGCGATCTGTTTCTAGATATGCATGGGGACGAAGCTATTCCATATAATTTCATCGCGGGCGCAGAAGGTGCGCCGGGCTTCTCCGACAAGGACGATGGGCTTTTACAGGCCTATAAGGCTGCGTTGATTACGGCGAGCCCTGATTTTCAGACCAAATATGGATATCCAAGAAACGCGCCTGGCACGGCCAATATGTCAATCGCCGGGAATGCCGTGTTCGGATATTTCGGATGCCTGTCGATGACGCTTGAAATGCCGTTCAAAGACAATGCTGATCTTCCTGATGAAGACTTTGGCTGGTCGCCGGATCGGTGCCGTTATCTCGGAGCAGCGAATCTGGATGCCATGTTGGCTGTTATCGATCAGGTGCGTTGAGCTTTGCGTGTCATTGCCATCAAGGCGAAAAGCTCGATTACCGGGGTGACCTGGCCGTCGCCTCGATACTCCCGATAGAGAGAATCGACATTGACCGCGATACGTTCTGCGTCTCCCCAATTGGCGTAGTCACCAAGTGCAATATCTTGCACTGCTTCGGTCACGGACAGTCCCGCGTCGAAGCGCTTTCTGGCTTCGGTGTCGATATAGCTCAGATATTCAGATACCTGACGAACACCGGCTTTGTCCGTGATTGGCCCATGGCCAGGCACGATGACATCAACATCCATGGCAAGGATACGATCGCAGGCGGCGATCCAGTTTGATACAGGGCCGGCCCAGATGAGCGGTGTTCCTTCGATGAAGAGAATATCGCCGGTAAAGACTGTACGGTCATTGGGCACATGGACAAGAATGTCGCCGCGGGTGTGGGCCGGGCCGACTTCAATAAGGTCGAGTTTTTTGTCCCCAACTGTTAGTGACATTTCGCCGGTAAAGGTCTGCGTTGGGGCACGCATCTTGACACCTGCAAAGTCAAACGCCCCGAAAATGTCCTTAAAATAAGCGCCTGCTTCGCCCAGCCCGTCTGCATTTTGTAAGATTGCGGCGATCATTTCGGGCGGCGTTTCGTTCATTTCCTCAGCCGCCGCGTCCGACGCGATAATCTCCGCATTCGGACAACAGCCATTTCCGTGGCAGTGGTCGCCATTGGCGTGGGTGTTTACGATTGTGCCGATATCATTTCCCGTCAGGCCGGCCGCGTCCTGCATCTCGCTGAGCATCTCAGCGGTCAGCTGCATGTCGAACAATGTATCTACAAGGAGCGACTGATCAGCATCAGTGATGAGCCCCGCATTTGACCAACCCCATCCACCGTCGGGCTGCAAATAGGCATAGAGACCGTTGCCAAGCGATTTAAGACCTTTCTTATACGTCCATAGCTCAGACATCTTCGGGGTCCTATGCCGTTCCGAGGTTCGCCTCTTTCACATCGCAGGCCTTGGGCTCTGCGTCCAGCTCGTCCAAAAACTCCGTGATCACCGGAATACTGGCTTCAGCTTTGGTCACCAGGAACAGGTGTCCACCATTCTCAACCACGTGAAGTGTTGAGTTCGGCAGTCCCGTGTTGAGTATTCTTCCATTGATCAAGGGAACGATACGGTCTCGGTCGCCCATCATGATCAGTGTCGGCATTTTCAGGAAACGAATGAATGGAAGACTGGTCCACGTCGCCATTGCCAAGAGTTGATAGGTGTACCCTCTCGGGTGCGGTGGCTGAAGCCCCATCGCGTGGGATTTGGCCCCTTCCTTGTCATCGTCGCCATAGAGTGTCGCGAAATTCTGGCGCATATAGTCCGGGTCATTGTATCTGCGCGGATCCCGCATCTTGACGATCGCTTCGGGGTGACCCGGGACCATCACAATGCCCGCCGTTGTGGCTGCGAGGATCAGCCTTTGGACGCGCTTACGGTACTGGAAGGCGAATTGTTGAGCCATCGCGCCGCCCCACGATACGCCCATGACATCGAGGTCATCGAATCCAAAGCGATCGCACAGTTTGCGCGCAACCCGGGCCATTTGCCATGGCAAATAGGGGAACACCGCAGGCTCAGAACCGCCGACCCCTGGCATATCAAACGTCAGGATCTGCCGATCCCGCATCCATTCTCCGAGACCAAAGGCAAGTTCGAGGTTTGCGCCGATGCCATTGAAAAACAGCAAGGGGCGCTTTCCCATGTCGACCTCGCCGGGCCAATAGGCGACCCGAAGGCGATATCCTCCAACATCTTCCATGGAGATTTTGGGGTGGACCGAATATGAGGTCGCCATGATTGTTACCCTTCGGTTTTTGTCCGCTCCGGATCAGTCAAAGACGTATTTGCCGGGGGATGGATACAGTGGCTCGAATGAAGCATTACCTGTTTCTTTAGGTGCCGTCTTCAAAGATCCCGACCGTTCCTTTAGCCATTCACCCCAGGTTGGCCACCAGGATGCCTTCACCTCTTCGGCCTTATCGGCCCACGCATCTGCTGATTCGGGAAGTTCTTTATTGGCAAAGTATTGCGCTTTCGGATTTCCCGGTGGGTTCAGAAGGGACTGCAGGTGGCCGCTATTGGAGAGAATGAAGGTGATGTCTTCGGAGCCAAGTAGCTGGGTTGTGCGGTAGCATGCCTTCCAGGGCGTGATGTGGTCCGTCACACCAGCGACGATGAACGCATCGCAGTCGATCTTGGTAAGATCTGCCAGATGTCCCGCAATCTCCACTTGCCCCGGATTTGCGAAGGGTTGTGACAAGCCCATATCGAGATAGTCGGAATGAAGCTGCGCTGGTAGGTTTGTCGTGTCATTGTTCCAGAACAGAACGTCATAAGGCGGAGGAGCTTCGCCCATGAGATAGTTGTTCACGACATAATTCCAGATGAGGTCATTCGGGCGCATCCAGGCAAACATACGCGCAAGGCTGTCGCCATCGAGAATGCCTTTTCGACGCGAATAACGCCGTGCAATTTCGAGGCTCCGTTCAGAGACAATCTGCCCAAGATCGCTATCTTCCGGCTGCGGATCGAGTACGCAGACCATCATGGATAGGGCATTGATGCGTTTGTCTCCTCCAGCTGCCAGCAAGCTTGCAAGTGTAGCTGTCGTGATACCCCCGGAGCAGGCGCCGGATATGTTGATCTTCTTGCTGCCTGTTATGTGACGAATAACATCCGTCGCCTGAACGAGGCTATCGACATAGTCCGTTAGTCCCCAATGGGCATGTTCCTTGGTCGGATTACGCCAGCTCACGATGAATGGCTGAAGGTCCATTGCAAGGAGGAACTGAATGATGGAGTACATCGGCTGCAGATCATTGGCGTAAAACTTGTTGATCTGTGGCGGGATGATCAGGATTGGTACCCGGTGAACTTTTTCCGATTTGGACTTGTACTGAATAAGCTCCAGGAGCTCATTCTTCCAAACGACGTCACCTGGCGTGGTGGCTAGGTTCTTGCCAACTTCAAACGGGCGTTTGTCGACCTGAGATGGCATTCCGCCGTTCTTGGTGATGTCGTCATACGCGTTCTTCAGGCCCTTGATCAGTGACATGCCGCCAGAATCGATTGCGCGCTTCTGCGCCATCGGGTTGCCAATCAAACTGTTGGTTGGGGAGATCGCATCCATCACCATCCCGAGAACGAATTGGGCGCGTGCGTGTTCGAGTTCACCGAGTTTGAGCTCGCCGACCCACTGATCGAGATTGTCCTGCATGGCGAGATAGGTCTGCAGGCCACGTTTGTAGAAGGGGTTCTTCGCCCAGGCCGGATCCTTGAAGCGCCGGTCCTTTGGGTCCGGTTTGCGCTCAGATCGACCAAGGAGGATTTCGACATTTTCCTTGGTCATGCGCGTCGCCAGTTTGGCGGTGGCGACGGGGCTGGTTCCCGTGCGCCTTAGCATCATCGCAACCGCGCCGATCAGCTCTTCGCGATTGAGCCCACCCATCAGGGGGTTGAGGGCATTTGTTGTTTCTGCAGCTGCGTTTGCGAGCTCGTCAATCCGGTTTGCCATGGATCCATCTCCCTTATTGGCAGGCCTTCTCTCAGCTTATTAACCTTGAGACCTTGCGATCATTTGAAAATTTCTAGCAAAAATTCGTCCCATAGTGATATTTTTCTGTCAAATCTGACCTTGCGATACTGCGCCTACTCTTTTGATGGATCGGCTGATGAAGACCAGGGACCGAATTCTGGAAACTGCGCTCCTCCTTTTCAATGAGGAGGGTGAGCTTGATCAGTCTGCGGTCGATATCGCCAACGCGCTCGATATGAGCCCAGGTAACCTATACTACCACTTCAAGGGCAAGGATGCGATCATTCGGGCGCTGTTCGATGACTTCGAAGAGGAGATGTTGGTCATTTTGAACGGATCAAAGGGCCGTATCACATCTGTCGAAGACAATTGGGTCTATACTTACATTCTCCTTGAAGAAATCTACGATTTTCGCTTTTTCTACCGAAATCTCGGGGCCGTATTGGAACGTTACCCAGATCTTGCGCGTCGATTTCGCGGTTTGCTGAGCGCCAAAAGAGGTGCGATTTCAGACATCCTGGAACGTCTACGGTCAGACGGGGTGATTTCGATAAATCCTCTATTGCTTGAAATGCTGACCGATCAATTGCTGAACGCGGCAACCTTTTGGTTGAGCTTTGATCAAATTGATGGGGCGGATACTTCCCCGTCCGATCTCATCCATAAGACGGTTTATCAGATGATGGTGCTTGTTGTGCCCTATATGGGGGAACAAGGATTGACCGTGCTTCAAACCATGACGGAACACTACGCACGGGCCACCGGCTGATCGGGGTCCCGCGATCAACGCGGAACCCCTTTCGCACTCTACTAAGCCTTTGCCGTTTTGCGCTTGGCAGGTGCCTTACGCTTGGCTGTGGCTTTGGTGGCCGTTGTCGCTTTTTTCGCAGCGGTTTTGCGCTTTGCAGGAGCTTTTTTCCCCTTTGGCGCGTTCACTTCCGCAATTGCGTTGATTTCAGCGCTGAGGCGCGCCAGGCGCGTCGAAACAGCTTTGTCTGGTCCAGACTTGCCGGTTTTCGCTGAAAGCGATGCGATTTCGTCTTCCAGGCGGTCAAGCTTCTCGCTGATTTCATCAGCCTTTTCATCACCACCGAAGCCGAGCAGAGCACGCATACGCTGCATACGCGCTTCAAAGCGCTCACGCTGTTCGCGCTGAAGGCGGACGGCTGTGTCTGTGACTTTTCCAACGCTTTCGCTCACTTTTCCAACGCTTTCCGTTGCTTGCTTGACCCGGTCGTTGGAGGTGATGCGGTCTTTCATCTCGTTTTCGATGTCGGTGCCGCGTTTGACGAGGTCATCGAACAGTTCGCTCGTGCCTTCATTCAGCTTCTGTGCGCCTTCAATGGCCTCAGAGAACGCGCGGCCATAGGCACCAAGCCCAGCCAACCAGATTTTGTGAGCCGCTTCACGTGTCTGAGTTTCCAGTTCCTGGCTGCGTTCCCGCAGGGATTTTGCAGAGTCTTTTGTCATTTTGTCTCTCCATACTGGCCAGAAGAGTCTGGCCGTTTTGACTGTGGAGCGAACGTATCGAAGAGTTTTAGAAAACGCATACTAATCGGGGTTGGTGGCTCTCACGCTCGTTTGACTGGCCTGTGAGCACGAGAGGGTGATAGGCAGTAGGCGGGACATTTTGGAGGTCATAGCGTGAATCTTTATCGGTTACTTATGCTGCCGCTGTTATTGGCGGCTGTCGCATTTGCGTCGCCTGCTGCTCTGGCGGACAAGCCTGAAACGTATACGGGACGGTTCTCAAATCTCGCACTGCAGGGTTATGACACTGTGGCCTATTTCACAGCTGGAGAGCCGATTGAGGGCTCAAGTGCATATTCCACCGAGTACAAAGGTGCGACCTGGCGCTTTGCGTCCCAGGACAATCTGGATCTCTTCCTGGCGGACCCAGAGGCCTATGCTCCGCAGTATGGCGGCTACTGTGCCTGGGCCATCGCGCAGGGGAAGACGGCAAAGGGCGATGCGCGTCATTGGCATATTACGGACGGGAAGCTCTATTTGAACTTCAACCGGTCGATCAATGAACGTTGGCTCGACGACAGGGATAATTTCATCGTTTCGGGTGACGAGAACTGGCCCACGGTCTTGCAGTAATCCTCAAGCGGCGACACGGTTTGCAGCGTCCTTGATCAGGGAAACGGCCTCGTCGAACACATCAATACCAGCTCCCTGACGTGTGGCGTTTTCAGAGAGGTGTCTGCGATAGGCCCGTGCGCCGGGGCGTCCGGAGAAAATTCCGAGCACATGCCGGGTCATGGCATGAAGCCCTGTGCCGCCGGATAACTCTTTCTCCATATGAGGTCTGAACGCTGTTAGCGCATCGAATATGTCTACGGGCGTGGCAGCCCCGAATAGTCGCGCATCAATATCCGCCAGGACTGCTGGCGTTTGATACGCAGCACGGCCGAGCATGACGCCGTCAAACCGTTCAAGCTCGATTTCTGCTGTATTTAGATCAGCTATGCCGCCATTCAGGACGATCGTTAGATCCGGGCGGGCCGCTTTGAGCTCTGCCACAAGGTCATAATCGAGCGGAGGAATGTCCCTGTTTTCTTTAGGGCTAAGACCGTTCAACCAGGCCTTCCGGGCATGGACGATGAAGACGTCGCATCCGGTGGTGGCGACGGTTTCGACAAATTCGAACAGGCGCGCCCGTGGGTCGTCGTCATCCACACCCAGCCGGCATTTGACGGTTACAGTCGTTTCGCCGGCCCCGTCCTGCATGGCTGAAATGCAATCGGCAACGCGCGCCGGCTCGCGCATCAAGCAGGCACCGAATGCCCCCGATTGAACGCGGTCTGATGGGCAGCCGCAATTCAGATTGATCTCGTCATAGCCGCGCTGTGCGCCAATTTTTGCCGCCAGGCCACAGGCGTCTGGCTCCGATCCACCGATCTGAAGCGCAACCGGATGTTCATCCGAGTGGAAGCCGATCAAACGGTCCTGATCACCATGGATGATCGCCTTCGCTGTCACCATTTCCGTATACAGACGTGCATGCTTGGTCAGACAGCGGTGGAAGGCGCGGCAATGGCGATCCGTCCAGTCCATCATGGGGGCAACGCAAAATCTATGTGTTTGGTTTAATTGCATTATTTTGGTATTTTCAAAGCACTAAACGAGAAAATGTGCATGTTTTCATCATGTGTACACCTACATGTTCATGCTTTGTCACGCAAAAATTGCGGCCAGCTGCACACAAAATGAAGGTGACTGAGAGACGAAGGCGACATTCCACAAACTACCTAAAGGCAAATGGCGCGCGCAGGTCCGTCATCAAGGACAGAGCACGTCCAAAGTCTTCTCCGTTAAAGCCCAACCAAGTCCCGAGCTTCCGAGGATGGAGTGCCGTATTGTGCATGGGGAAAGCGTATCCAGATCTGGCCCCGTCAGATTGCGGACCCTTGGTCATCTAATTGATTTGCATATCGCAGACATGCACGAAGTTGGAAAACCGCTTAGACGATCGGGAGCTTATTCCCTTGGTCTACTCAAACGATGTTTGGACGATATACAATCGTTCAATCTTGATCGACCTGTTCTTGTGGATTTTGGTAGAGAGCGCGGGTCCATGCATGGGCGGCGCAGAGATTTCGTACATGAGAACTAGTCTGACGCATGCCGCTCTGGTGCATGGGCTCTTCGAGAGTGTTGCAGTCGTTGTTGCGCGACTTGTACTGATACCCTGCAGTTTGAGCTCTCAATGCATGATAAGATTGTGATGTCGATTGCGCTGAAAAAACAGAGCTTCTCCCTTACTATCAATTCTGTTGATGATATAAGTCGTTTTGTACAAATTTCGATTGTAATGGTTGTTTCATGCGAAGGTTCGATCTCAACTTGCTCTACACGCTCCGTGAGCTGCTGAAGGAGCCGAACACGACACGTGTGGGTGAAAAACTTGGCTTGACCCAGTCAGCTGTTAGCGCGTCGCTCAATAGGTTGAGATGGGCATTTCAAGACGAGCTGCTTGTTCGGTCCGGTCGCTCCATGACGCCGACCAAGCGCGCCGAACGACTGTTTGGGCCTGTCGATGAGATCCTGAATCTGATTGAGCAGCTCGTCGAAGAAGTTCGTATTGAGCCTGAAAAGATGGAGCGCAGGTTCAGGATTCTCAGTGCAGAGTTTCTACTTGCCTATCTCATGCCTCCTTTGATGCAGCGGCTACGCAAAGATGCGCCAGGCATTGTTGTGATCAGTGAAGCGAATACGAGAGAAGCGCGTGCCCGATTGCGATCCGGTCATGTTGATCTCGCTGTCGCACCTCTCGCACCATTCGAAGAGGGCATGCGGCAGATTTCTCATATTCCACTTTATGAAGACAGGCTTGTCTGCATCACTTCCAAAGATAATGAGAGTGTTGGAGATGGGCTGACAGTGGACGAATATCTGTCCATGCCTCATGCTGTTTTCACGACCGATTCCAACAAATCTGATGTTTTGTCCGCTACCGAACATTTCGTGCACGATCTCGGATTGAAGTTGAACGTAGTCTGTGAAGTCAACTCGTACGCGGTGCTTCCTGGCGCATTGCTCAATACGGATCTTATCGCCACGGTTCCATCGCGGATACTTCAACTCATTCCTGAGCACAGAGATCTCAAAGCGGTTGATCTGCCCTTTGATGTGAAGCCGTTTACAGTGAGCATGATATGGAACAGCTCCATGGACAATGACGCAGAGCACCGTTGGTTTCGAGAACAAGTCGCAGACCAGTTCAATGTACTGGAAACCAGCAGTGATGGTGATTAGTCAGTGTTTGAATAACTCTGCTTCCTGGACAATTAATGCCTTTGATTTGTTCTAGTTCTCATATTCGTTTAGCCGAATAGGCTGCCACGAATAGGATCTTTCCAAACATCAATAAGAGATTGGCGTGAGGAAATGTCCAAGGTAAAAAGTGTGACCGCTGGGTTGCGCGGTGCTTTTTGGGATGAATCCCAAATCCCTGCAGGAACGAAGCACACTCCGGTGAATCTGCAGACCCAAGACGGGTCGGCATGCTTTGCCATGCTCAGTCATCGCGGCGGTGAAAAGTGTGCCGTGATGATCATGCACCCGCGCGAGTTTCTGCCGACTCATTATTTGATACCTGGTCTCCTCCAAGGAAACATGGCCGTTTTCGTCCAAGCGCCCCGAACAGTGGGCAATGACATCCGCCTTGAACACGAGCGCGCACTGCTCGATGTCGCCGCTGGTGTTAGTTATCTTAAAGACGCTGGTTTTGAGAGCGTCTTGTTGCTGGGGAACTCCGGTGGAGCGGGGCTCTTCTCTTTTTACGCTCAGCAATCGAACTTGCCTCCTGAGCAGAGGATTGAGCGAACGCCAGGCGGAAAGCCTGTTCCATTGCAAGATGCCAATATGCCGGAATGCGACGGGGTAATATTTCTATCGCCTCATCCTGGTCAGGGGGCGTTGCTGATGAACGCAATCGATCCGTCGGTGACCGACGAGTCAGATGCCTTGTCGATGGATCCTGCACTGTTTCCGTTCAACCCGAAGAATGGATTTCGGAAGCCGCCGGAGTCGAGCAGTTTTTCGGTCGATTTCGTGGAGCGGTACCGTCAGGGACAACGCCGCCGCGTCGAGAGATTGGACGCGTGGGCGCGCAACGCGATTTTGGAGCGGATGGATGCGAAAAAGCGCCTTAAGGAGGTGCGAGACCCTACGGATATGATCCTTGCAAACCACACTCCTATCATGACCGTGTGGCGCACGGATGCAGATCTGAGGTGTTGGGATCTTTCACTTGATCCATCAGCGCGGCGGTACGGATCGCTTTGGGGAGCGAACCCTCTGGTTTCAAATTTTGGAAGCGTCGGCTTTGCGAGAACCTGTACTGCCGACAGCTGGTTGAGCACGTGGTCCGGGCTCAGTTCGAATGCCAGTTTGGCAAAGAGCGCACCGACGATAACACAGCCCACTTTGTTGGTTGTTTATGACGGGGATAATTGTGTGTTCCCGGAGGATACGGACGAAATATTCGATCTCATTGGATCCGAAGACAAAGAACGGCAGAGCGCGCCTGGTGACCATCATGGACGAAGACAATGCTCAAACGCGCCAGATGGTCGGGCCATGGTTGCGCAGTACATCCGCGACTGGGCCGCAGAGCGATTTCTTTGAACGACAGGGAGGAGGGAGACAATATGATTGGAGTTCAAACCGAATTGGACGGCGTTGTTTATCCGCCCCAAGATGTTCTGAAAGGGTATGTAGAAAAGGGTTATCTCGGAAATTTGTCACTCGCCGAGGCTCTGATCAACGCCTTGCCGAAATTTGGCGATCGCATTGCCATTGGCGGTCCAGAAGGCGAAGTAACTTATGCAGAGTTAGATGACGCCTCCAATCGCTTCGCAGCCTCTCTTCTGGAGCTTGGATTGAAGCCTCTTGACCGCGTTTTGTTTCAGGTCGCCAATAGCAAAGATCTCATAGTCGCCATCATCGCAACGTACAAAGCAGGCCTGATCCCAGTCTGTACACTTGCGGCTCACCGGATGAATGAGATCTCTTACTTGGCGACGCATTCAGGTGCCAAGGCTCACTTCATCGGTATAGAGAGTAATTTCGACTTTGCTGCCTTTGCAGAAGACGTTCGGAAAGTGGTACCTGGTTTAGAGCATACTATTGTTATACGGGGAGAAGGTCCGTCGCATCTTCCGCACATGACGAACATGATTTTGGGACAGGATCCGAGAGTGGCAAAGATCGCGATAGATGCGATTGAACGCGATCCGTACCAAGTTACCGCTTTTCAGCTCTCAGGCGGAACAACAAGTATCCCGAAAATCATACCGCGCTTTTCAAACGAGTATCTTTATAATTTCACCGCATTAGCGGACACGCTGAAATACGACGCAGACGATATCATCTTCATACCGCTTCAGATCATGCACAATGCGGGAATGATCTTCTCGATGCCGACATTTCTGAAGGGCGCAAAACTCATAGTATCGCCGTCTCTCGATCCCATGAATCTGTTCGAGATCCTTAAGAAAGACCGGCCAACGATCTTCTTGATGATGGCGGCAGCGATTGATCGCATGAAACAGGTAAATGCCAAGGCGCTCATCGATTTCAGCCGTACTCGCCTTGTGATTTCTCCAAACGCGGCGCGCCAAACTGAAGAGGTTCTCGGTGTGCCGGGTATCCACCTCTTTGGAATGGCAGAAGGATTGATCACTTTTGGGTCGCCAGAGCATCCAGATCGTGCACGGCACACAACGATTGGCCGGGCTATCTCGCCAGGAGACGAAATCAAAATCCTGGGGCCAGGGACAGAAACAGAGCTTCCAAACGGACAGATTGGCGAAATGGTGACGCGCGGACCGTATACCTTTCACGGGTACCTTGATGCGCAGGAACGCAATAGGGAAGCGTTTACGTCTGACGGGTTCTATCGAAGCGGTGATCTGATGTCCGTTCAAACGATAGACGGCGTTGATTATTATGCGTTCGAAGGCCGGTTAAAGGACGTTGTCAGTCGCGGTGGAGAGAAGATCAATTGCGAGGAAGTTGAGCTCGCTGCGCGAAAACACCCGGACATTGCTGATATCGCAATTGTTGCAATGCCGGACCCGGACTATGAAGAGCGCGCGTGCGCATTTATTATTCCGGCCGGCGATAAAGCGCCACCGACGGTGAAGGAGTTGATGGAATTCCTCGTCGCAGATGGCCTGGCGAAATTCAAGTGTCCCGAGCGAATAGAAGCGATCAGTGAGTTTCCGCAAACCGACTCCGGAAAGCTCAGCAAGCCAAAGCTGAAAGTAATGATCGTTGATATTCAAGCGCGTGAAAAAGCAGCGTGAGCAAAAGGAGATAGTCCGTGTCTGATCATAAGAGAGAAGATGCCTCCTCTGCATCCTCATATGAAGAGTCCCTTGGTGTTGCGAAATCTGAACTCGCTGCTCTAAAACGTGCGAAAGACGATGGCGTTCAACTTACCCTAAACGGTGTTGATCACACGGCGCGCCCGACATGGAAGTTGCGCGAGACGATTGAATTTTATCGCGACGTTCTTGGGTTGCCGCTAGTGCATACGATCTCAGCTCGTGGTTGGGGGACGCCGGGTCACCACGACTTCCTGCACTTCTTCTTTGACAGCGGGAACGGCAGCACGATCGCATTTTTCTATTACATTGGGTCCGACAGGCCTGAAAAATACAATCCAGAATCTCACCATTTCTATTCGGCGACACACACAGCTTGGGCGGTGGATAGTGAAGACGATTTAGTGCGTTGGAAGACCGTCCTCGAAGGCCGTGGACTAACCGTGTCGCCGTATACACGCCATGAAATTCTGGAGTCCATCTATTTCATGGATCCGAATGGCTACCCATTGGAGATCACGCGTCGATTGAGAGATATAGAGCGTCCGGATGCGGCAGATGCTGCGCTTACTCTAGAGGCGGCTCTGCAAGTCGAACAGGAAGCAGCCGAAAATGGATCGCGCATTCAAGATATAGATACGATCTGGCGGCGGAAGGCGAGGCTTGTTGAAAAACGGCTGGAGGAACCCGTCTCATGATCCGGGTGTATGTTCTAGACGTTCCAGAGTTCCGACCGCTCGTCGAAGCCGCTCGCGACATGGAGCAGTGCCGCGTGCTGGAAGCTAATCGAGACTATTTCGTTATCAAGGCAGACAGCGAGATCGTCTTCAATCGGAAAGCTATGAAGTTAAAACCAGCTGTTTGGTACGGGATATTCACCGGCGGTTTGGACGGAG
>JBCBUY010000062.1:0-17682 GCA_039817885.1 Pseudomonadota bacterium | reverse complement strand
TGGCTCCAAAGATCCTCTTCGTAGAGGTCTGTCACAGCCGATCCATCGTCTGCATAGACGACCCGGTTCTGTCTCGGCCTCGGTAGGAGTTGATAGACCGAGGGGAAAGTCCCCATGATGAAAGAGGGATATAGCGGCAGTACGGGGCGGCCTTTGGTGTAGCCCGTTTGGAGCTGTTCGAGTGTTTCGCTTGCGCCGCCATTGGGGGTGCCGACGAGGATGACCTTTTCGACGTCGCTAGCGCCTGCCCAGGTAACTTCCGGATCTGATCCGTCCTCCAGCAGGGGAGCGTCGCCGTATCTTAGGAAGTAGCGGGTCAGCAAACCGCCCATGGAGTGGGCAACAATATCGAACTTCACATCGGCATTCTCGATGCCATAACGCTTCTTGTATTCTGCCTGGATGTAGGTCCGGCGGTCATCGATGAAGCGTTTTAGCCGCGCTGCGTTTTCGACATTGTCGCGGCGCCAGTCATAATCGAATTGGAAACAGGTGAAGTGCTCATCGCCATAGTCGATGCCGTTTAGGCCAAGCGTTTCGTCAGCATACCCGCCGACCCCGAGCGTATTCAGTATGCCAACATATGCACGAAGATCGATCGGAATTCCGAGAAGGCGAATTTGTAGTGTCTCAAGGACGCCGTTTGGGCGCACATTGTCCGTGAGATCGGCAAATGGGACATCGGCTGCGATGGGAAGGGCGATGAGCTGTGCATCCTCGGTCCGCCTTGGGTCTGCATATGTCCCTCGGAAGGCTCCCCAAACGGTTCGGCCGGAGTCGTCATCAACGAGCTGGGATCCCAGAATTCCGGGTATGACGATGATCGGGTTTCTGTCAGGGAGGTGATATTGGGCGCTGCGCTCATAAATGGCATTCAGGTCGGCTTTTGGCGGGGTTCCGGCGCACGCGACCAGAAGTGTTCCGAACAGGAAAAACGCGATGCGTTTCAATAGGATCTGATTGGCCACGTCACCATCTCCGCTTCCTCGTTCTTATGGCTAGGCCAGAGACTTCGCGGTTTCAACCAGGTGAACGATTTTGTGTACGATGTGGCGGCGGGCCTAGTTCAACGGGTAATCGGCCTCAATGCGATAACGGGACGGGCCGTGGCCGAGCTCGCTGGAATAAAGATGGAACCGATCCACCCAGAATTCTGAGGAGGCAAAGCCCGCATGGGTGGCGGCGAATGTCTCGGCTGCGGGAACTGGCGTGCCGTGGCAATAGGCGAGCGTGAGGTGGGGGAGGAATTTCCGCTTTTCCGAGGGAAGCCCGCTGCGCCTGGCAGCGCGTTCGCATTTGGCGGCGAGGGATTTCAATGCTTCATTATAGTCAACACCGAGCCATAGGGCGCGGGGTTCGTTCTTTCCGAACCAGCCTGCTCCTTTGAGCCGTAGCTTCATCTGGCGAGCTGGAATGGCGGCGATTTCCTCGTCGAGTTGGCGGGCGAGCGTGTGGTCAACGTCTCCGAAGAAGCGGAGCGTGATGTGGAAGTTCTCCCTCGGTCGCCAGCTCGCGCCGGTCACGCCTTTTTGAAGCGGCACGACAAGGTCTGCAATGTCGGGGCGGATGGGTAAGGCGGCGAAGAGGCGCATGGTCCCTCTGGATTAAGCCTCGATGCTCGCAGCTTCGGCGAGTCGAGCGTAGGGCGTTTCGGGGCGAGGGCCGTAATGGCTGATGACTTCGGCGGCGGCGATGTGTCCTAATCGAGCGCAAAGCTCCAAGGGCAGGCCTCTCGATATTCCGAAGAGGAAGCCAGCAGCGTATTGGTCCCCGGCACCTGTGGTGTCGATGACTTTGTCCACGGGCTCGGCTGCGACCGAGATCGGGTCGCCATCGCCGATGATGACAGACCCATATTCCCCGCGCGTGACGGCGGCGAGGGCACTGTCTTCGCGCAGGGCGGAGATCGCCGCTTCAAGATTGTCGGTTTCATAGAGCGAGAGCAGCTCGGCTTCATTCGCGAAAAGGATGTCGACATGGTTTTTCACGAGGTGTTTGAAACTCTCGCGATGCCGGTCGACGCAAAAGCTGTCGGACAGGGTGAGGGACACTTTCCGGCCCGCTGCTGCGGCGATTTCTGCAGCGTGGATGAAGGCCTTCTTCGCGTCTTCCCGGTCAAATAGATAGCCTTCCATATAGGTAATGCCTGACGCGCGGATGGTGTCTTCGTCGACATCGTCAGGGGAGAACATGACCGAAGCGCCGAGGAAGGTGTTCATGCTGCGCGACCCATCGGGCGTCACGAAGATGATCGAGCGCGCCGTCGCCGGTCCGCCGGTGAGGGGCTCTGTTTGGAGAGGAATGCCGCTCTCCGTCATATCTTTACGGAAGAAGGCTCCGAGGCGATCTTCGGCGACTTTGCCGAGATAGACCGCCCGTCCACCAAAGCTTGCAATCCCGGCAGCCGTGTTAGCCGCGGAGCCGCCCGACAACTCCTGTGCCTTGCTGTCCGCGGCGGCGGTCAGTTCCTCGGCGCGGGGCTCTTCGATCAGGGTCATGCTGTCACGCACAATGTCCCAGCGGGTGATGAAGTCTTCCTCCACGGGCGCAATCACATCGACGATTGCATTTCCGAGGGCGACAACGTCGTATTTCGTTTCAGCCATTATGATATTCCGTCTGGGCCTCTAGATTTTTTAAACGGTTGGCGATTGCCAGAGGGCTGCGCTGGACGCAAGCAGTCTTAGCGGCTAGGGGCTGGCCGTGCGCTTAGCCTATCTCTCCTCAGACGTCACGTTGCCGGGGTCACCGAACCGCCGGAGCGATGCGTTTGAGCATGATTATATGATGGAGGCGCTACGGGCCGGGATCAAAGATGTGGCCGGGTCCGATGCAGAATGGATCGATATTGCCTGGGATGATCGCCAAGCGAACTGGGCCGATTTCGACGCAGCGATGATCGGTACGGCCTGGGATTATTGGGACCGGCAGGCAGAGTTTCTCGAAACACTGGAGCGTATTTCTGATGCGACGCGTCTTTATAATTCTCCGGAGATTGTGCGTTGGAACAGCCACAAAGGCTATTTGCGGGATCTTGGGCAGAAAGGCGCGCGGCTGATCCCGACCGTCTGGATGGACCATCCGGATGCGATGTCCGTGGATGGTGCGTTTGATGTTCTGGAGACGGAAAAACTCGTTTTAAAACGACAGGTTGGGGCCGGGGCGGATGGCCAGCATTTGGTGGCGCGGGGCGAGGCTTTGCCGGACCTTCAGCACGCGATGATGGCGCAACCTTTCCTTCCGGCGATCCTCGCTGAAGGGGAGCTGAGCTTTGTGTTTATTGGCGGGGCGTTTTCCCACGCCCTGGTCAAGCGGGCCGCCCATGGGGATTACCGCATCCAGTCGACTTATGGCGGCACGGAAGAGGCGGTTACGCCTCGCCCGGAGGATCTTGCGGCGGCGACAGCCGTGCTCGGCTATCTCGAAGAGACACCGCTTTATGGCCGGGTCGACATGCTGCGGGCCCCCGATGGCGGGCTCCTTCTGATGGAGCTGGAGCTGATCGAACCCTATCTCTATCCCCACCAGGGACCGGAGCTAGGGCGGCGCGTGGCCGAGGCGTTGATCGCGGGGATAGAAGAGCGCTTATCCCGGTAAATTTTGGGCTGCAGACACTCAGTTTGACACCCACCTTTGGCGCGGTGGGTGTTTTGTGGGGATAGATTGGGTTTGGTCTGAATTTGGTTGACGTCAAAGCACCGAGAGGGCCGGTTTTGGGGCTGCGAGTTAAGATGCTGGCGCTTCGTCTGCTCCCGGCGGCTGAAGGGACATAAGCGTGGGGCGGGAAACGCCCCAAGTAAGACGCTGACACAATTCGACTATGACGATGTTTGGCCGTAGAATACAAACAATGAGAGAATTGTACGTACTAACGGCGGACATTTGGCGAATTGTTCCGAAAGGCTTTTCCAATTCGCCCATACAACCCGCCCAAGCGCCGGAGGGACGATTTCATCATTCCGGACAAACTGCGGTTTATGCATCCATGACTGCTGAAGGTGCCAAAGTTGCCGTAAAAAGATATCTTGTTGATGGAGTCGAGCGAGTTCTTGCTCCAATTAAGCTTGAAGCCGAGCTTGTAGCGAACGAATGCAAAAATCCCGATGCAGCTGTGGCGTGGCATATTCAAAGAAGCGAAGGCGTTCGCCCTGAAACTTGGGCGGTTTCCGACAGCGCAAGAGCGCGCGGAGCGCAGGCGATGATTTACAATTCTCGCACAAGACCAGACTTAACTCATATAGTGGTTTTTGACCCTAAATGTCTGACGGCAAATGGTACAGCGGTCGACCTCTTTAACGACTGAGCGCAGAACTGAGCGCGATTGAAAAACAGGCGGCTTAAACTCGCCCCACAACGGTCTCTGATGTCTTAGGCTGCAGGTGACCCAAAGAAGACCTGGATCGCTCTAAAGGTCCGTCGACCCCAGCGCAGGCTGGGGTCCATGTTTATAAATATTGCCATCTGTCCGGTGGCACTGGCCATCCATGGATACCTGCCTACGCAGGTATCTGCGGAAAACCAGAAGCCATTTCAACTCCTGATCCAAAGCTGACATCACGAGCGACCGGTTGAACTCGCAGGCGTTTTAGAGGCACGCGAATGTCCGCTATGCCTTCACACACCGAGTGTGGGCGTCTGATTTTGGACAATGCTCTTTGCCTCGGAGGGCTCTCAGGCTAGCCTTCTGGAAGAACTGGAAAAAGGGAGGGGTGGATGCCCATCGATTACGAAGCCGCAAAAGCTCTGGTGTCAACGGATCAGGCGTTTAACCACAGCGACCGGGATACGATGCTGTATGCGCTTGGTGTCGGGCTCGGTGCTGATCCGATGAACACCGACGAGCTGCCATTCGTCTATGAAAACGGGCTGCGGGTCGTGCCGACGCAGGCGACGGTGATGGCGTGGGGCGCGGGCCAGACGATGGCGATGGGTATCAATTTCATGATGGTGGTGCATGGTGAGCAGCGTCTGACGGTGCACAAGACGCTGCCCTCAGAGGGAGACATTCTTGCCGATTGGTCCGTCGACGAGATTGTTGACAAAGGCGAAGGCAAGGGCGCGGTGATCTACAACACCACGGTGCTGAAAGAGGCTAAGACCGGCGACAAGCTGGCGACGCTTGGCTCTACGATTTTTGCCCGCGCCGATGGCGGCTTCGGTGGGCCGTCAGAGGGCGGAACGCCCGTTCACCATCGGCCGGACAGGGATGCAGACCGAACGGTTTCGCTCGCCACCTCACCCGATCAAGCCTTGATCTACAGGCTTTCCGGCGATCGAAACCCGCTGCATTCCGATCCGGCGTTTGCCAAAATGGCCGGGTTTGACCGGCCGATTTTGCACGGGCTCTGCACCTATGGCGTCTGCTGCAGAGCCATCCTGCAGGCTTATTGCGATTATGACCCGACGCGGATCAAGCAGTTTGATGTGAGGTTCTCGGCGCCGGTGTTTCCAGGTGAGACGATTGATGTTGACGTTTGGGAGGACGGCAATGTCTTGTCGTTCGAGGCACGTGTTGCAGCGCGCGGTGTGACGGTGATCAAGAACGGGAAATGTGTGTTGGGGTAAGGCGTCCTGCGGGACGCTATTTGGCCTCAATAAGTTTGAGCAGGGCATCGATCATATTGGTCGAGAGTTTGTCCGCACTGTCGAAGTCAAGCCGATCCAAATTCACCGGCAGAGCCAGAGCGCCATGGATGCCTGCCCAAAATGTCTGGGCCATGTCGTGGGGATCGAAGTCTCGAAAGATGCCCGCGGCTTGCCCTTCTCGGAAGGCACCACAGAGGCTGCGATACAGGACTTCATCCTTCAGACTTATGGGCGGGCCTTTCTCTCCGGATTCTGGTCTTACGAATAGAAACGCTCCGCGGAAGATACGCCTGTTTTCGACGGAAAAGCGCACATAGTTTTCGAGCAGTGTTCTGATTTTTTCGGTGGGCGATGTTTGTCGGTCATAGTCGGCTTGCATCTCCGCGCGCAGCTTGTCGACGGGTTCGGACCATAGCGACTGGCCGAGATCATGGCGGTTGTCGAAGTATTTGTAGAATGTGCCGATAGAGATGCCCGCCTCGTCGATAACATCGCGGACGGTGATTTGCTCATAGCCGTGTGTGTCACCTGGTTCGACTTTCCGTCGGCGGATGACTTCCAACGCAGCATCGCGAATACGCTGCCGCATAATGGTTTTCTGCTCTGGGGTTATGGAAGGTCTGGGCATGTCGGATGATTAGATAGAGTCTTATCCACGGCTTGTCTTTGTTCGTTGCGTATTTGCATCCGTTTCGCAGGTCCCCGGTTGACTTTGGCAGATGCGAACAATAAAACGAACATGTTCATTTTATATGGATTGATGTCTTTGGCAAACCCCCTTTCAGGTCGCGGACGGCGTAGAGCGACGGGATAGGGGACAAGGGGAGAAACGGGATGTCCACATCAGACGTTCGGACAGCGCAGAACCGCGGAATGCCAGAACGGGCCCGGTTTGCTCGGCGGCTCGAGGCATGGCTGGGTGCACCGCTCGCGCTTCTGGAGCTGGTCCTGCAATGGATCCTGGTGAAGCCCACACGTTGGGTCATGCGGCATCTGGATCGCTTGTCTTACAAGCTGGACGGCACGTTGCTGCGCGAGATCCTGTCTCACACGCTGTTTCCCTTCACGATTATTGCGTCACTCTTTATTGGCTTCGCTCTGGTGGAGAATGGCATTACGAGCTTTACGGTGCTTGGCTTCGTGCTGATTCCGATCTTTTTCGGATTGTACTGCGCGCCGCTAGAGCGCCTGATGCCCTATAGCCGCAATTGGCTGGAAGGCGGCAATGATACGGCTGTGGACGTCATCATGTATTTCTCCGGCGCGTTCTGGAGCGGGATTTCGAAGCTTCTGGTCAGTGCCTTGTTTATTGTCGGCATGGTAGAGATGCTGGAGCCCTACGGGCATGATTACTGGCCGTCGCACTGGAACCCGGTGGTACAGGTCTTCCTGTTTATTCTGATCAAGGACTTCTTCCGGTACTGGTTTCACCGTGCCCTGCACGAGGTGCCAATCCTCTGGCGAATCCATGCGGCGCATCATTCGGTGGAACGCCTATATTGGCTAAACGGTATTCGGGCCCATCCGCTGGAGATTCTGGCGCAGGCCGTTTTCTATGCGATACCGCTCGCGCTGGTTCAGCCATCTGCAGAGATTGCGCTGGTGGCCGTGATCCTGCAGCTTAGCATTGGCATTTTCCAGCACTCCAACATCGATTTGAAGCTCGGCTGGTGGGAATATATTTTCTCGATCGGCGACAATCACCGGTACCATCATTATCCCGATAAGGGCGTGGGCGACTCCAATTATGGCGGGGAGTTTATCGTCTGGGACATTCTGTTCGGAACCTTCCATAATCCGCGGGATGAGCGACCGCATGACAATATCGGCATCGGAACCGCGCCGAATTATCCGATGACCGTGGCCGGACTTTACCTTGCGCCCTTCATGCCCGACCAAAAGGTGTTTGGACCGACATCAGACCGTTCCCATCCCAAGGATACGCAAGATGCGCCTAAGCTGAGCGATGCGGACAATCTTCAAGACGCGCTTTAAGCTACGGTTTGCCCCTTTAGCAGCGCTTCGATTTCCTCAGCAGAGCGGCCGAGGCGCTCCAGGATCGCTCTTGTGTGTTCGCCTGGGTGAGGGGAGGTACCTTTCGGACCATCATCTGCGCCGGGAAAGCGGATGGGGGAGGCGGGAGAGGCATAGGTGCCGTCGCCGCTCTTTCGTGGGATCTGGGTGATGCCACCTGCTGCAGCGACCTGGGGATCGGCCGCGACTTCTGCGAGGGTCTGGACAGGGGCCCAGGCAATTTGTTCCGCATCGAGGCGCGCGGCCATTTCATCTTTTGTGAATTTGGCGAAGGCGGCATCGAACATGTCGACAAGGTCCGCGGCGTTGGTACGACGCGCCTTGGCGGTGGTGTAGCGCTCATTGTCGATTTGGTCGTCGAGGCCAAGCGCCCGGCAGAGCGGTGCCCAGTCGACGTCGCCCTGGCGAGAGACGATGCAGAACCAGGACTCGTCGCTCGTTTTGAAGAAATTGGCGAGGGGTTGGATCGACTGGTGGCGTGTTTTGGTCGAGCCGATGCGGCCGAAGAAAAGCTGGATGGCAAAGTCTGAACCCATGGCGTAAAGCGCAGAGCGGAGGAGGGAGGCCTCCACAAGGCGGCCCTTGCCGGTTCGCCCGGCTTCGACGAGCGCAGCGCAGATACCGGCGGCCGCGGCCATCGAAGTGGTGTGGTCACCGAAGGCGGTGCGCAGGGCGAAAGGCTCCTGGCCTTTGGGGATGGTGAGGGCAGCAACGCCGGCGCGTGACCAGAAGCTCGCAATATCAAAGCCCGGTTTGTCGGCATCTGGTCCGGTGAGGCCATAGCCCGTCAGCGAACAATAAACGAGTTTCGGATTGGTCGTCGCAAGGCTCTCATAATCGAGGCCTGAGCGCTCCAACCCGCCGGGGCGGACATTGGTGAGGAACACGTCCGCTGACCTGGCGAGCTCTTTCAAGATGGCGCGTCCATCATCGGTCGTCGTGTCCACGATAATCGACTGTTTGCCGCGATTATCGAAATCGAAGACCGGATTGTCCTCAATGTCTGTCCCGATCGTCCTGAAGAATTTGCGGATCGGGTCTCCGCCGGGGGGTTCAACCTTAATGACCTCCGCGCCCCAATCGCATAGAATGCCGGCTGCGCCTGGCGCAGCCATGTAGGTCGCGTATTCGATGACGCGTATGCCTTCGAGCATAGGGTTTCCTCCGATCTCTGATGTCTGTTGGTAAACGAAAATTAACGCTTTTCGACAAGATTTCTTTGAAAATGCACTGAAGCATAGTCAAGGGGAAGACATGTCCGTCGCCGCCATGAGGCCTCAGCTTAATGAGGCAGATATCCGCAGGCTCGTGAAGGGGGCCACGCCAGAGGAGCGTGCCTCGGTGGCCCATAGGCTGTGCCGGCGTATCGCGTTTGATGTCCTGTCTGACGAAGAACGGCTTCATGCCTCGGAAATCATGTCGATTTTGGCGTCTGACATGGCGGAGCTGGTGCGCCGCACTTTGTCTGTCACGCTCCGCAATTCGCCGCGATTACCACGCGATCTTGCGCTCAAACTGGCCCAAGACGTCGAGACCGTGGCCTTACCCATTCTTGAGGAGTCCCCTTCGCTGACCGAAGAGGACCTTATCGAGCTCGCTTTGTCTGTGACAGCGTCAAAACAAGCGGCGATTGCAGCCCGCCCACGTGTGCCCGA
This sequence comes from Pseudomonadota bacterium, assembly GCA_039817885.1. GTDB lineage: Bacteria > Pseudomonadota > Alphaproteobacteria > Caulobacterales > Hyphomonadaceae > CALLCD01. Next base: position 8,407 of record JBCBUY010000062.1, on the reverse strand, counting down.
GGCTCTGACGGAAGTGATCAGCGAACATGGTGCCGTTGAGGCCGCTCGCATACTGGCCGGCAATGAAGGCGCGGAATGGACGGACAAGGCATTTGAGCAGTCGGTGCAGCGGTTCGGTACCGATGGCGCTTTCCAGGATGCGCTTGTGCGGCGGGACCATATTCCTGTGCACATTGCAGAAAAACTTGTCAGCCTCGTCTCTGGCAAAGTGTTCGACATGTTGGTCAATCGCCACGAGCTCCCGGCGCAGGTGGCCATCGATCTTGCGTCCGGTGCCCGTGAGCGGGCGACGATCGATCTGGTGGAACAGGCGGGTCGGACCCAGGATCTCGGCCGGTTCACCCAGCAGCTCAATCTGAATGGGCGGCTGACGCATTCGCTGATTATTCGCTCTCTCTGTATGGGCCATATGGGATTTGTGGAGCATTCACTGGCGGAGCTTTCTGGGGTTCCCTATAGCCGGGTCTGGCTGATGATCCATGATGCCGGTCCACTGGGTCTGCAGGCTGTGTTCGATCGGGCCGGATTGCCACGGAAGCTTCTGCCCGTGTTCCGTACAGCGGTCTCGACGTTTCACGAAACGCAAATTGACGGCACGCCTGGGGACCGCCGCCGTTTCCGTGTCCGTATGATCGAGCGTGTGCTGACAGAATTCCAGGCTCTGCCGCGCGATGATCTCGATTATCTTCTGGAGAAGTTGGACGCCTATTCAGAAGAGGATCGCCCCCAGGAAGAAGACGCGGCGTGATCTGTCAGGAATTGTGTAGGCGCTGGCACTCGGCTTTTATTTTGTCGGCCAGCTGAGCGAGCAGCGTTTCGTCCGCATTCTGCGAAATGATCGATATGCGGAGCACAGTCCGTGACTTCCACTGTGCTGTCCGGACGAAGAAGCGCTCGTCTGCATTTATACGCGCGGCCAGTTCGCCCATTGTGTGATCTCGATCCGGATCATCACTCGTCAGGATGACTTGATTAAGCTCTACGGGCTCGAGCACGCTGAAGCCCGAAAGATCTTTCAGTTCGGCGGCGAGCCGGGCGGCGGCTTCACAATGATTGCGGACGATGTCGATGATGCCTTCGCGGCCGAGGTGACGGATCACGGCCCAGGCGGCAAAACTCCGGGCCCGCCGCGAGAGTTCTGGATTGAACTGGGTGGGGTTCCGCCCATCGTCGGGATTGCGATTGAAATAGCCGGCTTCCTTGGTCATGGCGCGGATGTGGGCCGTCTCATCCCGCACGATCGCGAAGCCTGAATCATAGGGAAGCTGCAGCCATTTGTGTCCGTCGACGGACCAACTGTCTGCGAGGTCGAGCCCGGTGGTGAGGTGGTTTTTTTCCGGGAGGATGCGGGCCCAGAGCCCGAAGGCTCCGTCAACATGTAACCACGCCCTGTGGTCTGTGCGAAGGTCCGCAAGGGCAACATAATCCTCGAACCCGCCGGAATTTATGTGCCCAGCTTGCGACAGGATGATTTTGGGGCCGTCATGGGCCGATAGGGCTGTCGACAAATCAGGGATCTGCATCAAGCCGCGCCGGTCCGACGGTATACTGACAATGTTGGCGTGCCCGAAACCGAGATAGCGCAGGGCTGCCAAATTGCTCACATGGGTATCGTCGCTGACGAAAATGCGGACGGGCGGGGCGTTTTGCAGGCCGTCAGCGTCGAAGTCATGTCCTGCTCGGCGCAACACTTCGGATCGTGCGGCTGCGAGGCCAACAAAGCCGGCCATGGTTGCGCCGGTGACAAACGCGACTGAGCTTTGGCGGGGCAAGTCCAGGAGATCGAGCAGCCAGGCGGAGACAGCTTCTTCTGCGATGGCGGAGGCGGGGGCCGTTTGGTAGATCGCCGAGTTCTGTCCCCAGATGGAGGTGAGCCAGTCAGCGGCGACGCCGACGGGGTCTGAGGCCCCCATGACCCAGGCGAAGAAGCCGGGATCTGTGTTTCTAACAAGGCCAGGTTCCACTGCGTCGGTAAGTTGTTTGATGACGGTGTCACCCTCTATCGGTCTGTCGTTCAGATCGATACACAGGGATTTCCGGAGACTTTCTGCGGTGCCAGCTGCGTGGATCGATGCGCCATTCGAGCGGTAGCGATTTGCGTAGTCCGCTACTTCAGAAAAAGAGAATTTCGATTTGTCCATAGTGTCCCCGCCGTTGGACCGTGTGTCCACGCATAAGGGGGAGGGGCGGGTGGATCAATGATGATATTTATTGCATCCGCCTGGGCAGGCTCTTCTGGTCAGCGCTGGCCTGGCGGGCAAGGGCGCGGCGGACGGGCGTAATGCGGTTGGCAGCCAACAATCCGAGGCCCCGCAGGGGTTTCAATACAGCATTGTCATTAGAGAAGAGACGGTCGATCATATCGAGCCCAAGGGCCGTTGTGTTGGCATCGAACCGCCGCCAGGACTGGTAACGCTCAAGGACATTGAGTGCGCCAAGGTCGAGGCCGGCGCGTGCGCTGTCTTCCAATACTTCGGCGAGTGCTGCGACATCTTTCAGGCCGAGATTAAGGCCCTGACCTGCAAGGGGATTAATGCGGCGGGCGGCGTCTCCGACGAGGGCAATGCGCGGCGCGATCATTTCGTTCGCAATTTGCAGGATCAGCGGATAGGCGATTGCCGGACCGTCAAGGGTCATGTCGCCTGCGAATTTGGCGAAACGGGCGTTGAGTTCCGCCTCAATATCTGCCTTGTCCATGGCGGCTATGGTCTCAGCGGCTCCGGTTTTCATGTACCAGGCGAGGTTGGCGCGATTGCCGGAGAGCGGCAGGGTCGCGAACGGACCTTCAGGCGTAAACAGCTGCCGCGCGATCCCATGATGGGGCTTGGCAAGCTTTACGTTCGCGGCGAAGACGGATTTGCCGTAATTGCGCCCTTCCGTTGTGATGCCAGCGGCATTGCGCACGGGGGAGTTGACCCCGTCGCAGCCGACCAGGAGTTGGGTCTGTAGCGTTAGCCCGTCTTCGAGGGTGACCGTGGCATGGCCATTATCGATGTGGATGTCGCTGAAACGGGTCTCCTTCCGCCAATCGAGATTGGCTTGCATGTCCAGGGATTCATCTATGCTGGTTTGAAGCTTCTCTGCCTCAATCATGTATCCGAGGGGCGTTCCATCTTCCTTTGGCGCAAGGTCGTCGGTGCCGAATAATGCCCAAGGTGCGCCGAACCAGTGCGTTCCGCCGTCTACGGCTTCCAGTCCGTTTAGGGGTTCGGCTGAGCTTTGAAGTGGCTCGGTCAGGCCAATGCTCTTCATTAATGCCCAACTTCCTCGCACAATCGCGAAGTTTCGGCCGTCGCGTTTTCGTCGATCCGTTTCGGTGCGTGCATCGAGGAGGACGACGCTCAGGCCGGATTGCGCTGCCGTTAGGGCGAGCGTTCCGCCGGTGGGGCCGGCACCAACAATGATCAGATCGCTTATGGCCGCTGGGGAAGGGGTCGCATGCATAGGCAAGATGTATGGTTTTGGGCCTTAAAGGTCTACCGCGGCATCGCGGCGCGCCCATTTTTCACCTGTAACGGGAATTGCAGTTTTCAGTGAAATTTTCCGCAGATTCTTCGCAATCTTTGTTCCCCGTTAAGGCTGTTGGGCAAGATTAGGGCCATAGCAAATTTCCTGTTGTGGAGTGTGCCCATGGCGCGAGCGCGTACCTTGAATGATATACCTATGACCGACGAACAGATCCGTTCTGTGAGCGATCCGGTCTGGCGTATGCTGACAGGGGCATTCTCGTTTGCGCTTGGCGTTTTTGTTTGCGGCAGTGTTGGATCCTATGTGCCAGCTGATCCGAGCTGGAACGCTGCAACATCCGTCGATCCACAGAATCTCTTCGGTACCGCAGGGGCCGTCTTTGCCGATCTGGCGCGGCAGACATTTGGCTGGTCGGCCTGGACCGCAGGTCTAGCGGCGATGATTGGCGGTGCCATGCGCACGGTCCTGATCGGCCAACCGAAGCTTTATCGCTGGTGTCTCGGCATTTTGTTTGTGCCGCTGTCAGCGGCATGTTTCGCGGCTTGGCCGGTGCCTGCCTCTTGGCCGCTCAGTGCTGGGCTTGGGGGCGTTATCGGCGATGGTTTGCTCTGGCTCGCTGTCTTTCCGTTCCGCGCTCTGATGTTGCCCGTCCCGGATATTCTCGCTGGTCTCGTTCTTGGTATGGCGGCCGCCTGGTGTGCCAGCACGGCTATGGGCTTCGGTCGCCGGGATGCTGAGCTCCTACAGCTCGCCGCAAGTGTGCAGAGCCGGAAGGCCGCGTCTCACGCACGTGCCATCCGCACCTTTGTCGGCGGATTGCTGACCCGGGCTGAGCGCGACGACAACAGTATCGTGGTTAATCAGGATAGGGATGATGACGCGGTTGACTATATTCCGCATTCAGCAAGTCCCGAGCCTGTCTATGATGCGCCACCGGCCTATCGCGATGAACAGGAGGCTGACATATCTGCGCCCGTTCAACCCGCACAGAATGCCATCCGCCGATTGATGCCAAACCCGCCGAAGACGCGCGTTCACAAGGGCGGTCGCCGGTCAAACGAGCAATTGCCGCCAATTGATCTGCTGCAGGTGCCGCCAGCTCGGTCAGGTGCTGTGGACGAGGAAGCACTTCTCGCTCAGGCTGCCCGACTTACGGAAGTGCTTCAGGAGTTTGGCGTCCGTGGACGGATTATTGAAGTTCGCCCCGGCCCTGTCGTGACCCTGTTCGAGCTTGAACCTGCCGCTGGTGTGAAATCAGCGCGTGTGATCGCCCTGGCGGACGACATTGCCCGATCGATGAGTGCGACATCTGCTCGTGTGGCGGTTGTTCCCGGCAAGAATGCGATTGGCATCGAGTTGCCGAATGATGAGCGCGAGACCGTTTATCTTCGCACGCTGCTAGCGGCGGATACGTATCGCAAGTCCAAAGCCAAGCTGCCTATGGCGCTCGGTGAGGATATCGGCGGCGCGCCGACCGTGGTTGAGCTTGCCAAAATGCCCCACCTGCTCATCGCGGGAACGACAGGCTCAGGTAAGTCGGTTGGTGTGAACGCGATGATCCTGTCGCTGATGTACAAGCTGACGCCGGAGCAGTGTCGCTTTATCATGATCGATCCGAAGATGCTCGAACTGTCGATCTATGAAGGCATTCCGCATCTGCTCGCGCCGGTGGTGACCGATCCGAAGAAGGCCGTGAACGCCTTGAAGTGGACGGTGCGCGAAATGGAAAGCCGCTATGAGCTGATGTCGAAGGCGAATGTGCGGAACCTGGCCGGCTTCAACTCGAAGGCCAAGGAGTATCGCGACCGCGGCGAGGCGCTGACCCGCCGGGTTCAAACTGGCTATGATGATGATGGTCAGCCGATCCACGAGACGGAAGTCCTGCCGACGGAGGCCATTCCGAATATTGTGGTCGTTATTGATGAGATGGCCGACTTGATGATGGTCGCCGGCAAAGAGATTGAAGGCTGCATTCAGCGGCTTGCTCAGATGGCACGGGCCGCCGGCATCCACCTGATTACCGCGACACAGCGCCCATCGGTGGATGTGATTACCGGAACGATCAAGGCGAACTTCCCGACGCGTATCTCCTATATGGTTACAACGAAGATCGACTCTCGAACGATCCTTGGCGAGCAGGGCGCTGAACAGCTCCTCGGTATGGGCGATCTCTTGTACCAGGCGCCAGGCGGCAAGACGAAACGTCTGCACGGCCCGTTCGTGTCGGACGAGGAAGTCGAAGCTGTCGTGGCCTGGTGTAAAGAGCAGGGCGAGCCGGATTATCAGGCGGATATCCTAGAAGAGCCAGACGAGAGTGATACGAGTGCTGTCATGGATGCCATGCTGGGCACATCCACCGACAGTGCTGAGGATGATCTCTATGCCCAAGCCTTGGCCATTGTGATCAAGGATAAGCGGGCGTCCACATCCTATCTGCAGCGCCGCTTGAAGATCGGTTACAATCGCGCGGCCACCCTGATTGAGCGGCTCGAGGAAGAAGGGGTCATTAGCGCCCCGAACCATGCCGGTAAGCGCGAGATCCTTCGCCGCAATGATCCACCAGCCGAGTAGGGCTTATTGGCGCTCAAAAAGAAATGCCGCGACCCGGGTCGCGGCATTCTTACTTGGAGGGGTGGGTGTTCTAAGAGCCAGACGGTGCTGGTGCTTCGGCCGCCTCCAGGATCACCGCATCAATGACATGGATAACACCATTCGAGGCTTTCACGTCGGCTGCGACAACGGTGGAACCGTTCACTGTCACGCCGTCGGTTCCGTCGATGGCAAGCTTGCCATTCAATGAATCTGTGGTGAGGGTCTTGCCTGCCAGTTGGTCAGATGTGACGGCTGCGCCGGCGATAACGTGCAGTTTCAAGATGCCTGCGAGTTGATCTTTGTTCTCAGGTTGGAGAAGCGTTTCGACGGTGCCGTCTGGCAAGGCCGCGAACGCGTCGTCGGTGGGGGCGAAGACCGTGAGGGGCCCCTCGCCTGAAAGGGCCTCTACAAGGCCTGCAGCGTCTGCGGCGGCGAGCAAGGTGCCGAACGAGCCGGCTTCGGCTGCTGTTTCAACAATGTTCAGAGAAACCTCACTGTGCTCGACTTGCTGCGCCGTCTCGTACTGCGTCGTGCTTTTGTTGCATTCGGCGAGTGCGGGGGCGGCGAGAAGACATGCGCCAGCGAGGAGGGAGGAAACGCGAATCATAGGGGAAAACTCCTGTTCAAGTTCGTGTAAGCTGATCGGCTTACGGGTAGGGAGCTATAATTCCTCTCGCAAAAGTCGCGCTGCCTAACAGAAAGTTAATGTGTTGTTTTGTTTGAGTTTTGCCCTAAGAGGGCTGAATACTGGACAACGAAAAGCGGCACAAAAGCCCAAATTCAGCCCTGTTTTCCAGGCCCTCCCATCGCTAGATTAGAGCGGTCTACTCGCTTGGAGGTTCAACATGATCCTATCTTTGTCCGCATTGGCCGCGATCTTGTCGTTTGCCTCTTTTCCGCTGACGTTTCAAACCGGACCGGCCTTGGAGGACCAGCGCGCCGAAGTGTTTCAAGACGAACCTCGCGCCGAAAGCACAGGTGATGATGTGGTGCCGCAAGCCGATATCGGCTCATTGCCCGGTGAGGCGAACGGGGCAGACGGCGAACTGAACTTGCCAGCAGAGGAAGTCCTAGAGCCCGAATTTGAGCCTGTGCCGCAAATCGCTGAGGGGCCTTCGGAGCCTGTAGATCACACCCAAGTCGACTCATCGCTGGTGACAGGTGACGCGCGGCAAGTCTTGCTGAACCGGGTTTCAGCCGCCCTGTCGTCTGTGTCGACGGCGAAGGGTCGGTTTGTGCAAATTGCCCCGGATGGCAGTGAGACGTCTGGCGACTTCTATCTGCGCCGGCCGGGCCGGGTGCGCTTTGAGTATGATGCGCCGGTGCCGATCCTGATTGTCGCCGATGGTGCCACCGTCGCCATAGAGGACAGAGATCTGGAGACCCAAGACCGTGTCCCACTGGGAACCACACCGCTCGGACTTCTATTGGACGATGATCTCGATTTTGAAAGCGATGCCGAAATTCTGAGCGTGCGCCGGGCCAACGGGTTCGTGGCGGTATCCCTGCGCGATCGGTCTGGCCAGACGGAAGGCACTCTGGACATTATGATGACGGATGAGCCATTGGCGCTTGTTGCCTGGCAAACCATCGATGCCGCGGGGGGCATAACCGGCGTTCAGCTCAATGATGTGGAGACCGGTGTGCGCCTCAGTCCACGACTGTTTCGGATTGAAGAACTCGACGAGGACCAGGGTCGGGACTAGGGGCCTTAGTCGGCACACATGGATCTAACGTTCATGTGAATTGAATATTTGGCGCGGGCTGCCATTTAGTAGGCATACCGCGATGGCAACCGCCGATCCCCCTCCCCAAGAGGTTGCCAGCGCCCTGAGCCGGATACCCAAGTTTCTGGTTCATTGACGCCCCACGCGTCTGGCGCGCCCGAACTATCCTTCCCTCCCCCCTCCCAGTTCGGGCGCGTTGACGTCTGGAGTCTCGTGCCGCACAAGACGGCCATGACCGATCTGAAAATCGTTAGCTGGAATATCAATTCTGTTCGCTTGCGGGCCCCGAATGTGGCGGCCTTTACCGAGGCTGAACAGCCGGACGTTATTTGTCTTCAGGAGACGAAATGCCTGGACGCCGAGTTCCCGATAAAGCCCTTTGAGCAAATGGGTTTGCCACATCTTGCCCTGAACGGGCAGCGGGGCGGGCATCATGGCGTGGCGATCGCCTCCCGCTATCCGATCGATATGATAGACCCGCCAAAGCTTTGTCGTGAAAACCATGCCCGGGTTGTCGCTGTGCGCATTAACGGCCTTGAAATTCACAATATTTATTTGCCGGCAGGCGGTGATGTGCCGGATCCCGAGACAAATGAGAAATTCGACCACAAGCTCGATTT
>JBCBUY010000061.1:0-17867 GCA_039817885.1 Pseudomonadota bacterium | reverse complement strand
CGGCTGTCGACGGGCACTTGCTTTCGAATGACGGAGTAAACGGCGAATGTGCAGCACAGAAACAGGCCTGCCCAGGGAATGCGTCCGAGGGCAAGCGCCATAATGGCGACCCCGATCGCGGCAATCACAACAGCCGCCCACTGGCCTTTCGACAAGCGCTCGGACAGGAAGGCCGCCCCAATGACGACGTTGAGCAGCGGGTTCAGATAGTAGCCAAGGCTAGCTTCCAAAACCCGATCAATCGACACGGCCCAGATATATACGAGCCAATTTGATGCAATAAGCGTCGCTGACAGGCCGAGCCAGACCAGGTGCTCTCTCTTCAATGCGGCCCTCAAGGCCGGCCATTGGCGCGCGATCAGGAGGAAAAAGAGCCCTGTGGGCAGCGACCAGAGTATACGGTGCACGAGGATGAGATCTGCCGGCAAATGATCAATCGATTTGATATAAATCGGCATCATCCCCCAGAGGAGGTAGGCGGCGAGACCGGTGGCAAATCCGAGGCGAAGGTCGTTGGACATCGGTTGGCGTTAGCAGGACGCGCGATTGGTCACCAGCTGTAATTTCTGATGGATGGGTGAGATGAACTAAACTCTCTCAAGCGTCTGATATGGTTCGGGTGGAAACTCCGCGCGGATCGTATCTGCGACACACACATCCCCTCCCTTGAGCACAATCCCCATGATCCCTGCTTTGCGGATGAGCGCGCCGTCCGGCGTGCGATCAAGCACGGCCTGGGTAAGGCCGTCTTGATAGTCATTCAGCTGCTGGCAGGGGTTTCGAAGGCCGGTCACTTCGACAATCGCGTCCGTACCGATATGAAGCTTCGTCCCGCGGGGCAAGCCGAGCAGGTCCAGGCCCCGCGTTGTGATGTTCTCGCCCATGATCCCCGGGCCAACCTTAAACCCGTTCTCGACGAGTTCATCGTGTAACTCCCCATGGATCAAATGGATCTGACGGAGATTGGGCTGGGTCGGATCGACCCTCACGCGGGAGCGATGCTTTACGCGCTTGCCGGCATGGGCGTCGCCCTCAACGCCAACACCCTCGACAAGTGTGATCTGCTCACAAACAGGCTTCGAGAAGGTGTGGCCAGGGCTAAGCGCGACGGCAACGACCCTTCCCTCACCCACTTCAAGCGGCTTCGATGGCGTCGGGCTTTAGCACGCCGCGATTCATCAGCTCTTCGGCGATCTGGACCGCGTTCAGCGCTGCGCCCTTGCGGAGATTGTCTGAGACGACCCAGAAAGCGAGTCCGTTCTCGACCGTCTCATCGCGGCGGACGCGGGACACATAGGTTGCCCATTCACCGACGCAATCGAGCGGCGTGATGTATTGTTCTTCGTCTGGATTATCGACGAGCATAAGCCCAGGAGACTCGCGCAGGATCTTGCGCGCCGAGCCCGGCGTGATCGGATCCTCAAACTCGACATGGACCGCTTCGGAATGCCCTACAAAAACGGGGACACGGACGCATGTCGCGGACACTTTGATATCCGGATCGAGCATCTTGTGGGTCTCGTCGACGATTTTCTGCTCTTCGGTGGTGTAGCCGCCCGGCAGGAAATCACCGCCATGGGGGATCACATTGAACGCGATCTGCTTTGGATAGATCTCCGGTGTGATCGGGTCATTCACATAGATGCCTTTGGTCTGGTTCCAAAGCTCATCCATGGCATCCTTGCCGGTGCCGGACACCGATTGGTAAGTGTCGACGATCACACGCTTGATTTTCGCCGCTTCGTGGAGCGGCTTCAGCGCGACGAGAAGCTGCGCCGTCGAGCAATTCGGATTGGCGATGATGTTCTTCTTGCCATACTCCATAATGGCGTCGGCATTCACCTCCGGGATTACCAACGGCACGTCTGGATCCATTCGCCAAGTCGAGGAGTTATCAATGACGATACATCCAGCTTCGGCGATCTTTGGCGACCACTCCCTGGAGACTTTGCCGCCGGCGGACATGAGTGCGACATCGGCCTGCGAGAAATCGAACTCTTCGAGATTTTCGCATTTCAGCGTCGTCTCGCCATAGCTGACGTCGCGGCCGATCGACCGGCGCGACGCAATGGCAAAGACTTCCGTTGCCGGGAAAGCCCGCTCATCGAGAATGTTCAAGAGTTCCTGACCGACATTGCCGGTGGCACCGACAATTGCAATCCGAATGGCCATGGTAGACATCTCCGCTAGAATCCATCGAGTATCTGTCCAGAGATTGGACAAGACAGCGCGTCATACGCGCAATTGGTAAAGAGTGCAAAACCCTGGTAGCCAAACGAAGTAGACATTAAAATGTTGACAGAAATCGAACCTGCTGGAGCCCCAATGGCCTTCGATGATCATATCGTCAGCCGATACATCGCCTGCTATAATGATCGGGACATAGACGGCATGCTTGCCTGCGTGACCGAAGATGTCGTTTTCGAGAACATCTCAAACACGGGTCAGTCCATGCGTCTGGAAGGGCGAGACGCCATGGCTGAGGTTGCAAGACTATCTGGCAACGCCTTTTCCTATCGGCGTCAGCAAGTGCTCAACTTCATAGAAACAGGCAATAAAGCCTCCGCGGAGATTACCTTTGAAGGCAAGGCGGCGGTCAATCTGCCGAACGGCGTGCAGGCTGGCGAAATGGTGGAAGTGCGGGGCGCAAGCTTTTTTGAGCTCCGCGGCGGCTTGCTCTGCCGGATTGCCGATTATAGCTGAGGCGTTCGTCTCTGACGGTCCTGGGGATAACCATCCAAAGCACATGCCGGCAAACCGTCAATAAACACCTTTGGATCGATTGAATCTCTTTGACAGTATTCGCTTTGAACAAATGCCTCATGGCGCTCATGTCGCCGTCCACCTGGGTGTCCAGGGTGCCATATAGCCGAGCAATAGATTGGGGCTTCGGAGACATCTGTCGAAAAACCAAAAAAGCCGCCAGTGCCTTGGTCGCGCTGATCAAACCGGAGAAACAAACCGGAAAGGATCTGGAAATGTTCTTGCGTAACGCCGTCAACAGTGCTCGGCACGCCGTATACCAAGAGACCATCGAGCCATGATTGGTACTGCAGCCAAACTCTTACCTCGCCGGTTAGGGGTTCGCCCAATAACTCTCTTACTTCTTTGGCTCGATCGGAACCGCAATAGAACCATCTGAAGCCTAGTCCCAATAGCTGATTGCCGGAGCCTTCTGGACAGTCATTTAACCCCCCTTTGGTATACCCCGACGCATCGATACGAATCCAACCTACGCTATTTGAGGGACGCTTCCCCACGGCATAAAACTGATCCGTCTCAAACCTTGCTATCAACCACCCCTTTTCGAACAGCTGAACCGCCGAAGTGGCATTTTCAGCAGCGCATTCTGAAATTGGAGCGGTCGCAGACAAAGCTCTTGCCATCTTTGGTTGCTGAAACCGCCTGTCCCCCAGAACAGTGATGGCAAGCATGACCGACACGAAAGCGATGACAGTACCCGAAAACCGCCAGTTTATAATTCGTCTGCGGATTAATCGCCGTAGCTTCGTGTTTCCAAAGGCGAAGAGCTTGATTTTCTCCCCAAGCAAGTAAGCAACTCGCTGTTGATCAGTCTCGCTCTGCAGGTCCAGCTGATGTTTCGGATCAACAGGAGATTGAAATCTACCGATCCAAGAAAATCTCTTCGGAACGGTGCCCGAGACAAAAATCGGGATCACGAGAATTCGACGTGCTTTTTGAAGAGAGCGAATACGAGGCAGTTCTATTTTCGTTATGAACTCCGACTCGAAGAACTGAGGAGTTAACAGCAAGACGGCGACATCACACTTATCAAGCGCGCCCAGAATGGTCTTCCGCCACTCGTCACCGGCCTTCAACTGGTCATCGACAAAGTATTTGATGATGGCGCTCTGCGACAGTTCATCCAAGACAGGCCGGACAAGCCCCAGCCATCGGCGATCCTTTTGACTGTAACTGACGAATACATTCGTCATGGTCTCTAAACCCCCGAGTCATCCGGTGTGCAATATGCGCCCAAGATATGTTCTGCTCAACCAAACGTGTCGATCTGGTCGGTCATCTGGGCTAATGTGTGCCGGACTGGACAGTATGCGCGTCAGCCCGTGGATATCCTGCCAGTCTATTTTGATTGGAAGCCATTTGGTTTTCTGACAGAAGCGTAGGCAACCGGTCATGCAAATTGCCCGTAAATCCTTGAAGATCATCCACTCCGTCGCGGCCTGCGGCATGATCGGCGGTTTGGGCTGCTATCTTGTTCTGCTGATTGTCGGTGTGCCGGAGACGCCGGCCGCCTATGCGGATCTGCGGACGTCGATCCGTATCATCAGCAATTTTGTGATCCTGCCGTCTTTTGCCCTGGTCGCCGCGAGTGGCCTCTTGTCTATGGTGGTCCACGAACCGTTTCTCAGCAAAGGCTGGGTGTGGCTGAAAGCCATGACGGGCATATTGCTGTTTGAAGGGGTCCTTGGCCTTATCGGGTCCAAGGCTTCCGTTGCGGAGAAGAAAGCCGCCGAGATCGCGAATGGTACGGCCCCCCTCAGTGATCTGGAGTCTCTTGTCGCGTTCGAATGGGCCACGCTTGGCATTGTGATGGCGATCTCAGTGGTAAATGTCATTCTGGGTGTCTGGCGACCACGGCGAATTTCACCGGACTTCAGTTGGGAGAAAGACGCGACCGCCGAGTCAGCATCCGCCAAGGCATCGGTTCCAGCAGACTAATTCCGAGTTGCGCATTTCGGAGCTTCGTATTGACTTCTGCATTTTAATCCATTATTCCATGGATTATGGAAATAATGATGATCCTCTCGCGTTTAAGTGCCCTTGCCCATGAGGGCCGGCTCGATCTGTTTCGGCGACTGGTCAAAGCTGGGCCAGAGGGTATGGCAGCCGGAGAGCTGGCGAACGCGGCGGGGGCGAACTTTACGACAGTGTCCGCCCAGCTCTCGGTGCTCGCCAATGCGACCCTGGTCAGCAGCCGGCGCGAAGGACGATCAATCCGATACGCGGCGGACTATGATGCGATCCGCTCGGTCGTCGCATATTTGATGGAAGATTGCTGTCAGGGCCGGCCGGAAATTCTCGCACCACTCGCCGACATTACCAACAAGGCCGCGTGTTGCGGCGTTGAACAGGGAGACCAGACATGAACCGATTACATATCCATATTGCGGTTGAGGACCTAGACCAATCGGTGCGCTTCTACACGACGCTGCTCGGGGCAAAGCCAAATGTGACGAAGGGCGATTATGCAAAGTGGCTTCTGGACGATCCAGCCGTGAATCTGGCGATTTCGGTGCGTCCGGGGATGGCGGCAGGCGTGAACCATCTCGGCATTCAGGCGGACAACGCGGAAAGTCTGGAGACAATCACTCAGCGCTTGAAAACGGCGGAGGAGCCAACCTTCGATCAGGAGGCGACGACCTGTTGCTATGCCGTTTCAGATAAATCCTGGGTGGAAGATCCGTCGGGTGTCCGCTGGGAAACCTTCTTCACCCATGGTGCGTCCGCGGTTTATGGCGTCGACGCGACTTTGGACCTGCCAGCCGATGCGGACCCGCGCCCAAGACCGCGGTCGTCAACCTGCTGTGCATGATATCGTCCGATAACGGACTAGAGTTCGGCAATAATGGCGTCGACCATCTCAGATGTCGTCGACGTGCCCCCGATATCACGTGTGCGCGCGCCTTTGGTGAGCGCCGTCTCCACGGCGGCGAACAACCGGTCCGCCTCTTTCGGTTTACCGAGCGACCACCTAAGCGCCATTTCCAGGGAGAGAATGGTCGCGCAGGGATTCGCGATCCCCTGCCCCGCGATATCCGGGGCTGATCCATGGACTGGTTCATAGAGGCCGGGCGTCCCAGGCGCACCGAGACTGGCGGAGGGCAACATGCCGATGGAGCCCGTCAGCATGGCGGCGGCATCGGACAGGATGTCACCAAAGAGATTGCCGCAGAGGATGACGTCGAACTGTTTCGGCGCACGGACAAGCTCCATAGCGCAGGCATCGGCGAGGATATGCGAGAGCTCAACACCGTCGCCTTCAGCCTCGTGCAGGGCGGTGACCTGTTGCCGCCAGAACAGGCCGCTCTCCATCACGTTTGATTTTTCAGCGGAGGCGACGCGACCATCCCGTCCTCTGGCAATGTCGAAAGCGACACGTGCGACGCGGTCAATCTCAGGTGCCGTATAGCGCGATGTTTCGAAGCCGTACTCAAGGCCATCGGGGCCGGTTTCGATTCCGCGCGGCTCACCGAAATAGACCCCACTCGTCAGCTCCCTGACGATCATGATATCAAGGCCTTCGACAAGTTCTCGTTTCAAGCTCGAGGCGTCGACGAGCGGGGCAAAACAAAAGGCCGGGCGGAGATTTGCGAAGACATCCAGCCCTTTGCGGAGCTTTAGCAATCCCATTTCCGGGCGTTTGTCGCGGGGAACATCTGTCCACTTTGGTCCCCCCACCGCACCGAGCAATATCGCGTCTGCCGCTTTTGCGCGGGCGAGCGTGTCATTGGTCAGGGGATCACCGTCAGCGTCATAGGCGGTGCCACCAACCAGGGCCTCTTCAAGCTTGAGATCAGGCACCAGGACCTCTGCCACGCGAGCGGCGGCGGCGGTCACCTCCGGGCCAATACCATCGCCCGGTAGAAGGAGAAGTGTCTGGCTCATCAGTTTGCCCCGTCATTGCGCCGGCGTGGTTTAGGGGCAAACCCATTTTCGAGCAACACAAAGCCCCCGCACAGATGTGCGGGGGCTAGCCTGATTTGGATACGGACTATGATTCCTTACGACATTTGACGTCTTCTTCCTCGGCGCATTGGCGATCTACGTCATCAAACATCACGTCCTCATTTCTGAGCGCATAGCCTCGGGATTTCTTTCCGACCGCGTGCATGACTGTCCGGCTTCGTCGGCTGCTGAACGCCATGGACCGTTCACGGCCGACGCCGACGCTCTGGGCGTCGGAGAAGCTGGCAAATTCAGCTCCCAGGAATATGACTTCCCACCCTCGGCTCCGGGCCCGATCGAGTGCGACCTTCGCGCCTATGCTTGTCATCTCGCGCGAGGCGTTTTCGTGCCCGTCTGTCATGATCACGAGAACGGCTTTTTCGGGTCCGTCGGACTCTGCCATCGACACCAATCGACCGATTGCATCGAAGAGCGGTGTCATCCCGCGCGGCTGCGCCTCATCGATCGTGACATCTTTCCAGGCCCTTGCATCCACCTTTCGTCGGAGCACATCGAATGCGAGGCCGTTCTGCGAATCGAATACGGCGAGATTCACCACGGTTTCGATATCGGCCTCGTCCTTTTCTTTTTCACCAACGGAATGCGCGTAGGCATTCACTGAGCCAAGAGCTTCTTCCCAAATGCCCGACATGGAGCCGGTGCGGTCGAGTAGAATGTAGGAGTGGACGCCAGGAAGGCGGGCGGTGGACTTCGTTGTGCTGGTCATTTTGACAGCTCCTTAGGTACTCAAAAAGAAAATAAATGTGCATGGGTGGCGAACCTGATCTGGCGCGATGCGTCTCCTTAATTTTCAACGGAATTTACCCTCTGCCGCAGAAATAAGGCGGAGAGATGACGCAAGGGAACCTAAATGAATCAGCGCTGCCGAATCGGTATCGTCAGCCACGGCATTACATAAATGAGCCCCCCGCACCGAGCGATGCGGGAGGCTCTTATAGGGCTTTGACGCGCTCTATCTTTGTCGGCCGGTTCGCTGTTTGACATCCTCTTCACCGGAAATCGCCCGGTCTTCGGCATCGAATTCAATCTCTGTTTCGGCGTCCTGGGCATACGCGCGAGATTTCTTGCCAAGGCGTTCCATGGTGACCCCGAATTGCTGTGATCCGACGGCGATCGATTTGCCGGAACTTACCCCGACAGATTCGGCATCCGAGAAGTTTGCGAATTCCGCGCCGAGGAAGACGACTTCCCAGCCGCGATCCCGGGCGCGATCCAGGGCGGCTTTTGCACCGTCACCTGTCATTTCGCGGGAAGCATTCTCCAGACCATCCGTCATGATCACCAGAACCGCTTTGTCTGGCGCGTCAGATTCAGCGAGCGCCACGATGCGGCCAATCGCATCGAAGAGCGGGGTCATGCCTCGCGGATGGGCTTCATCATTGGTCACTTCAGTCCATCGTTCCGCCTCCACGCCACGACGCAGAACATCGAACTGCAGCCCCTCCTGGGCGTCAAAAACAGCGAGATTCACGACCGTGTCGATATCCGTCTCACCATCAGCTTCTTCACCGACGGATTTGGCATAGGCGTTCACCGAGCTGAGGGCCTCATCCCAGATATCTGACATAGACCCTGTGCGATCGAGCAGGATATAGGAGTGAACACCCGTCTCATCGGTCAAGACCGCTGGCTGGATATCAGGAGAAACGGGTGGTGCTTCTTTACCAGATGCCGCAAATGGCAGAGCGAGCGCAAAAAGCGGTGCGAGCAGGGATTTTTTCATTTGTGCGTCCTCCGAAGTGCGTGAGCTTCTACGATGGGACGCGATTGCGGCGGATGGGCGCCGGAGACGGGGTGATTCCGGGAGTTCGTCTGAACGGCTTGGATCTTAAATCACGCCGGCAGACCTCAGACGGTCGAGGACAGGCGACACCATACGCTCCAGCGCGACTTCAGACGGACGCACATCGCCAAAGGCGGGCAAGCCTTCATCGGCGATGACGAGATCAGCGACGAATTTTGCCGGAAAGGTATGGGCGTAATGGGCTGGGCGCACCGTGTTCATGTATTGGGTCAGCACGCCTTCGAGTTCCCTTCCCCGTTCGGCGACGTCTCGACGGATCCGGCGGGCCAATCGAAGATCATCTGGCGTGTCGACATAGACCCTCAGGTCAATGAGCTGCTCTGTTCCCGGAATAGACAGCGCATGAATGCCCTCCAGGAGAACAATTTTGGCCGGTGAAATCCGCCGTGTTTCGGTGGTTGATCGATCATGTCGCGCATAATCGTAGATCGGCTGCTCGATCGTTTGGCCAGCGCGCAGAGCGGCAAGATCGCGCACAAGATAGTCTGTGTCCTTGGATTCCGGATGGTCATAATTGATCGCCGATGCTGGCATCGATGCGGGATAGTGATCGCGCGGCCAATAATAGGCATCTTCGTGAAACAAGACGACCGCCTCTCGGCCGAGGCGATCCACCAGCGCATCGGACAGGGTCGACTTTCCGGATCCAGATCCGCCGCTCAAAGCAACAATATAAGGTTTTTGTTCGGTCATGTGCACAGCTCTAAGGTTTGCGCACACGTCCACGATCCTCCGTCCCCGGTCAAGCCGGAACGGTTATTTACGAAGGGTCGTGGAGGGGCCGATCAAGTTTATGGTCTCGAAGCGAAACTCGGACAGAGCGCGGGTGCCTTTCACAATCAGATTTGCCTCGCCGCGAAGGGTTGGGTCGAGCGCCGTGGATGGATATTGCTTATTGTCGATCAAGAGCCGCGTTTCGCCATGGGCCCAATCGGCCATTTGCACGCCTGGAATTTGTGGCTGGGCCGCCGACAAGGACGCTGGTACCGGCCGGGTGAACTGCCCTTCCAAGCGGACAAAGATCTGGGTGATCCAGGCCCCATCATCGGTTCGCACGACGCCCATCGCCATATGTGTCAGCCGTGGACTCAGCATGTTTTCGCGGTGACCGTCGCTTTCAAACAAGATGTTGTGCAAGATTTCACTGGTGTCTGCCCAATTCAGATCACCACCAATTTTTGCGATATTCTCGCGGATCTCGGAATGGATCAGTGTCCGATCGAGCGCTGCAACGCGCTCCGAGACGGACCGGCCATCGGGGCCTTCATGGGCGAAGAACCAATCCTGGGCCATATCGAAGCTGTGTAGTCTGGCGGGGCGCAGAAGGGCTTCGCGATGTTCGAGGGGGGCACGTCCCGCCTCACGACGCGCCGCATTGACCCGGTCGAAGACCTCTTGCTCCACCGCCGGATCGATCCGAAACCCCTCTTTCGGTGCCGCCAGACAGGCCTCGGCATCGGCTACGAAACTTGCCGTGTCACGGCCGCGCCATTCCGGTCGATATTCGCATGTGGCAGCAGCCGGCGCGATGGCCATAAGACAAACAGAAACACTCAAAAGGGCGAAACGCATGGGACGAGTTTATCGGACCGATGTCGTCCGCGCGAGCTGGGCTATCAGTATTTTGATGAGGTTTGATACGGAAACGCACCTCCTCCCCCGCCACGAAAAGCCTGGCATTGGTGCACTTCTGCGCTCGGCATTGCACCGGCGCAACGCCGCCCTTGATTCGTTGCAATGTGCTTTGCGTCATCCCCATCCTTTTTGATATAGGCTTGGCGGACGCCAATTTGGGTTCAGTGGGGATATCACGTGACCGACAAGCAAGACCCGGATCAAAACGGGCCGCCCCGAGACAAGCGCCGCAACCGCATTCCCCGCATTCTGCTTGCGGCAGGATCGGTGCTGGTTTCTGCAATCGCGTTTGCCGCCAGCATTGCCGAGCTTAGCAATGGCGGTGTGCTGGCCGGATTATTCGGCACGGACGATGAGGAAGACGTGCGCCCTGTCGAGCCTATCACAGAGCTGACGATCGGGGCCAAAATTCATCTGGAATCCAATGTGCTTGCGCAGATGATGGCGCAAGTGATTGAGGATCAGGTTCCCGACATCGTTGTGAACATGAAGTACTATCTCGGGGAATCCTATCTTGTCTGGTCAGAATTGCTGGCTGAGCGGGTCGATTTGATCCCGGACTACTCAGGCACCATCATGTCCATATATCTCGACCTGGATGCCCCAACGGTTCGGCGGAGCAGTCACGATTCTGACCGGCTGAACGCCCTGCTCAAAACATCTCGCAGCGAAACCGATGTGCAGGTCGAGGTGCTAAGGACTTTTGGCTTCTCCAATAGTTATGTGCTGCTGACGAAGCCGGAGACCGTCGCAGCCCTGGGTATGGAAGGGGATGTGGTTCCGCTCAGCGCGTTTTCAGATTCTGACAGATTGAAGGATCTCAGGATCGGATCGACCTATGAGTTCTTCGTGCGTGATGAGGGCGTGCGCGGCCTATCAGACTTCTACCGAACGAGATTTGGCGACAGGGAGATATTTGAATTCCACCTGGAG
The DNA here is from genome assembly GCA_039817885.1 of Pseudomonadota bacterium. Taxonomy (GTDB): domain Bacteria; phylum Pseudomonadota; class Alphaproteobacteria; order Caulobacterales; family Hyphomonadaceae; genus CALLCD01. The sequence goes on along the minus strand of JBCBUY010000061.1, from coordinate 6,766 downwards.
AAATACCCCGCCATAGACGCCGGGGAGGTCGATGTAATCGATGGTTATGTCACGGACGCCGCCATGGAACGGGGGGACTATGTGGTTATTGAAGACGATTTGTCGTTCTGGCCAAAATATTGGGCCGTGCCGATCACACGCACAGAAGTGGTGCGGTCGAGGCCAGATGTCGTCGCTGCTGTGGACACGCTTGCAGATCAAATCACCGAGCAGGAAATGCGGCAGCTCTTTATCGCGCTCGACGATGCAGGCGTAACGCCCGAAGACATCCAGAACGGCGTCCTCATCGATTTTGAGAAGACAATTGAAGCGTTTCTCTGCGACCAGTCTCTGTTGAAACGCTGCGCTCCGCCCGCCTAGGCTGAAATCTCTGCTCGTAAATTGAAAAATCCAGCATCAGATGTCGGCAAAGAAGACTATTATACCAGGCACACGTTCAATTCTTAATCTGCAGTCTTGAATTTGGGTCTTGCATCCCTATGCTGCGCCGCAAGGGGATGCACTGATGGAAGAAATCTCTCATGCGAACGCAGCGCCACCGCGCGCCGAGCAACCTCCTCGGCGACAATCGCATGTGCGGGGCATTAGCCTCGCTTTCGTGTCCTTTCTTGTGGGTGCCATAGGCATTTTTGCCAATCTGACGGAGCTCGGCTGGGACAAATATGTTCCAGGCATCTTTTTGATCGGAAATGACGGACCGTTCGTGGAACCGATCACAGAGCTGAATATCGGGGCGAAAAACCATCTGGAAGCAAATGTCCTCGCGCAGATGATGGCGGAGGTCATCCGTGACCGCGCGCCTGACCTCACTGTGAATACCCATCATTATCAAGGTGAGTCCGAGGATGTCTGGGATCAGGTTTTCGAGAAAAAGCTCGATATCGTTCCGGATTATTCGGCAACGATTGGGCAGCTTTATCTTGAGATGGGCGGAGACTCGTTCAAGTTCGGGGAAGATAATGAACCGGAACTGCTGAACGACCTTCTGACCATGAAGGCGATCAAGGAGCAGCAAGATACGCACCTGCATGTGCTTGGACATTTCGGCTTTGAAAACAGCTGGGTTTTGCTGATGATGCCCAAAACAGCCGCTGACCTCGGCATTACGGGCAAATCCGGGAAGCTCAGCGAGTTTCTGGGATCTGACGCACTGAACGACTTCACCATTGGCGGCACAACCGAGTTCTATGGACGGGATGACGGCCTCAATTTGATCACGTCTCGTTATCGCTTTGATTTTGGAACGAAAATTGTCCTGGACAATAATGTTCAAAAATATGCGGCGCTTGAGGCTGGCAAGGTTGATATCATCAATGGGTTGTTGACCGACGCTCAAACTCAGTCCGGTCGTTATGTTGTGCTTGAGGATGATCTCGGCTTTTGGACCACTTACCGGCCTCTACCGGTTATTCGTTCAGATATTCTCGAAGCCCGCGCGGATGTTCGGGACGCGTTAGAGGAGCTTGTCGGCCAACTCACCGCAGATGAAATGCGCGACCTTTTCTCAGAACTGGTCGCAGCAGGCGTAACGAGAGACACGATTACAAACGGGCCGGATCGGAACTTCGAGAAAATCGTTCAGAGTTTTCTCTGCCGGCAAGATCTGATGGACCGGTGTAGAAAACCTGTCTAGGGACCAGACCCGCCCTCACATGGTGGGCAATTCCAGCACAATCTCCCAACTCATAGGCTTGTCGCCCTCCCCGGCAATAGAGAACTGACGGGTTTGGAAGGTTCCTATCGGGCGCGGCAGCTCTGGCAGAATTTTCCGGCGTGCCTCCGCATCGGCCTTACCATAATAGAGGCTGATATGCGGGATAAAGTCAGTATCCGGAACACCTAATGCCTGGAAGACGCTTTGGCGAATAAAGCGCACGCCTTGGGAGACATTGCAGCGCACATAAAGCGACTGAAAATAGGTCTCCCCGAGCTCGTAGTCTGAGGGGGCAACCGACCACCCTGCTGACGCCGGCTCAGATGTATGGATCGCATCGACGCAAATCCGGCGGAAATGCTCCAATGATGTTTCGAAGGCCCCGGCAACGGTGAGGTGCGGCTGGAAGTCGTCGCCCTTTAGAGCCTTGTCTGCCGTGCGCTTTGCGACACGAAACGCCCGCTCAGCTTCCGGTGGCAAAAGTAACCAGAGTGAATAGCGCGCCATGGATCCTCAACGCCGATTTTTACGCCGTGCGGCAGGCGGGCATAGCGTTTCACATTGGCAAAGGCAAGGCGCGCCGGGCCTTGGGCGCTTGACAGATTTGGTGGGGGTGGAAACGAAGGGCGCATGACTCCGACGATTCGTCCCTATACGCCTGCTGACCTGGCCGCCTTGCACGGAATCAATGAGGCTTCGACGCCGGGTGTCAGTTCGGTGTCCGAGGATCTATTAGCGACGATCATTGACCTCGGGCAGTGTACGGTCGCGGTCGATGAGGTGGATATCCCCATCGGGTTCCTCCTCGCTGTTCCGGAGGGCACCTCATACAAGGGAAAAAATTATGCTTGGTTCACCGAGCGCTATGAAAGCTTTGTTTATGTGGATCGGATAGCGATCGCCCCGGCGGCCCGCGGGCAGAGCATCGGAGCGCAACTCTACGCGAATGCCTTCACAGCCTTTGCGGGCCAGGTGCCCCTGATCGGGTGTGAGGTAAACGCGGTGCCGCCCAATCCAGGATCGCTGCGGTTTCACACGCGCCTAGGATTTGAAGAGGTTGGCGGGCGTACCTTCCATCCAGACTACGCGGTCACGTATCTCGCACGGCGGCTTGTTAGATGAGCCTATCAAAGACCTATACCGGCGATGCGCCGCAGCGTGTAAACAAGTTCATGGGTCAATCCGGCCTCTGCTCGCGCCGGGAAGCCGAAGCGCTGATCGAGAACGGCAAGGTTGAAATTGATGGTGATGTGATTTCCTCGCCTGGTCACAAAATTCTGCCAGGCCAAACACTTACGCTGAAGAGCGATGCTGCGGCGAAACTCGAGACGAAGTTCACGGCCGTTATTCACAAACCCGTTGGCATCGTTTCTGCCCAACCAGAAGAGGGACAAGTTCCCGCAGCTCGGCTACTGACGCGATCGAACCTGTCAGGAACAGGGCGGCCTCCGCCGCGGAATGCCTCGCTCCCGGCGCTTGGCCGGCTGGACATGGATTCCCGCGGCCTGTTGCTGCTCTCAGAGGACGGTGTGCTCGCAAAAGCGATTATCGGGCCAGAGAGCAAGCTGGAGAAAGAATATGTGGTGAAGGTGAAAGGCGACGTCACGCCGGAGAGACTCACCAAACTCCGTCACGGACTCGCGCTTGATCATCACAGATTGAAGCCGGCGAAGGTGGCGGTGATGGACAGTGGTCGGCTCCGGTTCACCCTGCGTGAGGGACGTAACCGGCAGATCCGACGAATGTGCGAGCTTGTCGATCTTCGCGTTGTCGATTTGCTCCGGGTTCGGATTGGTCCGTTAAAGCTCGGCGGGCTGAAGGAAGGCAAATGGCGGCCGCTCTCGAAGAAAGAGCGGGCCGCCCTCCTTCGTCTTTAGGCCTTACCGCGGCGTTTGCGGACCCAAGGCCAGATCGCCCGCAGCCATATGAAGAGCAGGATGCCGATCACCAGTAACCAAGGCAGCGCGATGGCGAAGAAGGTGATCACAGACGCCAGTGCATCAGACAGATTGTAGAAGAAATCACCGAAGGCGCGTGCAAGTGGGTTTCGCCGACCGCCAGCGACTGCCGTGCGCTTGGTTTCATAACTGACCGTCAGCTCGGACATAGCGACCCGCAAGCGCAGAGCTTTGAGGTTTGATGTGATCGCTTCGATGTCGCCGGTTACACGCGCAAGTTCGCGCTCGATCTGAAGAAAGTCGGAAAGCTCGCCATCACGATTGGCGAGGAGATCCTCAAGCCGTCCCTTTAGGGTGATCTGTGCGCTCAAGCGCGCATCGGTGTCCAAAATGGTCCGGGTCAGGTCTTCGGCACTGGAAGAGCGTTGACTGACTTCACCGCCTGCCGTTTCGGCCGTTTCATCCACGCCAGCCAGAAATGTTTCGATCCAATCTGGTTGGGCGCGCAGAGAGAGATAGCCGGACGTGTATTCGTCCGTTTGCTTATTCAGATTGGAATTGATGACGATACACGTGGCAATGCCTGCAGCTTGGCAAGCCTCGACATGTCCTTGCATAACAGGTTCGACGCCCTCCAACGGCAAACGAAGACCGAGGTTATGACTGTAAGCAATGTATTGCTCGCCGGTCCCCGCTTCAGGGGTGGCGTCGACCGGCGCGGGGGCCGTCTGCGCGCGTTTCGCTCGTCCGCCAAATTCCTGGGCATTGAGCTCTGCGACGGGCGCTGATGGTGGCGCGGCATGGTCGAGGTTCGACACCTCGCTGTCCGTGCCCGTTCCGCCGCCTCCGCCACAGGCTGCCAACAATAGAACGGCAGCGACAATTGTCTGTGTTCTGAACATATCTGTCCCCTCTCTTCGTTCGACTTTAGTTGAGCCAGAAGGCGAATAGAATTCCCTGCCCGCCGACCCCATCTGAAAACTCCCGCCAATTGCGCATATCAACCAATTCCCCCTCTTCCATATGCGGCGCTAGACTTGCGCCATGGAGCAATAGAGCCAGTTGGAAATCACCCGGATCAGTTAGCAAGCTTTCAAGGTTGATCCCCACAGACGCGTTGCCTGCATCCGCGACGCGCCAGTGTGGAATCAGTTTCCGCCCCTCCAGAACATCGGATATCTCGGACAGGACTGTTTGCCAATTTTCGGCTGTCTCTTCTGTGACGGAGACCCCGAATGCCGACGTCTGATTGGCATTGGGTAACCATTCGTTTTGATCGTCTGTTTCTTCGACGACGCGGGACCAGAAGTCGCGATTATGCCTCACCATGTCTTTCAGATGAGCAAGTGCGGCCTGCGTGCGTGCCGCGTCGGGCACACCGTCTAGTGCTGCGAGTGCGACGGCGAATGTGTCGATTTCGTTCCGTGTCCCGAAGAAGGGATCATGGGCGATAACCCCCAGGTCGCGCATCCGCTCATTGCCTTCAAAAACAGTGGTAATCGCCGATGTGGGATCGAAAGACATCAAAAGTTCTGCGGCCGCAGATGCGAGATGGACATAGGCCGCAAGCCAGTCAGCATCGGCGGTATCGAACCGGACCAGCGTGTTCGCAGGCGCGCCGTCCTCCTGCGCGGTTCCGAGCAGCGATGCGATCTGAGCCAGAGCCTCCTCGCCCTCATCGCGCATGCCATCGGCATCGATATCGAACCAGATGTCCGCCAGATCGACGTCGACGGTAAAGTCCTCGCCCAAGGCAGCAGTAAGGGCGTCCTCGGCACGGGCAAAATGCTCGAGTGCGCCGAGCATTGCCATTTCAACGAAAGCAGGATCAAATTCAGCGTCGGGATTATACTCGATCGCTACCTGGCCGCCGGGTGCCAGGGGCAATTCCCCGGAATAAGTGGCATAGCGCACCTGGAGGACATGCTCGATTGCGCTCAGCGCTTCAGCCATGCCGGCCAGATAGGCGGTTTCAGGCGTTCCGTCCTGTGCCGCTGACCAATTCGGCACGCCGCTCAGGCCGTCCTCTGCGAGAACCTCAGCGAAACTCCGCTGATCCGCATCAGCCGAGCCACCGCATGCCGGAAGAACCGATAGCGCCAATGCGCTCACCGCAAACTTCAATGATTTCATCACGGTATGCACCTCTTGTGATTATTTGCTCACATATATGCTGCTGCCGTCGGGCAAAACTAAGGCAGAGTTGAGGTCGTTTTCAGGGACGTGGTCCGAAGGTTGTGTGCCCTGGTTCCAAGGCGCGTTGGGCGTGATGGACAAAATCAACGAGCAGGGGGCGCGTCTCCCTTGGGTCGATGATCTCCTCAGCGTAGAAACTTTCAGCGGTCCGGAAGGGTGAGCGGATTGCGTCGAACTTCTTATAAAGCTGCTGCAGCAGAGCGTCCGGGTCGTCGGCCCCCGCAAGTTCCTTGCGGAACGCCGCTTCTATTCCGCCGGCCATGGGAAGCGAGCCCCAGTCGCCACTGGGCCAGCAATAGCGCCATTTCGCCTTGGACGGGTTCATCATGGCCGATCCTGCAAGGCCGTAGGCCTTTCGAATGACGACGGCGCAAACCGGTACATTTGCTTGATAGACCGACGCCATGGCGCGCACGCCCTTACGGGTGACACCGGCGGTTTCGTGTTTCACCCCGACAGCGAAGCCCGGACAATCAACGAAATGCACAACAGGCAAATGAAATGTGGAACACAGATCCATATGCCGGGTGACCTTGTCGCAGACATCGGCCGTCCAAGCGCCATCCAGAAAGAACGGATCGCCTGCGAGGATGCCGACCGCGAAGCCATCTATGCGCGCAAGGCCGGTGACGATGCCCCTGCCCCATTGCCGACCGATCTCAAAGAAGGAGCCCGTGTCGACGGCCACTTCAATGATCGTGCGTGGCTTGTATGGTGTGACGCCATCGGTCGGGACGATCGAGATCAAATCCTCTTCGCGTCGTCCCGGATCGTCGGTCGGATCATGCCGCACCGACAGGTCATGAACGGAGGATGGGAGGTAGGATAGGAATCGCCGGGCCGCGGCAAAGGCGTCAGCTTCTGTGTCGACAACATCGTCGACCGTGCCATTGCGCGCCTGGATCTGCCATCCGCCGAGCTCTTCTTTGGTGACATCTTCGCCGAGCGCCCGGCTGACGGGCGGGCCGGCCACGAAGACCTGGGACAGTTCCTTCACCATGACTGAACTCAGTCATGG
>JBCBUY010000060.1:0-17994 GCA_039817885.1 Pseudomonadota bacterium | reverse complement strand
GTGATCCTTCACATCTGGGCGCTCCACGTGCCAGGGAACAACAATCCCACCGGTGTCGAAGTCAAAGATGTGAAGAAAGATACGGTGCCCTTCCACCCGTATTATACGGTGAAAGATGGGTTCGCGATCGTTGTCTTCATGATCATATTTGCGGGCTTTGTCTTTTATGCGCCGAACGTTCTCGGCCACACCGACAACTATATTGAAGCCAATCCGCTGGTGACGCCGGCGCACATTGTTCCAGAGTGGTATCTTCTGCCTTTCTACGCGATCCTGCGGGCGATCACGTTTGATATCGGTCCGATTGATGCGAAGCTTCTGGGCGTGATCGCCATGTTTGGATCGATCGCTGTGCTCTTCGTCGTGCCATGGTTGGATACCTCCGACGTTAAGTCTTTGCGCTATCGCCCGACGGCGCGGCGCTATTTCTACGCATTTGTGGCATGCTGCATCGGGCTTGGCTGGTGCGGTGCGTCGAACCCCGATGATGCGTTGCCGGGACTTCAGTTTGGGGCTGACCAACTTGTCGTTTCCTATGCGGATGCTGACGGAAACCCAAACGAGATCGTTTTCGATGATTATGCCGAAGCGCAGGCGGCTTTGGAGGCCCAGCCGGCAACCGCTGGCGCAAGTCTGGCGATCAAAAAGGGCGGGGCGATCCGATTTATCCACCTCGCTCAGCTTCTGACACTTTACTATTTTGGATACTTCCTCGTGATCCTGCCTTGGCTCGGCTTGACGGAACGGCCCAAGGATGAACCAGAATCCATTCATACAGCGGTGCTTCAGGCGAACGGACATGGTCCGAAACCTGACGAAAAGAAAACAGCGGACGATGCTGTGCCGGTTCCAGCGGAGTAATTTGATTATGACGCCATTCAAACAAATTGCGCTCGCCGCAGTCTCAGCTGGTCTTGCGTTCACGGCGTGGGCGGCCGGTGGGGCAGAACATGCGCATCCTCCGGAAGACGGCTGGGTTTTCGAGGGAGCATTCGGCGAATTCGACGAGGCCTCGCTTCAACGCGGATATCAGGTTTATCGAGAGGTCTGCGCGTCTTGCCACTCCATGAAATTGATCAGTTATCGGAACCTCTCCGAGCCAGGCGGCCCGTTTTACAGTGCGGACTATCCGGCGAACGAAAACCCGCTGGTCAAAGCCTTCGCAGCCGAAGCGGAAATCTTCAAAGGCTATGACGATTTTGGCGATCCGGTTTACGGACCGGCGAGCCCTGCTGACCGATTCCCGTCGCCCTTTGCGAATGACAATGCGGCGCGGGCGGCCAATGGTGGTGCTCTGCCGCCGGATCTGTCCGTGATTACAAAGGCACGGCATGGTGGCGCGAGCTATATTTACTCTCTCCTGATTGGGTATCCCGATTGGGAGGAAGTGGACCTTGATGGGAACATCACATTCCCGCGGGCGGCGCATGGTGATCATCATGGTGCGGAGGGCGATCACGGCGAAGGTGATGCCGGCCATAGTGATGGCCATCATGCGGTCGAAGGCCTGCTCGCTCAGCCCATCGGTCAGTATTACAATCCGTACTTTCCTGGGGACACAACACCGCAGTGGACCGGTGACCCACGCCATATTCCGGCAGGCGGTTTCCTGGCCATGGCACCCCCGCTCGCCGATGGTCAGCTGACCTATCTGGACGGGACCGAAGCAACGGTGGAACAGATGGCAGCCGATGTTGCCCAATTCCTCGCTTGGGCTGGTGAGCCGAAACAGGAAATCCGGAAATCGACAGGGCTGAAAACGATCATCTTCCTGACTGTTTTCGCGATCCTTCTATGGCTCTCCTATCATCAGATCTGGGAGAAAGTGGAACACTAAGGTTCGCTTTATTTCGAATTGACAGCCCCGCTTTGGATTGGTCCATGGCGGGGCTTTTCAGTTTTGGGAATACAATATGACGAAATGGGTTTTGGGTGTGGTCGGTGGGTCTGGCCTTTACGATATTGATGGTTTGGAGGATCGGCGTGAGGTGTCTATCGAGTCCCCTTGGGGCGCACCATCGGGCGCTCTGACCCGCGGACGTATTGGCTATGTGGACCTTGTGTTTCTGCCGCGGCATGGCACCGGGCATGTGTTGACGCCGAGCAGTGTGAATTATCGGGCCAATATCGATGTGCTGAAGCGCGCCGGGTGTACCGATATTCTCTCGATCTCGGCGGTCGGGTCTTTGCAAGAGGCCTATGCCCCTGGGGATTTCGTCATGGTCGATCAGTTCATCGATCGGACATTTGCCAGAGAGAAGAGTTTTTTCGGGCCGGGTTGCGTCGGTCATGTCTCGGTCGCCGATCCGATTTGTGCCCGGCTTTCAAAGCTCGCCGGAGACGCTGCCGAGGCGGTGGGCACGCGGGTGCATCGCGGCGGTACCTATCTCGCCATGGAGGGGCCGCAATTTTCGACGCGGGCGGAAAGTCATCTCTACCGTTCCTGGGGCTGCGATGTGATCGGCATGACAAATATGCCGGAGGCGAAACTCGCTCGCGAAGCCGAGCTGCCTTATGCCACCGTGGCGATGGTGACCGATTATGATTGCTGGCGCGAGGCCGAAGCGGCGGTGTCCGTCGAATCGGTGCTTGACGTGCTCAGTCGGAACAGCATGTCGGCAAAGGCCCTGATTAAGCGGCTGGCCGAGACAATGTCGGGTGTCGCACGCACACCAACAGAGCAAGGGATCGAGCAGGCCTTGGACTATGCCGTCATAACGGCACCAGACGCGCGGGATCCTCTGTTGATTGCCAAGCTCGACGCCGTCGCCGGGCGGGTGTTGGGTTAAGTGCCCGGTCCATGACTTAGCGCTGAACTTCGATACTGGCTCCTGGCGGATGCGGAAGCATTGTCATCCTCAGGTGGCCATCTCGTGTTGAGGCCATCAAGGCCTTGCTTTTTCCGGTGCCGATAGCGCTAGCCTGTGGCCGCTCTGCTTAATGCGATGATTTCGCGGTCGAGGGCCTGGAGAAACTGCGATCTGTCCGCTTTGGTGAAGCTGGCAGGGCCGCCAATGTTCTCGCTGCCGACACCGGCGCGCAAATCCGCCATGATCGCCCGGGTGGCAAGGGCACTGCCGATTGAGTCCTCGGTGAAGGGTTTGCCGCGTGGTCCAAGCACGATTGCGCCGGCTTTCAGGCAACGATCCGCGAGGGGGATGTCGGCTGTGACGATGATGCTGTTCTTGTTGGCCTGGTCGGCGATATAATCATCTGCGGCGTCGAAGGAGTCGCTGACCAGTTTGAAATCGAACAGCGGGTGATCCGGCACACGGAACCAGCTGTTGGCGACGATCAAAACGGGCGTCTTGTGACGCAAAGCGACTTTGTAGATTTCGTCTTTGACCGGGCAGGCATCACCATCAACGAGGATGTGGACGGGGTTTGATGTCTGATATGCCATGCCATGGGACTAACGCGGCAAGGGCCTCTGGCGCAATTCTCTTCGTGTCCGGGCTGGGGCACTGCTCGACAGATCCAAACCTGATCTGACGACATACTGAGCTTCTGGGAGACCTATCCTGCCCATGTCCCGTGAAAGCCGAGGGGCCACGTATAGTCCGCCATCCAGGTGCAGACTGGACCATCGCTGACACTGGCAGCGTCGAAGACGTGAATCTCACGGGTCTGGGCTGCCATGTTTAAGACGGGACCCACGAGCCAGCTGTCGTGTTCGGCTGAACCGCCCGGTTTGGGGACAAAGAGAAATTCTTCCACCATTCGGTTGGGGCCGAAGTCAAATGCGTCGGTTTCGCCAGTGGTCCAATTGTGCAGGGAGAGTGTGGTGTTTCCGGGATGGTGATCGGTGACGCCGGTGACGAGCGCTGAGAGGTCGCGCTTCAGCCCATGACGGCGTGGATCGACCTGGGGGAATTCACCATCAAGGGCCGTTTCGATAATCTGAGCATCGCCGCGAGGCGGTATGGTCAGCAAGCTGAACTTGGATTGAAGAGGAGGCTGTTCTTCGGCTGTCCAGCTGCCGTCTATTTCAGATGTGCCGCCGCCGGAGCCGAGGACGGGATCGTCATAGAAGGCGACGTCGAGTTTGATGGTTCCGTCGGTTTCCTCCCAAGCTGCGCCTGTGTGATAGAATGCGCGGGCCGGGGCTTGCGCCCAGCGGGTGTTTGAAAAATCCCCCTTGTCGACGATCAGGATCTTCAATCCATCCTCCGGTTGCCACACCAAGTGATCGACAAAAGGTGGGATCGAGCGGGTGCGAAGCCATGGCTGGACGAGGATGATGAGATGTTTGTCGGTCATCGCCCAATCATGGAGATAGGCAGGCACACCGATATCGGCGAGGCCGAACTCGATCAGGTTCCCCTGGGTGTCCGACAGGTAAATCGCGATCCGGTTGCCACCGACGCCAAGGTTCCATATGCGGCCATCGGGCTCGACCTTTGGATGGGCAAGATAGGGCATGCCCTGGAGGTCGTCCCGCCAGACTTTGGGGCCGAGGCTTGCAAGGGTCACAGGGTCAAGCCGCCACGGTGAGCCGCCTTCCCAAAGGGCGAGCAGTTCGCCGCCGGCCATAACAACCGAGGTGTTTGCGGCGTTTACATCATCTGAGCTTTGAACGGGGTAGGAGGGGTCGCCCTTCGTGCCGAAGCCATCGGCAAGGAAGCGGCCGGCCTCCTGTTCCGCGACGCGTTTTGTGGTTTGTACGAATTTCCCGGAATGGATCGCGCGGCCGTCATCGATATGGATGCGCTGGATCATGCCATCGCCATCGAACCAATGGGAGGCGTGGGTGCTGCCATAGTGAAACTGGCCAGGGCCATTGCGATACAGGGTCCCGGTCAGACCTGCAGGTGGCTTGCCGTGGATCAGATGCATCGGGCGGGGTTCAAATCCCTTCGGTGGTGCGGTGCGGTATCCTGCATGCCAGGGGGGCAGGGTGGTGTCGGGAAGGGCTGCCGCAGGGAGGCCTGTTGCCGAAACCAGTCCTGCCGATAGTCCGGTGCTAAGGAATTTGCGGCGATCGATATGCATGGACCCTGTCTCCCTTTGGCGCGAGCGTGAATTAGTTGAGCGAGATGATTTGCGCGGTTCCAGCGTCGGTCACGACAAATTTGGCGTCGTCCCAGGCGGCGGGGCCAAACCGCCCCTTAGCATTGTTGGAGAATGCATATGCTTCTGTGGGCAAGCCGAACGGGTTTGTGTCCATTTGCCCGTCATCATCTTCGTCATGGAAGATCTTTACGCCATATTCGCCCGGTTCAATGCCTTCGAGGGTGACGGAAACAGTGTCGCCAATAACGGTGACGTTCGCCCCATTTATGGCGCTGCCGCCCTGATATGCGTCTTCATCATAGAGGCCGATATGAAGCGTGCCGGCTTGGGTTTTTATGTTCTCAACGGTGATATCGACCGTGTCGGCATTGGCGGTGATTGGGAGGAATGTAGCTGCAAGTAGAAGAGCGATGGTTTTGGTGTGGTTCATGGGTTTGTCATCCTCTGATTGTCCCGTGCTGAGCCGACGTATTTGGCGGTTCTGAGTGGAAGATTGGGGGGTGTGAGCGCTTCGTAAATTCAGATTGCGCCAATCGACGAGACAGATGCGTGAACGCCCTGGCAGAACCGTTCGCGAAGCGCGAATTGCAACGGTGTTTGGAGGTAAATCCAGCCGATCGAACGGGCGCGAGCGGGCACCGGCGTTTGGCCGAGACGCTTGCCAAGCCTGCGCAAAAGCATGACACTGCCGCAAAATTAGGATTGGGAGGAGATGTCATGGTCCAGAAGGTTATGGGGTTTACAATATTCGCGGCTGGCCTATTGGCGGCGTGCGGCGGCCCAGCTGAAGAGACTGTGGAACCAGGACCGGCGGTGGACAGTGCGGCGGCTTCGCTTGATCGTCAGGTCACATTGGCGGCGGGCGATGGTTTCATCGAGGCGCTGCAGACGGCTCTTATTACCGCTGAAGACGGCGATGAGATCATTATGCCGGCCGGAACATTCGAGCTGACAGATGGTCTGTCGCTTGATGCTGATCGGGTAACGCTGCGCGGGGCCGGGCAAAGTGAAACGGTGCTGAATTTTTCTGGCCAAACCGGCGCAGGCGAGGGACTTTTGGTCACGTCCGATGATGTCACGCTGAGCGGGTTTACGATCCAGGATACGGCCGGCGATGGGATTAAATCAAAAGGGGCTGACCGGATTACCTATGCCAATCTCACAGTTGAATGGACTGGTGAACCCGATGAGGACAATGGCGCATATGGGGTTTATCCGGTGGAATCCTCTGATGTTCTGATTGATGGTGTCACGGTTCGGGGGGCGTCGGATGCTGGTGTCTATGTTGGCCAGTCCGATCGGATTATCGTGCGGAACTCTGTGGCTGAGTACAATGTGGCTGGCATTGAGATCGAGAATTCGAGCAATGCTGACGTTTACAATAACCGAGCAGAGCACAATGCCGGCGGCATACTTGTTTTTGATTTGCCGGATCTGCCTGTGGTCGGCGGTCATTCAACCCGCATCTTCAACAACCAAGTGATCAACAACAATACGCGGAATTTTGCACCGCCGGGGAATATTGTTGCGTCTGTGCCATCTGGAACGGGCGTGATCGTTCTTGCGAACCGGAACGTGCATGTGTTCGAGAATACGTTCGACAATAATCGGTCGGCGCATGTTCTGCTGACGGCGTATTCCGACCCCTTTGAGGATGATAGGTATAATCCACTGCCGCGGGACATTGTGCTGAGAGACAATGATTATACCGGTGTGGGCTATGATCCGCAGCAAGATCTGGCGGATCTGGCCCCCCTTCTTGGCGGATCTTTGCCCCCTGTGGTTTGGGACGGTGTGACACGCTGGGGCGATGGGCCGGATGCGGATGTGAAAATCGTTATGTCTGAGGCTGAAGATATCGGCTTTCTGAGCCTGGGACTTGGGGCTTACCCGCTTGATCCCGCAAACCTTGCGCCGACGATGGATCGCCCCGATGGGAGCGGTATTGCTGAGCCGAGTGCGGTTGTTCTAATCCACGACAAGACCGGCTAATGCGAGGGATCTGCGCCGCTCTTGCGGGGCTGGTGCTTGCGGCGTGTAATGGGCCCCACGCCGCAGGGCCGGATCTCGATGTGATCCTGGCTGATCGACCGGCTGCGACCCTATCGGCATATGGATTTTTTGAAGATGACGGATCGCCCGTGCAGGGTGTTGTGCCTTATGATCTGATCAATCCCCTGTTTTCGGACTATGCTGACAAACATCGCTTTGTCTTTGTGCCGAAGGGGGAGGCGGCGGAATATGTTGAAGATGCTGTTTTCGACTTTCCAGTGGGCAGCGTTCTCATCAAGGGGTTTTCGTATCCCGAGACTGGCTTGGTCGAGACGCGGCTTCTGATTCGTAAGGCCGATGGCTGGGCGGCCTATCCCTATGTTTGGGACGACGGGCACACGGATGCAACGTATCGTCCTATCGGTGCGAAACGGACCATCGAGACGACCGATCCGATGGGGGCGGCGCTAACACTGGCCTATGCTGTGCCGAATCAGAACCAGTGTAAGACATGCCATCAGCAAGGCGATGATATTGTGCCGATCGGACCGAAAGCGCGGAATCTTGACCATATTGGCCCAAACGGCGTCCTCCAACTCACCGATTGGACCGCGCGGGGATTTCTGATCGGTGTGCCACAGGCCGCACATGCCGTGCCCTCAATTGCTCTGGCGGAGGGCGATGCGGCTGGGCGAGCGCGGGCGTATCTCGATATCAATTGCGCCCATTGTCATATGGAGGGGGGATCTGCCTCCAATTCAGGTCTTTGGCTGGATTGGACTGAAGAGAGCCCCGTTCGGCTCGGTATTGGCAAACATCCGACGGCGGCAGGGCGCGGGGCGGGAGCGTACACGTATGTCGTTGCGGCTGGGGTGCCTGACGAATCGATTCTCGTGCACCGTATGGCGTCGTCTGAGCCCGGGGTCGCTATGCCTGAATTGGGGCGCACGCAGATAGATCAGCAAGGTGTCGAGGCGGTGCGGGCGTGGATTATAGGCCTAGAAAACGCCGAATGATTACCAAGTGTTAACCTGTGATTAACGCAATACCATCAATTCGTTAACCATTAGACTGCGTATAGTCGTATACGATTCGTAAATTGCCGCTGGAGATAGGCCTATGGCCCTTACCGGAGATCAGGTGCCCTTCATTCTCGCCGCTGGAACGGCTGCCCTGTCTTTGGCCTCCATATTATGGGCTTTAAGGATTTCCGACGGTGCCCGCGGTGCTGCTAAGAAGCTTCGGGATAAAGCCAACGAACTCGAAGAGAAACTTGCAAAGGCCGATAGTGTCTTTGGCGCACATCCCGGCGTGATTCTGGTCTGGGAGGGCGATGCGCTGGAGGCCGATGGCGATGAGATTACGCCGCCTCAGCTTTACGGTTCGCTCGCTGCCCTGGCGGGCCTGCTTCGTTATACGGATGACGCGATCTCTGCGGATCCCGCTGTTCGGATCATTGAAGGCCTTGCGGATCTTGAAGCCCGTGACAGCGTTAAGCAGGACACAACGCTTCGGCAACGCCTGAAAGAGCTGCGCCAGGATGGAACGGCCTTTTCGCTGAAGATCATTGGTCCCGGCGATGCGCATCTCGATGCTGACGGGCGGACTGCGGGCGCACGCGCTGTTGTTTGGATCACCGATGCGACGACGCGCGGTGTTGAGGAAAGCGCCGCGCGCGGCCGGCTGGAAGAAGCCCGCCAGGTGATTGCTTCCGACCCCACAGCGTTTCTGGAGATGTTGCGCAAGTCTCCTTTCCCGGCCTGGCGCGTCTCCGGCATGGGCAAGCTGCAATGGGCGAACGAGGCTTATTTGAAGGCGGTCGAAGCGGCGAGCCTCGAATATGCTCTTGAGCGGCAGATCATGCTCGATGAGAAAACGGCCGAACAAATGCGCCGTACCATCAATAATGGGGCAGATATTGACGAGACCCGGTTCACGGTGGTCGACAAAGAACGCCGATCCATGCGGATCCTGACCTTTCCGCTATCTGGCGGAGCCGGGGCGATGGCGTTCGATGTGACCGACCAGGAAACGGCGCGGGAGGATCTCGACCGCCACGTCCAGGCGCATAGCGAGACGCTTAATCACGTGGCCGATGCGGTGGCGATCTTTGGTCCGGACCGGAAACTAGTCTTCCATAATCGGGCCTTTGCGGAGATCTGGGCATTGGAGGAGAGCTTTCTCCTCGACAAGCCGGCCCATGGCGAATTGCTCGACCGCTTGCGGGAGCGCCGGAAGCTGCCCTTGCGCAGTGATTATGCGTCCTGGCGGGCTGAGGAGCTGGCCCATTATCTCGATATTTCAGGCGTTGCTGAGGATACTTGGTCACTGCCGGACGGCCGGACCTTGTCGATCACCCGCCAACGCCATCCACTGGGCGGGCTGCTTTTGCTCTTCAAGGACATCACCGATCAGCTGAGCCTGCAGACGAGCTATAATGCGCTGATCAAAACGCAGAGCGCGACACTTGATAATCTTCATGAGGCCTGCGCCGTGTTTGGCGGGGACGGACAGCTGAAATTATCGAACAAGGCGTTTCAAACGCTCTGGGCGCTTGAAGATGATGTGCTTAGCCTTGGCACGGATTATGACAGTATCGTTGATGCTTGTGTGCCTTTGTTCCACGACCGGGACATCTGGACCGCCATTAAAGGCCACGTCACCGATGTGAGCCCTGAAGCGCGCACGGAGACAACCGGCGAGATGAAACGGTCTGATGGGACAACGCTGACCTATCTTACTCATCCCCTGCCTGACGGGAATACGCTGATCGCCTTTGCGGATGTGTCTGCGACACGCCGTGTGGAAAGCGCCCTGCGCGAGCGTGCCGAAGCCTTCGCCGCCGCCGATCGGCTGAAAACGGAATTTGTCCAAAATGTCTCTTATCAGCTCCGTTCGCCGCTGACGACGATCCTCGGATATGCGGAGTTCTTGCAGAGCCAAATGCTGGACAAGCTCACAGATCGGCAATTGGAATATGTGCAATCCATCCTGAACGCGTCCGGTCAATTGTCCAAATTGATCGACAATGTCCTTGATCTTGCGATGATCGAGGCGGGTCGAATTGATCTGGAACTTTCTGATTTTGATCTTGCCGACGTGATTGCGAGTTCGGTGGAGATGGTTGTTTCCAAGGCCGAGGATACCGAGGTCACTGTGAAATCGGAGCTTGGTGCCCATCTCGGTATGATCCGGGCCGATGAGCGGCGGATACGCCAAATTCTGTTCAATCTCTTCTCCAATGGTCTGCGCTTTACAGATCCTGGCGGTGAGATCGTGGTGTCGGCGGATCGGATTGACGATATGGCCCGCATCGTTGTGCGAGATAATGGACGGGGCATAAATATCGAGGATCAGGTGTCGAGCTTTGACAGTTTTACATCGTCCGATCAGCGAGGGGCAGGGCTCGGTCTGGCGCTCGTGAAGCACTTTGTTGAGCTGCATGGCGGCCGTGTTGCCATGAAGTCGACAAGCGGTGTGGGCACGGAAGTGATCTGCTGGCTACCGGTACAGGCGGTTGAGCAGGCGACGCCGCCGGATCTCATATTTGCCGACAGTGTTGCGGCCTAGCCCAACCGCCCGACATCCCGGAATTTCAGCAGCAGGTTGCAAGTCGAGCCCAGCTCGGCTTAATCGCAGGATTGGGCAATAAGCTGGAGTACTGGATTGACTGAGTTTCACCCCCGTTTCGATTGGAGCCGCGAAGACATCGCGACGCTTTATGGGCAACCCCTGGACGTGTTGATGGCCGAGGCGCTGGAGGTGAAGCGGGCAAACTGGCCGGATGGGAAAGTTCAGAAGTCCCAGCTTCTGTCGATCAAGACTGGAGGGTGCGCTGAAGATTGCGGGTATTGCTCCCAATCTGCTCACCATGACACGGGCCTGCAAGCGTCGAAACTGATGCCGCTTGACGAAGTGGTCGATGCCGCGAAGCGTGCGAGGGATAATGGCGCGGATCGCTTTTGTATGGGGGCGGCCTGGCGTGACTTGAAGGATCGTGATCTGCCGAAAGTGGCGGCCATGGTCAGCGCTGTAAAAGATCTTGGGCTTGAGACCTGTGTGACGGCGGGCATGCTTGGAGAGGGACAGGCAGAAGCGCTCAAGGCGGCTGGTCTCGACTATTACAACCATAATCTTGATACATCGCGGGAGTATTATACTCGCGTTGTTTCCACGCGGACCTATGACGAACGGCTGGATACGTTATCAAAGGCTCGAAGCGCGGGGATCAAACTCTGTACGGGCGGTATTCTCGGGATGGGTGAGGGCCGCGAAGACCGGATCGGCTTGATCCACGAGCTCTCCAAATTGTCACCGCATCCTGAAAGCGTGCCGATCAATATGCTCGTTCCGATTGAAGGCACACCGCTCGGTCAAAGCGCGCCAATTAGCGTGGTCGAGATGGCCCGTGCGATTGCTGTTTGCCGGATCGTATTTCCGAAGAGCTGGGTACGTCTATCCGCCGGCCGCGATGACATGACTGATGAGGGGCAGGCGCTTTGTCTGCTCGCTGGGGCGAACTCGATTTTTGTCGGGGACCGGCTTCTGACCACAGACAATCCCGATGTGGATGAGGACGCGGCGCTTATGGACACGATGGGCCTGGAATCGGCTGGGCATGCCGACATGGAAGCCGGGCCAGCGCGCACCACTCTGATCGGAGGATAGGGCGCGATGGGGGACCGACTACAGGGCGTCATTTGGGACTTTGGGGGCGTGTTGACCACGTCACCCTTCGAGGCGTTCCGTCGCTATGAGGTTGAGCGCGGCCTGCCGGTAGATTTCATTCGCGGCATCAATGCCGTTGATCCCGACACCAATGCGTGGGCGCAGTTTGAACGATCGGAGATCGATGCGGCTGGGTTTGATGCGGCGTTTCGGGCTGAAGCCCAGGCGAAGGGGCATGATGTTCCCGGCAGTGACGTGCTGGCCTTGCTGGCGGGTGATCTGCGTCCGCGGGTCATCGCAGCGCTTGAGACCTGTAAGCGCGAGGTAAAAGTCGGCTGCATTACAAATAATGTGAAATCCGGCAAAGGGGCCGGCATGGCCGTCGATGACGACAAAGCCACCGCTGTCGCCGAGGTGATGGGTAAGTTCCATCACGTGCTCGAAAGCTCAAAAATTGGTCTTCGCAAGCCTGATCCGCGGATTTATGCCCTGATGTGCGAGGCTTTGGATGTCGATCCAAAGCGTTGCGTCTACATTGATGATCTTGGGATCAATCTGAAACCGGCACGACAAATGGGTATGACGACGATCAAAGCGCTCGATGAGGACCAGATTCTGCAGGATCTTTCCGAGGTTACGGGCTTTGCGTTTGATTGAGTGGCGATCCTTGTTTGCCGCCGCCTGTCTGCTCTCAGCGTGCGGTGCTCAGGATGCGGCGGACGCGCCGCTGCCTCGACCAGCGCCTGACCAAACGCTGATCGAGCTTCCGGTTCAGTCCGAGCCTCCCTTGCTTACCGATTTGGCGGAGGCGCAGCGGGAAGCGCTTCGGGATCTTGCCATAGCTGGCCGATTGCGCGGCCTTTCAAGACTTGCTGACCGAACCGAAGGGTTCATCTCCAACTTCGCCGGAGAGGCGCATTATGATCATTGGCAGCTTTTGCGCAGGACCGGTGTCGATCCGTTGGCCAAGCTCGTTGCCCTGTTGGACGAACCCCATGCCGAGCGACAAGTCGGTGATGAGGTCTGGTATGTCTGGCCGGATTTGGCGGTGCTGTCGTCGGACGCCTTGGTTCCGGAGCGTCTGGCCTTTCAAGATCGGGCGCGGCTTTTGGAACTTGTCGGCGAGGAGGGGGTTGCACGGATTCGCGCCGGAGAAGACTATCCTGGCTTTCGGACTGCGATCGCGGATACGGGACGCTGGGTCTATTTCTTACACGAAACAGGTGATGAGGTGACAGAATGACAGATAAGATCGGAGGCGCTGCCGCACTGCCGCAGCTTGAGGGTTGGGCGATCGTCGATGGTGATCGGGACGCGATCGAAAAGACCTTTCGATTGGGTGATTTCAAGACGGCCTGGGCGTTTATGTCCGGTGCCGCCTTGAAAGCGGAGCAAATGGACCACCATCCAGAATGGTTCAATGTCTACAATCGGGTCGAGGTCGTGCTGACCACCCATGACGCTGGCGGCGTAACACAAAAAGATGTCGAGCTTGGCCAGTTCATGGATGCGCTCGCCTCTCGTCTTGGATCCGCTTAGAGATCAGCCAGCGGCGCAGTAGCTCGCACCATAGAGTTTCATGGTCGACTTGTCCTGAACAAGGATGGCGCAATCATATCCAGCAGGCAGATCGGGAATGGCATAATTTGATGTTTCACCCGTCCAATGCCCGAGCGTGCGTGTGCCGACAGCCACGTTTCGGCTCGCGAGGGTGCGTCCCTTGTTTTCGCCTCTGGGGACATTTGTTGTCTGTTCTGGAAGCAGCTTGACCATTAGGACTTCGGCGTTGATGTCAGACGACACAGCCGTCGCTGACACCGTCACAGACGATTTTTCCGCCGTGATGAATGCGGATGTCTCAGGTGCAGAGCTGATGAGCTGTGACACTGCGCGGCCCCGCGAACCCGTGGTTTCGAAGCGACCGTTGATGATCGCCTGGGGGGTGTAAACGCTGCTCATTCCACGCAGGGCGATATTGTAGGCGCGCTGCCGTTCTGAGTATTGCGGGCTGGAATAGGGGTCTTCCCACTTGCCTGCGCGGCCATGGACAAGCTCATCCCAGTAATCGACATGCCATTCGATGACGACAACGTCATTTCTCTGTGTCAGCTCGCTGAAGAACTCTTCGGCCGGCGGACAGGACGAACAGGACTGAGAGGTGAACAGCTCAGCCAGGACAGGATTGGGCGGCATAGGCTGGGCAGAATCACCGAACGAAAGCGGTGCTGCCACGGCAAAAAGGCCGAACAAAAGGGAGGATGTGCGCAATCTGCTACGCATCTGTCGTTACCTCGATAATTCAAAGATCTGAACGGAAATGTGTTTCATCCATAGCGCACTTGCAAATCGCAAATGATCACCCCCCCGTGACAAGAACTTGAAAGATCACTGCCCTCCGCTTGACGTTGCTGGCGAGACCTGAAACCAGACAGGCCGAAAACAAGATTGACAAGGAGGACATCCCATGGGGCGTGTATCTGGGAAAATGGCACTCATCACCGGCGGGGCTCAGGGGCTCGGTGCCGCGTCAGCGCGTATGCTGGCCCGGGAGGGCGCTAAGGTTACGATCACTGATTTGAACGGCGACGGGGCGAAAACCGTCGCAGCGGATATCAATCAAGAGCATGGCGACGGGACAGCCTTCTCGTTTGCCCATGACGTTGCAAGTGAGGCGCAGTGGAAGCAAATCGTTCAAGACGCCCATGACGCCATGGGGGGGCTTAATGTGCTTGTGAATAATGCCGGGATCGGGTCTCTCGGAAGTGTTGAGGATGAAAGCTACGACGTGTTCCGCAAGGTCCAGGAAGTGGATGTCGACTCGATCTTTTTAGGATGCAAGTACGCGATCCCCTTGATGCGTGAACACGGCCTTGGCTCGATAATCAATATTTCGTCCATTGCCGGAATTATCGCGTCAGGGAACTACCTCTCTTACAATACTGCGAAGGCGGCGGTTCGACATATGTCGAAGTCCATTGCGCTACATTGCGCGAAAACCGGTGGGCAGATTCGGTGCAATTCGGTCCACCCGACATTCATCGATACGCCGATCCTGGACGGTGTGAAGCAAATGTTTGGCGAAGAGGAGGGCTTGGCGAAACTTGCTCGGCAGGTGCCGCTCGGCAAGGTCGGTGAGCCTGACGATATCGCCTATGCTGTGCTCTATCTCGCAAGCGATGAGAGCAAATTCATGACAGGCGCAGAGCTTAAAGTGGATGGTGGCATTTCTGCCATGTAAAGCGAGACCGGCATGACATCTCTTGAAAACAAAACGGTTCTCATCACCGGTGCGTCTCGTGGTATCGGTGCGGCGACAGCGCTTGTCTGTGCCGAGGCAGGAGCTCGCGTCTTGCCGCACGCCACAGGCATGAGTGATGCCGCGGCGACGGTCGCCAGCACGCTTGATACGGAATTTCTGTATGCAGATCTTTCTGATGAAGGTGCGGGAGATAGACTGTTCAAGGCGGCTCTTGAGCGAACGGGACGGATAGACTGTGTCGTCAACAATGCCGGCGTTTATCTGGCGTCTCCTCTTTCTGGGGACAGCTGGGGTCTGGGGTGGGCAAAGACGATGGCGGTGAATGTGCAGGCTCCGGCAGATATTTGCCGAGCTGCCGTCGCCCACTTTCGACATGGCGGCACTGGCGGTGCCATTGTGAACATAGCAAGCCGGGCAGGGCATCGCGGCGATGGGCCTGATCATGCTGCCTATGCGGCCTCAAAAGGGGCGGTTCTGGCGATGACGAAGACCTGGGCGAGGGCGCTCGCCAGTGAAGACATTCATGTCTATGCGATTGCGCCCGGATGGGTGGAAACGCGAATGGCTCCGGAAGATATCAAAAAGCGTGCAGATGCCGTGTCTGACATTCCGCTTGGGCGGGTTGCTCAACCGCAGGAAGTTGCAGAGATGGTTGCGTTTCTGCTGTCGGGGGCGTGTCCATCTGCGGTTGGAGCGACCTTTGATATCAATGGTGCAAGCTATGTGCGCTAGGGCAGAGTGGACCTTGCATAATGGCGTTTGACACAGCCTCACTGCCCCCCGTTCGCGGCAAGTTAATCCCTGATGCTCCCCTTGCTCCGTATACGTGGTTTCGCGTGGGCGGCCCTGCAGACGTGCTTTTCCTTCCGGCAGACACGGAGGATTTGGCGGACTTCCTCGGTGCGTTGCCGAACGCGGTTCCGGTCACCGTGCTGGGGGTTGGCTCGAATGTGATTGTGCGCGATGGCGGGATTGAGGGGGTCGTGGTGCGTCTCGCCGGCGGATATTGGGGGCAAGTCGAGAATATTGGGGCGACTGAATTACGCGCCCGGGCCGGTGCGCTCGATCTCTCTATTGCCAAACACGCCGCAAGAATCGGTGTTTCCGGATTGTCTTTCTTGTCGGGTATTCCTGGATCCATAGGAGGGGCGATACGAACCAATGCTGGATGCTATGGGAAGGACCTCAAGGATGTTCTGAACCAAGTCACCGGGCTGACGCGCGATGGGACGGTGAAGACGTGGCAGGGCGGCCTTGACGATCATGGATACCCGTCTGTCAGCTTTTCTTATCGGCATACTGACTTTCCTGAGGATGTCATTGTCACCGAGGTCGTGCTGTCCGGCGATGATGCTGGCGATCCTGAGGCGCTGAAGACTGAGATTGAAGAACATCAGAGACGGCGTGCTGAAACCCAACCGATCCGAGACAAAACGGGCGGCTCGACGTTTGCCAATCCCGATCCGCCGGGGACGGAGAATCAGCGCTCCGCCTGGAAGTTGATAGATGCCGCGGGATGCCGGGGGCTGCGTGTTGGCGGCGCTCAAGTGTCGGAGAAACACTGCAATTTCCTGATCAATACAGGTGATGCAAGGGCGGC
Source organism: Pseudomonadota bacterium (assembly GCA_039817885.1). Taxonomy (GTDB): domain Bacteria; phylum Pseudomonadota; class Alphaproteobacteria; order Caulobacterales; family Hyphomonadaceae; genus CALLCD01. The sequence goes on along the minus strand of JBCBUY010000060.1, from coordinate 1,462 downwards.
TGATCTGGAGGCATTAGGGGAGCTTGTCCGCGCCCGCGTGCTGGATACGTGCGGTGTGGATCTGCGCTGGGAAGTGCGCCGGATCGGCCGTATCGCCTAAGTTAGAATGTGCCAGAGAGACCGATATTGAAGATCAGTCCGAAGTTCCGTTCGCGGTCTTCAAGCGTATCTACAGGCCCCAACCTATTGTCCGTGAAAAAGGTCCGTTCAAACCCCTCATCAACATCGAGCAGATTGGCGATGCGCGCGAAAACGCGCATGCCAAACACGTCTTTGTGCTCAGCTTCAAAGAATGCAAAGCCGGGCGTGGCGACAAACTGGAATGACTCATCGATCCTGAAAACTCGCGCGCGCCGTTCCTGTTCATACCCCAGCGACAGTGCGAGGTCTGTCGTCGGAATATCCCAACGTAATTCGGCAAAGATAGAGCTGACGAGATCTTCGTTGATACGACGATCTGCGCCCGTCAGTGGGTCGGTGACGCTGGAGGTTCGGGCTTCCCCTTCGATCTCGAACTGCACCCCGTTGAGCCCAATCGGATCGAGTTTGACGGTGGCATTCAGTTCAGCTCCAAATCGTTCGCCGCTGCCAATATTGCCGACGCCATCAAGCGTATTTGTGATCGGGACTCGGTCGATAACATCTTCGATCCGTTCGCCGAAAACGCGGAGCGTGGCAGCGCCATAGTTCCCAAAGTTGCCCTCAAACTCGATCTCTCCGAGCCAACTCTGCTCTGGCACAAGGTCAGGATTTCCAGCGTTTTCATTTTCCGCGCCAAGGTTCACGCTCGACACGAAATCGAAGAAGTTGAGCTGACCGACTTGGCGCTCGATGCGCGCCGTCACGTCCAGCGCATTAGAGACATTCCATGACACTGAGACAAAGCCTTTTGGTCGAAAGAACGTTCGCTCCAGTCCACCGGGCCCAGATTGGGTCAGCTGCGAAACTTCAGTGCCGACGGATGCCTGCGCTGAAATTCTATCGGTGATTTTTCGCCCGTGGGTGATATTTGCCTCACCCCGCAATTCTTCGACACGTGTGGTGGCTCCATCGACGGGCACGATCTCAAAGGCCCCGGCTGGGTTTAAGACCTGGAAGTCCGATACCGCGTCCAGCGAGTTAAAGGCACCTTCAACCGACAACTGCCAATCGCGGCTTGGTCTTGGGGCAATAGTATACTCGATGCGGCCGATGGCTTCGCGCTCATCCGTCTCCTGATCGAAGATGCTGCCAAGGGCCGGAGACCCGTCTTCTGGCGTTTCCAGGACGCTGTTGACGATTGGAGAGTTCTCGAAATTGAAAAGCGCAATGGCCTTTAGACGTCCGGGGCCAAAACCGAACTCATAGTCACCGCTGACTTCTCCGTTGAACTCGTCCTCTGTCCGTTCGAACAAGCGCACTGTGTTCACATCGTCGAAGGGTTGGCGAAATCCCAATTCTGTAAATCGAAAGTCGAACCAAC
>JBCBUY010000059.1:0-18095 GCA_039817885.1 Pseudomonadota bacterium | reverse complement strand
CTGTTCTGGATTATCTTGAAGGCGAGCCCAATGTAGATCCGGAACGCATAGGGGCTTGGGGCACGAGCTTTGGTGGTGGCACAGCACTTTCTGCGGCCGCGTTAGACGCCCGGATCAAGACGCTCGCGATTCAAGTTCCGGCCGTGTTCAATCCACCGCCAGAAATGAAACAGGTCGGCTCAGCCCGCGCAAAGCAAATTGCGCGAGGGGACACGCCGCCGATTCCAGATGGCGCACCTGATCTGATGCCAGGCCTGCCGGGTACGGTGAACTTCGCTCGGATGGCGCAATACACGGTCGGCGATCTTGTTGATCGCGTCACCGTACCGACGCTGATTCTGGATGCGGCGAATGAAGAAATGTTCGACATCACGCAGAGCGGCGAACGTGCGTACAAGAAATTGAAGGCAAGGGGTGTGGACGCCTATTACGAAGTGCTGCCGGACATTGATCACTATGGGATCTATTTTGGTGGATACGAACGCGGAAGCCTGCTCGCGCGAAACTGGCTTGAAAGGCACCTGTGATGAAGGCGAGCGATCTTCACCCCGAAGTTAGAAAAGTGATTGCCCGGACTCCACGTCTTCCATTTGCGCATCGCTTTCTGCTCCCGGTTTCGCGTTTGGTGTACAATGTCGCCGCAGCCACGAAACTGCCGGATGGCGTAATGGTTTTGGTCAAATCGATCAGCGGCGTTGACGTCCTCGTTTTTGAGCCCGATGCGAGGACGTCCGAAGGTGCCATTCTCTGGATGTTTGGGGGCGGGCATTGGGCCGGGAAACCATCGCACCTCAACGCCGTTGCGGGATTTGCGGCCCGAGAACTCGGGGTTCCAATTTATGTCCCTTTCTATCGTCTCGCCCCCCGACATCCATTTCCCGCCAACTTGGACGACTGCTACGCCGTGTGGACCCATTTGGTTCAAAATGCTGCGCGTTTGGAGTTGGACCCTACACGCATCGCATTAGCAGGAAACAGCGCTGGGGGCGGGCTCGCTGCCACTCTTGCGCAGAGAATCCGAGACGAGGCCGGGGCGCAGCCCATTGCCCAATGCTTATTTTATCCAATGCTCGATGATCGTATCGCGGCTGATCGTTCTCTCGATCAGATCAATCACTTCATTTGGAATAACAAAGCCAACTACGCAGCATGGCGCGCCTATTTATCACCGCATAAGCCGGGAGCTGAAATCCTACCGGACTATGCTGCAGCGGGGAGATGTCTCGATCTTAAGGGACTTCCGCCGACATGGATCGGGATCTGCGGCCTCGACTTGTTTTGCGCTGAGAACGATGGCTTTTCGGAGCGTCTGACAGCCGCAGGTGTGCCCTGTGAGGTGTATCGCGTCGGTGGCGTGCCGCACGCGTTTGAGGTGCTCGCGCCCGATGCTCGCATCGCGATCGATTTTCAACGATCGGCAATCGAGTTTCTACGACGTGCTCTGGACGGGTACGGATAATCTATATGTGCTCTGGCTTCGGCTGTGCGAGCAAATGCGGACGTTAGCTATGCTGTCTAACAACGTCGAATAATGTAAACCTAGTCAATCCAAAGAAAATCCTGAGGTGCCCCCTATAGCGCCGCCAGTTTCTGTGTAGCGTTTGAATTGCTCGGCGATTGTGTTGATCGCGTCATCAAAGATCGGCAGTTATTGGAGGATAGCTATCGTGGAGGTGAAGTTTCAGGGCATGAAATTCCGACGTTGATCAAGGCCTTGTTGCTGGTATCGATTGATAAAGATTGCCCGGGCGCAGCTCGATACGTGAATGGGGATTGGTCGGAGATAGATTTAGTCATGCCCTTGCTAACTCTACTAGTACCAGCCGTTGGTTGGTCATCGTATGCTATGGGGCACTTCTTGTCTCTATGCGAACGTGCAGGTGCTGCTTACCCGTTTGAGGCCTTTGCGGAGCAGACACAAGCAGTTGTCAATGATATTGAAAATGCTAAGGGAAGTTGGAGTGGCACCCTTCTGCCTGCACGCATAGCCGGTGTTATTCAGAATCTTTCAGATAGCAATTATCCACTCCAACCTTCGCAAACGCAGGCTTTGCTAAGAATTCTCGATGCATTGGTTGACCTGGGTGATCGTCGAAGCGCCGCTCTGGAACAAGCGGAAACGTTTCGTAGGGTGCGAGTTGAGGGCGTGTAGCTTGATCAAATGAACTGGGAAGAGCTGCGTAGTATCAGGCACCGCAACCCATATGCTTAGACCATTGTATCAGCAAGTAAAGATGACGTTTCTAACGACCGCTTCTCCGATTCTTGCGACCTCGCAATTTACAAATCGTCCCACGACAAACCAAACTTAGCGAGATACTTTTTTAGACGGTCGGCATCATTTGTAGATTTCTTGGAAAGGCGGGAAACGGCGAAAAGTTCTCGTCCCGCTGAGCTTAGGCTCGAGCACTGTCGGCACGTGCGGATTGCAGCTTCCAATTGAGGTCGGTCGAAAGGATCGATCTTGGCGAGGGCATCGTTGCCCAAAACATCCAGTAGCAGGCCGCTTTCGTTCCCATCTGTGCTCTTCCAAGCGAGCGTCAGCCGAGTGATTTCCTGACCGACGATATCTTCATCGATGCGTCCATCATCGGCCAAAGTTGCCATACGCGTGATGGATGCGCCGAGGTCGCGAAAATTTCCGACCCAGTCTGCTTCTCTGGATGTTGCAAAGCGCAAGTATCGCCGTAGTGCCTCCTTGTTGAAGGAGATGTTCTCTCCGGATGCAGCTGCATACTTGCGGAGTTCATAGGTGACGTTGGGCTCGATGTCCTCGCGGCGGTCTTTCAGGCCCGGTAACGTGTACGTCCACAGATCAAGTCGCGCGAGGAGATCCTCACGGAACTGACCTTCTCGCGATGCCTTACGGAGATCGCGATTGGTGCCGGCGATCAGCTGGAAGTTACTGGAGACTTCCTTGTCAGATCCCACCGGCAAGAAGCGCTTGTCTTCGATTGCTCGTAGGATCATCGCCTGTTCATCGAGGCCGAGCTCGCCAATTTCATCGAGGAAGAGTAAGCCCTTGTTTGCAGCGCGAAGCAGGCCGGGGCGGTCGGACACGGCGCCGGTGAACGCGCCTCGCTTATGACCGAATAGAGCGGACATAGCGTTGTCGCCCCTCAGCGTTGCGCAATTCACCTCAACGAAGTCGCCTTCAATCTGGTGCCGCGCCTTCTTTAATTCGTAGATTCGCTTTGCCAGTTGAGATTTCCCTGCACCGGTTGGCCCGAGCAACAGGACCGGAGCGTCTGATCGGATAACAACTTTCTCAATCTGATCGATCATGGTGTTGAATGCCTCATTGCGGGTGACAATGCCGGATTTCAGAAAGCTAGTGCCCTCAAGGCGTTCGGCTGCGAAGCGGCTCGCGATCTGATCGTAGCGGGAAAGATCGAGGTCGATCAGCTGATACTGACCAGCAATGGATTTCGCCCGCCCCCGCGGCGGCGATAGCTGGATGAGTTCACCCGGGACGTATCGTGCCTCTGTGAGCAAGAACCAGCAGATCTGGGCGACGTGCGTGCCGGTGGTAAGATTGGCAATGTATCGTTCCTCCTCGGGCTGAAAATCGTAAGCGTCGGAAAAGTCCAAGAGCGCGCCGTAGACCTCTTCGAAGTCCCATGGGTTCTTCCATTCAATGACGTGTCGCTGAACCGACGTCTCCGGCGACACTCCAGCGATATCGGCCTCGATCAGTTCAGCCAATCTGGTGTGACGCGTATCGTGGATGAGCTCGAGCCGATCAATGAGCAAGTCTTCATGCTGGCATAGCGCCACATTGGGCCGCCACCGGTTCCACCGATCGGGACCCTTTCCGGCATCAATCTGTGTGCCGAGGAGGCTGAAGGCTACCGTTTTCATCGAATCATCTTACTTTATACAAATTTATAAATCTATATCTTTTTAGCTAAAAAATTGGCTGTTTAGCGCCGTCTCCAAATGCACTCCAGAACTTTTATTTTGTATGAATACAGCGCTCTAGAAAATTAATTTCACCTTCCCCAGCATTTGGCACGTCCCTTGTAATTCACTTGGCATGTTCAACGCCAAAGAGGAGGCGGGAAATGGCTAATAAATCTTTGTTCCGGTCGACTGTCGGAAAACTGTTGCCGAAAACGGACACGCTGAACCGTGCGGGGGCACCAGCCTATGCATACGGTTTCGAGCACGCCCTGGCGCAGCTCGCCATGACGGGAACCTTCAATGAGGGTTTCTACGGTTCAGGATCGACGCAGGTGGCTGACTTGCTGGCCGCTGCTGACGAAACCGATCCTGGCTTCGTTGCGCAGACAGCGATCTATGCACGGTCCAAGGGATACATGAAGGATACGCCGGCGGTCTTGCTCGCGGTCCTGTCTATGAAAGATCCAGTCCTCTTTGGACGGACGTTCGGGCGGGTCGTTGATAATGGCAAGATGCTTCGGAACTTCGTCCAGATCATGCGGTCTGGCGCAGTCGGGCGGAAGTCACTCGGAACGGCTCCGAAGCGGCAAGTGCAAGCCTGGTTAAACGGAGCGTCCGATTGGCAGCTCTTGAATGCAGCCGTTGGTAATGACCCGTCTTTGGCGGATGTCATCAAGATGGTTCACCCTAAGCCGGAAACGGCTGCGCGGGCCGCCTTTTATGCCTGGATCATGGGTAAGCCGTGTGATGTGGCTGCGCTGCCGAAGGCTGTACAGACCTATATCCGGTTCAAGGAGACCGGTGCGGGCGAGTTGCCGGACGTGCCGTTCCAGATGCTGACTGCCTTGCCACTGGATGCGAAACGCTGGGCTAAAATTGCCGAGCGTGGAAGCTGGCAGATGGTCCGTATGAACCTCAACACGTTTGCGCGTCACGGGGTGTTCGGATTGAAACGGTCGGCCAGTGAGATCGCAGCCAAGTTGCGGGATCCTGAAGCGGTGCGGCGCGCGAAAGCGATGCCTTACCAGCTGATGGCGACGGCAAATGCGCTTGGGCCCGATGTGCCGAAGGAGGTGCGTGAAGCCCTGTTCGACGCAATGGAGATCGCGGTCTCCAACGCGTCGGCGATCGACGGATCAGTTGTTGTGGCCCCGGATGTCTCCGGCTCCATGCAGTGGCCGGTTACCGGTTACCGCCGCGGTGCAACGAGTGCCGTTCGGTGTGTGGATGTGGCGGGCCTTGTGGCTGCGGCCATGGTTCGCACGAGCGGTGATGTCGACGTCATGCCGTTCGATACGCGCGTGCATAACGCCAAGTTTGCGCGCCGTGACTCGGTCCTCACCAATGCTCAGCGCCTTGCTGAATATGGGGGAGGCGGAACGGACTGCACGGTACCGCTGCGGGCATTGAACAGTGCTCGCAAGGCTCCGGACCTCGTCATCTTCGTCTCGGACAACCAGTCCTGGGCGCATCAAGGTGACGGACGGACAACGCCGATGATGGCGGAGTGGAATGAGCTGAAGCGCCGGAACCCGGCGGCGAAGCTCGTCTGCATCGACATTGCGCCATACGGCACAACGCAGGCGGCAGGCCGGGAAGACATTTTGAACGTGGGCGGATTTTCCGACCAGGTCTTTGATGTCATCGCCCGGTTCGCCAAAGGCGAAAACGGAGCCGATTACTGGGTCCGTCAAATCAAGGAGATCGAGGTGTAGCAATACGCTTTGATAGCCCGCAGCGGTCCGAAAAGTGGACACCGGTTTTCGGATGACACCGCTGCGCAGCAAGCAAGGCCCCGGGCGGGGAATCCGCCTCGCCCGGGGAGAGTGGAATTGAAGAAAGGAGATATCTGTCTGAATTGGAAACCGGCGAATGCCGGTGGAACTACATCGTCTGTAACGACCAGGTCGCGGGTTCGAATCCCGCTCGGTCCATCATGGGGGCCGATAGCTCAGCGGATAGAGCAGGAAGCGTTTCATCGAATTCGGGCCCGACGGCCAGTCTATTCGTCGCCGGCTTTCCATTCAGACAGATCGTAGAGGAAAGGAATAGAGGCATAGCTCTCTAGTATAACTGGAAGAACATCGGCCTACGAAGCCGAAGGTGCGGGTTCGAGTCCTGCGGGAGCTGCCAGAACAAATGAAATGAATTGGAAGATGCGTTGGCGAATGCCGGCGGAACTACATTGGTAATCTCAAGGTCGCGGGTTCGAATCCTGCCAGGCGGAAGCCTGTAGCTCAGTTGGTAGAGCATGAGACTTAAAACGTTTCGCCAAACCCTCGTCGCCAACACCGATCCCGGTCGTGCTGGGTTAGCTCAATGGTAGAGCAGTGGGTTGTGAGCCCGCTGGTTGCGGTTCGATTCCGTGGCCCAGTCCCAGGATATTGGAGCGTGGTTCAGCTGGTAGAACATCGCACTTTGATTGCGAAGGTCGCACGTTCGAATCGTGCCGCTCCAGCCAGGTTTTGAGGGTCCCTTAGCTGAGTGGTTTAGCAACGGGCCTTTAACCCGTGGACCCGGGTTCGAATCCCGGAGGGACCTCCAATTCTGGTCGCTAGTATTCTGGGTGAATACACTCGGCTGTTAACCGAGACTGAGCCCGGTTCGAATCCGGGGCGGCCAGCCAGAACAAACAGAGTGTAGCTCAGCCTGCGTAGAGCACCGGCCTTGGACGCCGGGGGTCGTTGGTTCGAATCCAGCCACTCTGACCAATCGAAGCCATTTCGCGAAAGCGAACAGCAAACTCGGAATTCGCCGGGTTCGCAAACTGCAACAGAAGAAGGAACACAATCAGGTCTCTTAGTTTACGTTGGCTAAAACACCGCCCTGTCGAGGCGAAGTAACGGGTTCAACACCCGTAGAGACCGCCAGGCTTACGGTGCGTAGCTCAGTGGTAGAGCGATGGGCTGAAGACCCATGCGTCGCTGGTTCAAGTCCAGCCGCACCAACCGGTCCCTTAGTTTACGGTAGGCTAGAATACCGGTCTTTCGAACCGGGGAAGCGGGTTCGACCCCCGCAGGGACTACCAGAAATGCGAGTGTGTAGCTCAGCGGTAGAGCGTCGGTCTCCAAAACCGGTGGTCGAGGGTTCGAATCCTTCCGCACTCGCAATGGATTGAAGAACTGAATGAAAGAAAGGAATAGAGCGCAGCAGGAGGAATGCTTGCGGGATTACATTGGTTGAAGGCGGTTGCCGAGGGCTGGTTCGACTCCAGCGCATTTCGTAATTAACTTGTCCTCCGCATAATGAATAAAGGGCGAATGCCGTTGGGAATACATCGCTTTGAACGGTACCTTGATCTCAACACACCCTTGTCGCCCGGTGGAATACTGATGGCAAATGCCGTTCGGACTACATTGCACCAACAAAAACTAGCATCCGCCGGGGGATTGGCCGGTTAGCAGGTTCGAGGCCTGCCGGTTGTGTCCGAACACTCACTTGTTGCCATCAGCTTCAACTTCAGTGGCAAATGCCGAAGGGACTACAACGGTTGCCAACCCCTAACCGCATGCGGTCAGGAATGTCTCTTCACTCTCTCGTTGCCACGCCCTGACTCAGGCGAATGCCGATGGGACTACAGGAAGACGCACTCGGTCGCTGACCGGGTTAGGCCAAAGGCCTTGTTGCTGGTTCAAGTCCAGCTCTGCTCTTTTGCAGATGGCGGAATTAATCGTCTCATTACCTCTTGTCGCCGTCTGGGGGTCGCGCTCTGATGAATGTAATGGAGAGTATGATGGAACGTAACTTTGACATAATGGCCCCAGATCGGGGCGCTCCTATCAAAATGTGGACGCGCGGGGTTCCCGTAGAAGACAAAGCGCGCGAGCAATTGCGTAAAACAGCTGAGATGCCGTTCATCTTCAAGCATCTCGCCGTTATGCCTGATGTTCACGTCGGCATTGGCTCGACGGTCGGCTCTGTTATCCCAACCAAAGACGCGATCATTCCGGCTGCGGTCGGGGTTGATATCGGGTGCGGTATGATGGCCGCGCGTACGTCGCTGACGGCGAATGATCTGCCTGACTCTCTTGGCCACATCCGCGCCGCGATTGAAAAAGCTGTGCCGCATGGTCGAACAAGTGGGCGTGGTCGGCGAGACAAGGGCTCATGGGAGACCCCGCCAAAGTCGGCGGATGACGTTTGGTTTGGCATGAAAGACGCGTTTGATCGGATTACCGACAAGCATCCAAAAATTGCCAAATCGAACAACCATAAGCATCTGGGTACGCTCGGCACCGGCAACCACTTTATCGAGATCTGTCTCGATGAGGCGGACCGCGTGTGGGTGATGCTGCACTCAGGCTCGCGCGGGGTAGGGAACCGTATCGGAACTTACTTCATCGAGCTTGCAAAAAAAGATATGGCGCGCTGGTTCATTAATCTGCCGGATATGAACCTTTCCTACTTTCCGGAAGGCACTGACCATTTCAATGATTATGTTGAAGCGGTGGACTGGGCGCAGAGCTTTGCAGCGGCCAACCGTACCGTCATGATGGCGAATGTCATCGCGGCCATGCGGGCGGAAATCTCAAAGCCTTTCGAGGCCGAAGCTGAAGCGGTGAACTGTCACCATAACTATGTGACACGCGAGAACCATTTCGGTGAGAACATCTTCGTGACCCGCAAGGGTGCGGTGCGCGCCGCAACAGGTGTGCTTGGAATTATTCCGGGATCCATGGGGGCGCGGTCATATATTGTTTGCGGCCTTGGAAACGCGGAGAGCTTCTGCTCCTGCTCCCACGGCGCTGGACGGGTGATGTCCCGCACGGCGGCCAAGAAAGCTGTGTCGATGGAAGAGCATTTGGCAGCCGTTGCGCACGTTGAATGCCGCACCGATGAAGGCGTGCTGGACGAAACACCAGCGGCCTACAAGAACATCGACCAGGTGATGGAAGCCCAGAAAGATCTCGTCGAGATCGTGCACACGCTGCGACAAGTGGTGTGTGTGAAGGGGTGAGGTGCGTTTGGCTTTGCCAACGAAAAGGTCCGGTGGACCTTTTCGAGCACCGAACGCGGAAAAGCGATTGATCCTGTGGATCAATCGCCCGCTGAACGAAACCAAATCCGATCAAAGCCGCAATGGGGTGGCTTCGATCATTTTGAATGTACGTAAGAAATGAAAATGAAAAATATACTAGGAATTGATCTGGGTGGTGTGATCATAAAGCCCGCCGAAACAAAGGGAGATACGTCCTTCTTCACAGACGATTATCTTCAAACGCCGATGTTTGAGGATGCAATGAGGGTGATTCGTCAATTGCGCGAAGAGCGCTTCGGGGACAATATTTATATCGTCTCTAAGTGCGGACCCAAAGTTCAGCAGAAATCGCTCGATTGGCTGGAGCACCATAACTTCTATGCGTCGACCGGTTTAAAACGAGAGCATGTACACTTTTGCAGGAAACGACCTGACAAAGCACCGATCTGCAAAAGATTGGGCATCACCGTTTTTATTGACGATCGGTTAGACGTGCTCAGCCATATGACCACTGTCTCGACAAAGATCCACTTTCGCGGATCGGAAAAAGCCAAGCGCGCAAAATCGGATGGAAGCTTTAGGTTTTCGATCTGTCCTTCTTGGAAAGAAGTGGCCGATCTACTGGGCGGTGAATGAATGGTGCCGTTCAAACAAATTCGCGCGATTTATGACCAGCATTCAATCCGCGTTTATCAAGCTTATAATCAATCGATTGCTCAGAGTGCCCTCGCCGCGCAGCGTTTCGTCTCACCTCCGTTCAAGATGGAGCGGATGACATGGATTAAGCCAAGCTTTCTCTGGATGATGTATCGTGCAGGCTATGGTTTTAAGGACCGGGGCCAGACGCAAATTCTCGCAATAGACATCACACATGAAGGGTTCCGTTGGGCACTAGAGCACAGTTGCGGAGCGCATATTCCCCATGGCATGTCACGCGAGGACTGGAAAGTTATGAAAGCCCAGATACCCGTTCGTATCCAGTGGGATCCAGAGCGGGACTTAAATCACGCTGCACTGGATCATCGCTCCATCCAGATCGGACTCTCTGGCGAGGCCGTAAAGCGTTATGTGAATAAATGGGTTATCAGGATTGAAGACATTGCTCCCACCGCGCACGAAATTTACAGACTGATGCGACAAGGCTCAGACGATGCAACTGCTTTGGCTGAATCGTTGTGCCCGTTGGAGCGGCCTTACGATCTCATCAAAAATCATGAGGCATACGGATGATCACCATTGACGGCACTATGGGCGAAGGTGGCGGACAGGTCTTTCGCTCATCTCTTTCTCTGTCCGCGATCACCGGCGAGCCGATCTGTATTCAGAACATCCGTGGCAAGCGGAAGAAGACCGGCCTACTGCGTCAGCATCTGACGGCTTTGCTTGCCACAGCAGAGATCTGTGGCGGGCACGTGTCTGGAGCGGAGCTCGGCTCCAATGAGATCAGTTTCCAGCCTGGAACTATTCGCGCCGGTGCCTACAGGTTTTCTGTCGGCTCAGCGGGCAGCGCCAATCTGGTCCTACAGACCATATTGCCGGTGCTGCTGCAGGCCACTGGCCCCTCCGAAGTCACGGTGTTTGGCGGCACACACAATATGGCATCGCCGCCCTATGACTTTCTCGTGGAGTGCTTTCTGCCCGCACTTTCGACTATGGGTCATAATGTATCTGCCGAGATCAAGTCTTGGGGCTTCTACCCCGCCGGCGGCGGAGAAATAGTGGTGCACGTCACACCATCGGCCGAGCTGCACGAGCTCACACTTGTTGAGCGCGGCCCGGAACAATGGCGCGCACTTGAGGCCGTTATTTCGAACCTGTCAGGTCGGATTGCTGAACGGGAGCTTCACACAGCGGGTGAGGCCCTCAAAGTGCCCCCGGATGACCGCCGGATCACCACGCGCCGGTCTGCGGGGCCCGGAAATGTACTCTTTGCAAGGATTGAGTTTGAACATCTACGCGCTTTGTTTTCCGGGTTCGGTGAGCGCGGCGTTACCGCTGAGCAGGTCGCGAAACGGCTCTCAGGGACAGTTGGACAATTCGTCGACAGCCGGGCCGCTGTAACCGAGCACCTCGCCGATCAGCTTCTTTTACCAATGGCACTTGCAAAGGGCGGCACTTTCTCGACGACCGAACCCAGCCTCCATACAACAACCAATGCAGAGATTGTCGAACGCTTCACGGGGCGAAAGATCAAAATGAAACCGGCGGACACTCGAACAATTTTCGAAGTGATATGATCCGAAGCAGTTCTTTCAGTCCAGTTTGATACTCCCCGGCCACTTTCGTGGCCGAGGAGCTAGTCTAGTGCTGTCTAAGTCACCTCCGTTACGAGGCCAGCCCCAACAGTTTTTCCGCCTTCGCGGATTGCAAAGCGGACACCCTTCTCAATCCCGATCGGCTTGTTCAGCTCAAAGCTGATCTCTGCCCGATCGCCCGGATTGATGTGTCTGCCATCATCGACGTCCACAACGCCGGTCACATCCGTCACGCAGAAGAAGAATTGCGGGCGATAGCCGCTGGTGAAGCCGGTATGACGTCCACCCTCCTCTTTCGTCAGTACAAAGATCTGCGCTTTGCCCTTGGAAAAGGGCTTGATCACGCCTGGCGCGCTCAGCACCTGACCGCGCCGCACATCATCACGCTTCAGACCGCGCAGAAGCAGGCCGACATTCATACCAGCGCGCGCTTCTGGCACATCCTTGCGGAAGGCCTGCGTGCCGGTGACGGTCACCTCAGCGCCATCATTGTCGAGACCGATGATTTCCACCGTATCACCGACCTTCAGCGTACCACGATCCACACGGCCGGTCACAACGGTGCCACGGCCCATAATCGTGTTCACGCCTTCAATCGGCATCAGGAACGGGCCGCTATAGTCGCGGACAGGATCCGGGAAGTGACGGTCCATCGCCTCGATGAGCTCGACGATGCACTGCACATCCTCGCCGTCAGTGCTGCCGTCGACCACCGCGTTCAGCGCTTGCAGAGCCGACCCGAAGATAAAGGGCGTGCCTTCATAACCTTGAGACTCCAGGAGCTCACCGGTTTCCATCTCGATGAGTTCTTTCATCTCGGCCTGCTCGTCAGCGGGGAGCATATCCATCTTGTTGACGAACACGACCATGCGATCGACGTTCACTTGCCGCGCCAGCAAAATATGCTCGATCGTCTGCTTGGCGGCCCCTTCGGTACCGTCGACAAGCAGGATCGCGCCATCCATCTGGGATGCACCGGTGATCATGTTTTTCACATAATCCGCGTGGCCCGGACAATCGATGTGGGCGTAAGTCCGTTTATCGGACTCGTACTCCACATGACTGGTATTGATTGTAATACCACGGGCCTTTTCTTCCGGGGCCTTATCGATCTGATCAAACGACATAGCTTCCCCGCCAAGACGAGCGGCCTGCACCTGTGTGATCGCAGATGTGAGCGTGGTCTTGCCGTGGTCGACATGTCCGATCGTGCCGACATTCACATGAATTTTCATAGGCATTTTCTTACTCCTTTCGTGCCTTATGAAGCGCCCCCACGAGTTGGTCTGGCCAGGACCAACCCGAAGGAGCAATTGGCATTGGCGCGCCAATTCGGTGTCGATCCGCTGGCTCAAAGAGCACAACAGATCGGATGCGAGCCGAGGAACGGCGGCCATCCATTCGGTTATTTCAAGGTGTGAAACTTGCGAGTGGGAGGCCATCGCCTCCCGGCATAGTTCAAGAGAGGCTGATCAGAATTCCAGGTGATAGCAATCGTTCGCGCCGACTGTTCTCGGTGCGCTACGCTGCTCGAAATTCTTGGAGAACCAGGACATGGAACTCGCCTCTGCTAAGTTGGATCGGCGACATAACACCACGCTGATGGAAACTCAAGTACAGCACCAGTAAGTTGTCTAGAAACTCGCTACGAGCCGATTTGCTTATATATGCTCCCGAGGCTATCCACCGCCCCCTAAGCTCCCAATTCCACGAGCTCCAGCTCCCCGGCCCGCCATTCCACCATCCTCACGCGTTCGTCCCAGTATTCTGCGCGGCGGACTTGGTTGCCGCCTATGTGGGCGAGTTCGGCTTCGATAGCGTCGGGGTTCCAGTGCCCGCTTTCCTTGATGAGGCTGGAGGCGCTGGCGCGGAAGCCGTGCGAGGTCATTTCGTCGCGTGAAAAACTCATGCGGCGGAGGGCCTGGTTCATGGTGTTTTCGCTGATCGGACGATCGCGTCCGGTGAGGGATGGAAAGACGCGCGTCTTGCCGTCAGTTTTCTCCTTCAGATCGCGCAGCAGATCGACCACGGGAGCGACGAGTGGTTTGCGATGCGGGTGCCGCATTTTCATTCGCTCGGCGGGGATCGTCCAGATGCCCTTTTCGAGGTTGAACTCGCTCCAGTATGACAGCTGCAATTCACCAGGGCGCGGATAGGGAGAGGCCATCAGTTTCAGCGCCGTGCGGATGATCTCCGCGCCGCGATCATAGGCCACACCGTTTGCACGACATCGGCGAAGTCCGCGCGACTCGTCGCGGCGGCCATATGCTGGACACGCGGCCTGATAAGCGCGTCCCTCAAGGCAAAGGTTTCATTGTTGACATTTCCTTTTTGCTGGGCTGTTCGCAGCAGGAAAAGTGCCAACAATCCGGCAAACATCCAAACCGGATCGGGGTGGATGTGGGCGGATGCTCACGGACAAAAGCATGCCCGAAGGCGACTTAGATCCTTGTTTAAAAAAACTTAGTTGGATGTGGGGAAATGTCCCGAAACAATCAAATGGTACCTCCGGCCGGACTCGAACCGGCACTTCCGAAGAAAACGGATTTTGAATCCGTCGCGTCTACCAATTCCGCCACGGAGGCCCAAACAGGCTCCTCATCTGCCGCAGACCGTTCAATACGTCAACGAAAGAGCAGTCCGCACGAGCAGTGGCGCGCCCCGGCGAGACGCTTATTCGTCATCCCTACCCGCTGTTGGGGTGGTACGGTCGTCAAGCTCGTCCATGGCTCAGTCGCGCTCTTCAGCGATCTGTTGCACCATTTGACCGGCGTTCTTCTGAACCCCTTTCTGCTTTAGGCGTGTCGCTGCTGAGATAAGCAACTGCCATGTTACCGGTCTAACCGAACCCATTCGCTTACGAACAATTAATCGACGAATCTTGAGAATTTTGACCACAGGTTGTTGACTCTAGAAGCTGATTGGCGAAGCTAACAACTTAGGGAAGTTATTCAGTATAGACACTGAATAGAAGACATGGGCGAGGGTATGATGCTTACAATTGGTAAGTATATGGGCAATTGTGTTCTATTGGTTTTGCTCGTGATTGTCGGATTTTTTGATGTGTCGGCTGACGCACAACAAGATACAGATCCGCTTGCAGAATGGGAAAAACGTCAGAACGTTGAACAACGCCTAAGGATATATGGAGAAGATCTTCTCGGGGATGGGATAGACCCCGCAACGGGCTCTCTGGTCTTCACCCAAACCGATGTCGATGTTCCCGGCAATTTCGATCTCCCCGTCCGTATACAGCGCAAAAGATCAATGGGCGAGATCTATCCGGAGCTTGTGGATGTCGACTTCGCCGACTGGGAGTTGGTGGTTCCTCGCGTTTCAGCGGTGACCATCTCGAATGGCGTTGCCCAAGGTGCTTGGCACAATGGCGGCGGCGCAAGGTGCAATGCAAGCTTCCATACAAGCTTTCCGACCCATCAAGACGTAACACTGCGTCTCGACCCCGACGATTATCACAACGGCATCACGATGGATGGTCCGGGGTCAGGGTCGCGCCAACTGCTCTATGCAACGAACAGATCCACCGGTGGATTTCCGAGCAATTCGACACCGCAGTTTCCAGCGGGCACCAAGTTTACAACAACGGACAATTGGTACTTTACCTGTATCTCCGCATCAGACGGTGAAGGTCTCCTCGGGCACGCGCCAAATGGGGACAAATATTATTTCGATCGGGTCATTCGGCGGCAAGCGAATGCGCCTCGTTTCGCCAATGGTCGGGCTGCCGGCATTCCCCGGTTTCGGGTTATGCTGATGGCGAGCCGCGTTGTCGATGTGAATGGCAATGATGTGGTCTACACCTATGACAGTTTGGACCGGCTAACGCGTATTCGCGCCTCCGACGGACGTCAGATAGATGTTGGTTATAGTGGAAGCAGCCGGCTAATCCGGACAGTGAGCACATCTGGTCGGACCTGGACCTACAATTATCGGAGCACAAGTTTCAGGTTTCAGGACTGGCATATTCGTGCGGGTGTCTTGCGACAAAACCAAGTTCTCGGGAGTATTTCTCAACCCGATGGAACCAGTTGGTCATTCAGCCTGGACGGCATGTTCGCCGTTCCCAAACCGGCTGCAGGGTGTGCAAGCCAGACTTATTCTGTCTCGGTCAATCACCCGCAGGGCGTCATTGGCACATTTCGGCTCGAGGAAGGGATTTATCGCGCGGCAGAAAGCACGCTGCGGCGTGAATACCCAAATTGTCCTGATCTCTTTGGCGAGCAGGTGGGCGGGCCTCCGCCCCTTCCGCCTAACAATGTCGCCTACATTCGGAACTACCGGGTTGGCTATAAGGAGCTGAATAATGGCGGCGCGCTTTCCCGCTGGAACTATGCCTACAGCGTCAACAATGGCGAGCGGGTCAATACAACGACGGTGACGGACCCCACCGGGGACCAGATCCGCTATGGCCATTATTGGCCACAAATGAACAGCCAGCTCCATCTCGGCAGCCAGTTGAAGTATCGGGAAGTGGTCTCAAGCGGCGGGGCCGTGCTCAGCCGAGAGGATAATGAGTGGTTCGCTGAAGATCCCGTTGGCAGTCCTGAATTCAGTCAATCACTGTCGCCACCGAAGCGGTATCGGGTCCTGCAGTTTGAAAGACGGCTGACCCAGGATGGTGAGACCTACACAACCGAATATACGCATAATTCGAGCTTCTCGAGCGGGTCCTATAGTTTTGGATTTCCGACGCGGATGAAGGAGTTTTCGACCGTGCAGTCTGGCACCCGGCAGACTGATACGGTGTATGCCCACAACACATCCCGATGGATTCTCGGCCAGCCATCGACCGTGACGCGCAATGGCAAGCTCTTTGACAGCTATAGATATGATAATCTCGGTCGTCTTGTGGATCATAACCGGTTCGGCGGTAATTATCGCGAATACACCTATCAGTCCGACGGCACGCTCAGAACTGTGAGGGACGCCCTGGGGCGGACAATCACCCTTACCAATTATAAACGTGGCCTGCCACAAACACTTACCCGGCCAGATGGCACGCCTCTGACCCGCGTCGTCGACAATAATGGATGGTTGACCTCCTTCAAAGATGCGCGCGGGCACCAGACGAGCCTCGGCTATGACACGATGGGCCGCCTGACACTGATCAATCCGCCGGGCAATCGGGCGTCAACGACCATTAGCTATGTCAATCTGGGGTCTGGCATCATCCAAACCGCGACAACCGGCACCCAGCGCATCACGACCAATTATGATCGTCGTCAGAGACCGCTTCTGGTTCGAACTGAAGCAATCTCCGGCGGCGGTGGCTCCATCTATGCTCGTATGGAGTATGATGCGCTGAACCGTGTCACCTTCGAAGCCTTCCCGTCGATCAGCTCCAATGAATCGACTGGCACAGCGACGACCTATGACGCGCTGGGCCGTGTTGTCCAGGTCCGGGAAAATGTCTCGCCCTATGCGACGACGGTGACAACTTATCTCTCAGACAATCGCATGCGTGTCACCGATCCAGAGGGCAACCAGACCATCACACACCGGTCTGGCTATGGCGGCCCGGACGACGGCAATCCGATACTGATCGACATGCCGGAAAACCTCGACACGTCCATGACGTATGACATTTATGGCAATCTCCTGACGTCGAGCCAGGGCGGGCTGACCCAGACATGGACCTATGACAACCGCCTGAGGCTGCGGACCCATTTTGCGCCGGAAGAAGGATGCAAGATTTACGGCTATGATGTCGCCGACCAGCTGACCTCCGCCAGCCACGGGCCAAACGCCTCCTGCACACCAAGCGGCGGGACAACCATCTCGAGCACCTATGACGCCCTCGGCCGGCTGACAAATGTCACCTATCCGTCTGGCACTGCCAGCATCGCCATGGACTATGACCTTGATGGCAATATCACCCGCAATGCGCGTGGGGGGGCCATTTGGACTTATGGCTGGGATGAGAATGATCAGCTGCTGACCGAGACCTTACAGATCGATGGCAAGACCTTCGCCATGGCGCACGCTTATAATTCCAGCGGTGCGGAAACGTCATGGACGGCTCCGAATGGGGCCGTCTGGGATTTTGACCCCGACGGTCATGGTCGCCGTACAGGTGTTCGTTTCGCGCCGTATAATTGGAATCTCCTCGCCAACGCCACCTATCATCCCAATGGGGACCTGAAATACCTAACGTATTGGAATGGCTATTATTATGAGTCGACGCAAAATGCCCGGCAGCAGGTCAATTACATTCATCATTCCAATGTGTTCGTTCAAAGCATGGGCTTTGACAAAAATGGTCGCGTAACGAGCATTAATGACTGGTTCGACAATAGTCGTGACCGTGACTTCACCTATGATGGTCTCGGCCGACTCAAAACAGCGAATGGCCCATGGGGTGTCGGCAGATACACCTATGACAATCGCAATAACCTCGTGAAGAAAGAGCTCGGCTCACGCACCGTTGCCATGACCTATAGCGCGAGCAATGGTCGTCTTACGTTGTCAACAGATACTGACGATAACAACATTCCGCGCTCATATACCTATGACGCGCGCGGCAATATGATCGATAAATTCTTTGCCCTAGGATTTACCTATGACCGGGCCAACCAACCGACGTCTATGTCTGGCACGGATAACGGCACCTTCGTCTATGATGGCAATTACAAGCGGGTGAAGCAGACGATCAATGGCGAGACGATCTATTCGGTCTACGACCTCACCGGCACACTGGTTTGGCGCGAGCAAAATGGATGGCCGGTCTCCGAGCTTTCCGTCGGTGGCCAGAGCACCCGTATAGGCGGGACTGCGCCGAACATCCACAAAGACCATCTTGGGTCCGTTGTGGCCGCCAGCAATTTTAACGGCGTTGCCTGGCGCGAGGACTACACCCCCTTCGGGGAGTCGCGCCTGCAGCCGGCCGGCAATGAGGACAGCCACAATTTCACCGGCCATATCCGCGACGCCGACACGGGGCT
>JBCBUY010000058.1:0-18322 GCA_039817885.1 Pseudomonadota bacterium | reverse complement strand
TCGCCCAGGCAGTAGAACCCTTCCTCGTCGAACGCTTCGGCGTTTTTCTCCGGGCTGTTCAAATAGCCCGGCATCACCGTCGGGCCTTTGACTCGCACTTCGAGCTTGGCACCATTCGGGACCAGTTTCAGCGTCAGCCCCGGCAATGGCAGACCGATCAAGCCAACCCGCTCCACAGTCCAGTGCACGACCGTGATGCCCTGCGTTTCGGTGGCCCCGTACATGGTCAGGATCGGGATCCGTTTCCCGGTCGCTTTGATGGCAAGGGTCTGGATGCGATCATAGAGATCGTCAGATAGAGAGGCCCCGCCATAGGCGACGGTGCGCATATTCTTGAAGAATGCGTAGAGCAGATCGTCATCCTGCTCCATCGCCTCGGCAAGCTTGGCAAGGGCGATGGGGGCGGTGCCAAACGTATCCGGCGAACAGTCTCGTACATTGCGGATCGTCCGATCAAAGAGGGCTGGCGTCGGTTTGCCGTCATCGATCCAAAATGTCGCTCCGTTTGACAGCGCGCCGTTGAAGTTCACATTCGACCCGGAAATGTGATTCCACGGCAACCAATCGAGGAATTGCGGCACGCGCTCGGGATCATGATCCGGATCCAGAGAATCGTCGCGCAGGCCTTCCACACCAGCAATCTGAGCGCATAGCGCTCCCTGGGTGGTCGGGACAGGTTTCGGCATGCCCGTCGAGCCTGACGTGAACAGATATTTCGCAATAGTCTCGTCTGTCTGCGCATCGAGCGCGTTCTGCACAGTGCTTGTTGGCTCGGTGGCAGCGAGCGCAGCATAGTCCAACACATCATCGCCTGCGCCCTTCGCGGTGAACACTTTGCATGTCGAGCAATCCAGCGCGGCCAGTGCCGGCTTAAACGGCTCCAAGTGTTCCACGAATATAATCGCCGGCTTCACCGCGCCGAAGCAGTGTTTCAGTTTTTCGAAATCCGTCGACATCAGGGAGTACGGTACGGAAATTGGAGCCACTGGCGTTCCGGCCTTGTGGGCGGCCAGCATGACCATGGCAAGCCGGATGGAGTTGCCGGAGAGCGCCATCACCGGCGCGTCAGCTGTTGCTCCCAAATTCAGGAAGGCCTGGGCGAGACCGTCGGTCACACGCTTTGCCTCTCCATAGGTGATCTCATCCCAGGCATCGGTCTCCTGGTTGCGTTCCTTGAGGAAGATCCGATCCGGGTGCTGTGCGGCCTTCTCGTCGAGCAGATGGCCAATTGTGCGCGGCCGATCAGCAGGTTGTTGCCTGGGCGTCAGGTAGATCACCCCACCCTCGCCATGGGTCATTTCGATGTCGGGTGACTTTTGCCCCAGCGCTCTGAAGGGGGGCAAATTTTGGCTGTCGGCCATGGTGTTTCTCCGGGATCATTTGTTTTCGAAAGAAAGCCACGGATAAGCGTTTGGCGCAAATATCGTTTGCGCGAGCGACGGGTTTTTCGAGCCATCCCGTTCAACTTGCCATGGAGGCCTGAAACTAAGACATCCATTGGAGCGACAAAATGAACGTATCTTTGCCCCTGAAGGCTGCGGCCCTCGCCGGCTTGACAGCCTGCGCCACCCCACCGGCACCTGCCTACGCTGCCCCCGTCTCTGGTTGGCACCTCAACCCAAGGCTCTGCCCCGATCTTGTAGAAGACCGTCTCGACCGGCGCGTAACGCTGTCGCGCCGCGACCTTCGCGAGGATGTCCGTGATGCCCGCCGCGTGAATTGCCCGGCCTCGGCCTGGACCTATGTTGCAGCCCCAGGTGTGGCCGTCGCCGCAGTCCCTGCCGTCTATACCGGCCCGCGGGCCGTCTATGTCGGCCGCGCTGGCTATTACCAATATCCCGTTCGCCGCGGCGTGCGCGTCGCCGCGCCTGTTCGGATCAATGTCGTGGTGAGGTAGCACCTACCTGCCTGCCACGGACCGGGGCTCCATCAGACCCCTCCCTCCTCGACCCGGAGCCCCGGTCCACTCCTTTGACGTGTATTGACTCCCGTCGCCAATGCGCCACAGAGCGTGGATGATCGCCTTTCTGAGAGATAATGCCCGTTGGATTGCCGGCGGGTTCATGCTGACTTTCTTCTCGTCCTTTGGGCAGACCTTTTTTATCGGGCTGTCCGGCGAAGAATTGCGTGAGAAGTTTCACCTCACCGATGGCGAGTTTGGCTTGATCTACATGGTCGCGACGCTCGCCAGTGCGCTGAGCTTGCCTTGGCTCGGGCGAACGCTCGACATGATGCCAGGCTGGAAAGTGGCGCGGTTCGTGATCCCCCTGCTTGCTGGAGCGTGTCTCCTTGTCCCATGGGCACCGAACATAATTCTCTTGATACTCGCGCTCTATCTGATGCGTCTGCTCGGTCAGGGCATGATGACCCATACGGCCCTGACGGAGATTGGTCGTTGGTTTGCCGCCAATCGCGGGCGGGCTACGTCCCTGGTGGTTCCCGGCCACCAGGCGGGGGAAGCCGCGCTGCCCATTGTTTTCACTCTGATCGCCGCGAGTTTTGGGTGGCAATATGCCTGGTTTGGGGCCGCCGCTGTCTTGGTCCTGATTGCCTGGCCATCCATTACTATGTTGTGGCGTGTCGAACGCATGCCGCAAACCGTGGCGGACCAAAGCACCGAGGCGAGAACGGCGAGAGATTGGACGCGCGCGGACGTTGTTCGCGATCCTATTTTTTATGCCACGTTGGTCGGTGTGCTTGCGCCGCCTTTTATCGGCACAACGATTTTCTTCCATCAGGATTATTTTATCGAACTGCGCGGTTACAATCCCCTCGCCTTTGCAAGCGCGTTTCCGCTGATGGCAGCGACAACGGTCACCTTCGCCCTGATCTGTGGTCAAATGGTCGACCGATTTGGGGCGTTGAAACTCCTGCCCTTCTTTCTCTTGCCGCTGGCCGCCGCGAGTGCTGTTGCCGGCGTGTTGGACGCCGTCTCCGGCATTTACATCTTCATGTTTCTACTTGGTGTCAGCTACGGCTTCACATCGACCCTTCTTGGAGCGCTCTGGCCAGAGATCTACGGACTCAAGCATCTCGGCTCGATCCGCGCGATCATTGTCGCGGCGATGGTGTTTTCCACAGCCCTCGGCCCTGGTCTGACGGGCGCACTGATTGATGCCGGTATCGAGCTACCAGGTCAGCTCATCGCGATGAGTGTCTGGTGCCTCGGGGCTGCCGCTTTGTTTGGTCTTATCTCGCCAGCGATCGTGCGGCGGAATCAGCTTCAAACGGTGTAATCAGGCCGCGAGCCGTTTCGCTTTCCTCGCCTCCAGCTTATTCAGCGCGTGGATATAGGCTTTTGCCGAGGCAACGAGCGTATCTGTGTGCGCGCCCTGGCCGGTCGCGATGATCCCCTCACCTTTCAGCCGTACAGACACTTTGGCCTGCGCATCTGTCCCTCCCGTGACGGCGTGCACCTGGTAGAGTTCAAGCTTTGCATTGGTCGGCACAATTTTGCGGATCGCCTTGAACACGGCGTCGACCGGACCATTGCCTTCTGATGTCGCCTCGGACGACACCCCGTCTACAGCCACGACGAGATCGGCCGTTTGCGGACCATTCGATCCGCAAGCGACGGTCAAACTGCTGAAAACAATACGTTCACCGGCGGCGGACAATTGGTCATCGACCAGCGCGGCGATGTCATCATCGAAGACATGCTTCTTCTTGTCGGCTAGGCGTTTGAACCGTTTGAAGGCGCTCAGCAATTCCTCATCGTCCAGCTCGTAGCCCATGCTTTCCAGCTTGTCGCGGAAGGCATGACGGCCAGAATGCTTGCCCATCACAAGAGATGTTTTGGAGACGCCAACGTCTTCCGGCTTCATAATCTCATAAGTCTCGGCATTCTTCAGCATGCCATCCTGATGGATGCCGCTTTCATGGGCGAACGCGTTCTTGCCGACGATGGCCTTATTGTACTGAACCGGGAAGCCGGTAATTCGCGACACCATTTTCGATGCTGTGGCGAGTTTTGTCGCCTCAATTCCAGAGTGATATGGCAGCGTATCGTTCCGCACACGGAGTGCCATAACCACTTCTTCAAGCGCTGCATTTCCTGCCCGCTCGCCAAGGCCATTAATTGTGCACTCAACCTGTCTCGCGCCATTCGCCACACCCGCCAGGGAGTTTGCCACAGCAAGCCCCAGATCATTATGGCAATGGGTCGACCAGATGACCTTGTCTGAGTCAGGAACCGTTTCAATCAGTCTACGGATTAAACTGCCATACTCGTCTGGGTGCGTATAGCCAACCGTATCTGGAATATTGATCGTCGTTGCGCCAGATGCGATGGCCGCGTCAACGCATTTGACCAAAAACTCCCAGTCGGTCCGCGTGGCGTCCTCGGGGGACCATTCCACATCATCCACGAGATTTCTTGCCTGAGATACAGACCGCCCAACAGCCTCGAGAACGGCGTTTTCCCCCATTTTGAGCTTGTGCTTCATATGGACAGGGCTTGTGGAAATGAAGGTGTGTATACGCGGCCTGGGAGCTGCCCGCACCGCTTCGGCGCACCGATCGATATCGCTGGGAGTGGATCGCGCCAATCCACAGATGACGGCCTCCTTTGAGCGCTGCGCAATTTCGCGGACAGCTTCAAAATCACCAGGGGATGCAGCAGGAAACCCTGCTTCGATGACATCGACGCCCATCGATTCAAGGAGTTCGCCCAGAGCGAGCTTCTCATTATGGGTCATGCTCGCGCCAGGGCTCTGCTCGCCATCGCGCATAGTGGTGTCAAAGATAACAATGTCGTTTGATTTGCTCATGGGTCTGCGGTCTGAGTTGGGATGTTAGAGTTGAAATTGTCCCCCTGACCGCGCACCGATCTAGCCGGTGGCGTGCGGCCAGGGGCCGCTAAGGCGTAGAAGCAAATTCTTTCTCATAACGCCCTTTTTGGACCGACATGTGTTGCTGTCAAGCTAACATATCCACTATTTCGGAAGATTTTGCCTATTCGTGACCAAGACGCGACGCGCCAGCAGTCCAAAAGCGAGCCATAACACAATGGCAACCCCAGCGATTGCAACGCCAATCAAGGGCGAACCCGTAACGGCGGACACAATTCCCTGTCCAGCAAAGGCGATCAGCGCTGTTTTGGGAATCACCCCAAGGGCCAGGCCGGTGATGTAAGGCAGCCAGCGCGCACCGCTTAAGCCGAACGCCATATTCACAAACAAGAACGGGCCAGCCGGCAGGCTCCTGACAATGACGGATGCGATAAATGTATTACGCCCGATCAATCCAGAGAGCTTTTTCAGTCGCTCCCCGGCATATCGCTCAAAGGCACCCTCCCCAACCCAGCGTCCCGCGAAGAAGGTCAATGTCCCGGAGCAGAGTATGGCGAGCCAGGACCAGGCAAACCCGGTCACCGGTCCGAAGGCCAGGACGGCGGCGGCGATGAGGGCGAATTGCGGAATCGCGAGAAATGCGCCGGCGCAAAAGACCAGCACAGCGACCGGCAGCGCCCAGGGCGTGTCGGCATACCGCCCCGGCATAGCGGCAAGCTCGGACACATCGCCCAGCCATCCGAGCTGCGCTGCGCCATACAGGCCAAGCACGGCCAGTCCAGCCGCCGCGAGCGACCGGGTCCGATTGACGGACAGAGGCGATGGGGGCGTTGGGGCTGATGTCATATCCGTCTTCGAGGGCGATGGGGGCGTTTGATGGTTCATTCTACGCGGAGCCCTCTCCCTGTCGGATAGAGGGCATATTATCGTCACCCCGCGACACATCCTAGTCGTTGAAACAGCTGCAGGATGATCTCTCGCGCTGCCGGGGATAGATGACTGTCTATCCCCGCAAGACACCCACCGCGCCAAAAGTGGGTGTCAAACTGAGTGTCAGGTCTTGGCGAATTTGTACAAAAAGCGGTCGGTTTTTCGGCGGACGGACGGGTCTATCGCAGAGACCGAGTAATCATCGTTCGGGTTGGCATGAATATTACTTGTTTCGATGAGTTGCAGTCCGGCGGCCTCGGCGCGCCGAATGATGATGTCCGGATCTATACGGTGGGTGGTTCCGCCCGTTGCCTCCGGCGACCCTGGGGCGGCAACATGGTCGAGGGCGACGAACACGCCATCGGGCTTCAGAACCCGAGCGATCTCATAAAACGCCTGTTCCGGATCGCCGAGTATGCCCTCCTCTTCTCCGTCCGGGGTGAACCAAAGCTCGTGGGGCCCCAGGAACCAGGCAAGAATATCTATAGATCCGTCCGCCACCGGGTAGTCATGGAATGGGCTGATCATCACGTCGACATTTGCCAGGCGATTCTCCGCTAGCCGCTCCTCTATCGCTTCCTCCACAAAACCATGAAAGTTATCAGGATTTTGAAGATAGACCGTGCCTTTATCGCCGACCGCTCGAGAAAAAAGCTCGGTGTGATAGCCGTCACCGGCAGCCAGCTCGATGACGGTCATCCCGTAGCCGACACCGGTGAATTTCAGGACGTCGGCGGGCTTGCGGGCCGCATCATCTTTGAAGTCATCTAGGGGGCGGTCAGGGTGGCCGACGAGGGCGGCATAGTCGATGGGGGGTGGTGCAAGGCGGTCCCCACCAAAAACGTTTGACGACCCTCCGCCCGTGTCAAAAGCACAAGCGGTCAAGCCGACCGCTCCAAGGCATCCGAGAATCAGCGTTCGCATCGTGATTCTGCCTCAGGCCTCTTCCAGCAATTTCTCGCTCATATCCCAGAGCCGATCAGCTTTTTCATCGTCGCAGATCCATTCCCTCGCATGTTCCCAGCGCTGGCTGTCCTCGGTTGCGAGTTTGGCAATATCGCCGTCCTCGCAATATACTCCGCCCTTCCCGTCGAGCTTTTTCGACGTTGCAGCCCAGGTCGCGGTCGACGCTCCCTGTTCAGGTGTCTTGAACATCGCCTGAACGGCTTCGGGCACTGTTCCATCAGCATTTTTCCAGCCGAGCGCGACCATTTCTTCATCTGGTAAGTGGCGTTGTAGGGGCGTGAGTATTCCCCCCGGATGAACGGAGAAGCCCCGCACACCGTATTGTTGCGCTTTGTGGTCAACACCGAGGGCGAACAGGGCATTGGCGGACTTTGCAGACCCGTAAGCTTCCCACTTCTCATAGGGCCGTGTCTTGTAATTGGGGTCGTCCCAGATGACATCTGATCTGGCATGGGCAGTAGACGAGAGGCAAACGACCCGCGCGCCCTCCGCATTTTGGAGCGCCTGCGCCAGGCCGAGGGTGAGCGCCATATGGCCGAGATGGTTGGTCCCGAATTGTGCTTCCCAGCCGGGGCCGATCCGGGTTTCAGGGCACGCCATGATCCCCGCATTATTGATCAGGATATGCAATGGTCTGCCGGTACCGGAATAGTCGTCGGCGAATCTGCGAACGCTCGGAATATCGGAGAGATCCATGGCTGCGATTTCGATATCGCCGGAGACATCACCTAACGCCTCCTCGGCGACCTCGACCCGACGCGCGGGAACCGTAACCTTCGCGCCAGCGCCAACAAGCGCACGAACTGTTTCAATTCCAATCCCCGAATAACCTCCTGTTACAACAGCGTTTTTCCCTGAAAGGTCAACACCTTCCAAGACCTCGGCTGCCGTGGACTTGGCATGAAACCCGGACCCGATCGGGGTCTGATCGCTAGCGGCCATATCTGTCTCCCATATCTCGCTTTGCAACACCGTAGACGGGGACGCCCGACCAACCAAGACCCAACGCGATCTTCATTTTTCTTGACTTGGAGTGAGCCGTGGCAGACACGCGGCTGACCATGCGCCTCGCCGTCTCTCCTCTCCTGATCGCCGTGCTCTGCATTCTGCTTGGCTCGATCATCGACGCTGTGGTGAAAGGTGTCTTGATAGAGGCAACTCTGGTGAGTCTCCTTGCCTGGAGATTTGCGACCGGGGGCGTGATTGCCTTTGGTCTCTGCCTTGCCACCCGGCAGCGACGGCCGACCTTCCGAGCCGTGCGATTCCATACGCTTCGCAGCGCGGTTCAGCTGAGCTCGGCCTTCCTGTTCTTCTGGGCGCTGACACAGCTTGCCCTGGCTGAAGCCACGGTGATTGGATTCACATCAGCGCTTATGGTTGCGCCTCTGGCTGCTGTCATCCTCCGTGAACGCATGACGGCCACGAGCTTGATTGCGGCGGTGGTCGGGTTCGCCGGAGCGGTCCTTGCCGTTTCGACGGAGACGAGCGGCGCACCGGACGACGGACAGCGCATATTGGGCGCGATCGCGGCCTTCGCGGCGGCCTTTCTTTACTCCTTAACACTTGTTTTTATTCGACTTCGGTCGCGCGAAGAGCCACCTCTTATGATTGCAGCTTTCACCAATATCATTCCAGGACTGACGCTGTTTCCATTCCTTATTGCCGGCTTACCATCCCAGAATTGGAGCGTCGTTCCGGTCTTTGTTGGTCTTGGGGTCCTGGGATTCGCGGTGTGGTGGATGTTCTCGGTCGCCTATTCCCGCGCGCCCGCGCAACGCCTTGCGCCAATTGAATATACAGCGCTCATATGGAGCGCGATTCTTGGCGCGATTTTCTTTGGTGAAGTCCCCGGCTGGCCCCTCTATGTGGGTGCTTTGATCATCATCGCCGCCTGCCTCATCGTTGCCTTTGAAGACAGATTTGCAACCCGCCGGAAAGCCCGCGCGCCGGTGAGCGGACTGCCCGACTAGATCCTATATGACCTCCGGTCGCGACCTTTAAATGTAGTCGCAGCGGCGTTCTGTATAGTCGATATAGAACGGAGCCACCGGTGTTGCAGAGGTCAGATGTTTGCCGATCTTGTAGCGGAAGTGGCCGTTTTGAGCTTTCCAAAGTGCGACTGAACGTTCGACGAGACGATGCATGATGTGGACCCTTCTTTCTGTTGTGATACATCAAACCTGAGACGACATGCTCTCGCATTCAACTCAACGTTCCTCACAAGACCGGGACACCTTGTGTTGGTGCAGTGCATCAAGGCTTCAAGCCGAGCTCGGCAGCAAGGGTTCGAAGTCCGGTTTCCAACGCGACCTGGGGCGCAATCAATTCAGGCAATTCCGCTGGATCAACGGCAGCCTTGTTGAGGTCGATCCTGGCGATCTGGGCCGGCGATAGCGGCAAGCGAATGCCAAGTTCAGATGCCATGGTAACAGCAGACTTCACGGGTCCGACGGGCAGCGACACAAATACGCCCTTCCCCCCGGCAACACGTTTGACGAGCCGCATCATCGCCCTGTGTGTCAACGCGTCGGGCCCGCCAACAGCCAAAATACCCTTGGCGTCCCAAGCCCCATCGGCAAGGGCCGCCGCGATCTGCGCGAGATCATCTACATGAATGGGCTGTTGTACGGCTTTGCCGTTTCCCGGCACTGGAAATATCGGTGCCCAAGACAGCGCCTTTAAGAGACGAGAGAGATTCCCATCTCCTGGATATCCATAGATCATTGTGGGCCTCAAGATCGCCCAATCCGGACACGAATCCCTCAGCTTCACTTCTTGCTTGCGGAGGGCCCCATACACCGGGACACTGGGGGCGATTGCGACATTGTTCGATGAAAACACAACTCCACGTTTTACACCGCCCTGACGGAGAATTCGTGCAGCCTCACCTGAAATACTCAAGATTGGGGACAAAACCGCAATATCGATATCTGGCGCGAGCTTCGCGACGGCTTCACGATTGGTCAGATCCAACTGAGCTGGCTCGGCACCTGTGCTCTGAATTTTATCAAAGATTTCGGGATGCGCGAATCGACTAGTGGCCGTAACCATATGGCCCGCCTTCACCAGATGGGCCGAGATTTTTCGCCCTAAGGGCCGACTCGCGCCGACGACTAATATACGCTTGGACTGAGACATCCTGCCGGGCCCTTAGCAGCCTTTTTCATCCTTAGCGAGTGTAAAGCCCGTCACGCGGATGGGATTTTCGAGCGACAGAGATGGTATGCGAGCCCGTGCTTCCGCCACGGCGGCGAGGTCGATTTCTGCTGTAATTATGCCGGGTTCCTCCCCGTTGGCTTCGGCAAGAACATCGCCCCACGGTGATATGATCATGGAATGGCCGAAGGTCTCGCGGCCATCGTCATGGTCGCCGCCCTGGGCAGGTGCGATAATAAATGAACCCGTCTCGATCGCCCTCGCCTTCAAGAGCGTATGCCAATGGCTGCGGCCCGTTACGCGCGTGAAAGCAGAGGGGCACATCAGTATCTCGGCTCCGGCCTGGGCGAGCACTCGGTATAGGTTGGGAAACCGCAGATCATAGCAGATCGTCATTCCGATGGTTGCGATTGGCGTCTCGGCGAGCGTCGCGGTCGTCCCGGGACAATATGCCTTCGATTCTCTGTAGCTCTGCCCATCACCGACCTCGACGTCGAACATATGGATTTTGTCGTATCGCGCATGAACACGGCCGTCCGGTGCGAGCAGGAAGGACCGATTTGCAAGCCGCTCATCGTGCTCCGACGTCACAGCATGGGACCCTACGAGTAGCCAGATCCCGAGCTCCTCAGCGAGACGCTGGAAATCCTGGAGCGCTCGATCTTTATCTTCTGCAACAGCTTTTGCGCGCGTCCTGCCAGGTCGAATATCGAGCAAAGCCGTCATCTCGGGCGTCGCTACAACATTGGCTCCCCGACCTGCAGCTTGCCGGATCATGGTTGAAGCGGCGTCGACGTTGGCTTCAATATCGACGCCGGAGCGCATTTGCACACAGGCAACGTGACATTTGCGTTCCTTTGTATCTGAGGTCACAGGTCTTCCCGTGCGCGGCTAAGCTCCACCCCAACCGTATCGAAGACATGGGCGAGTGGCGCAGAGGGTTTCAAAACGACCACCTTAACCCAATCCACTTCCGGGTGCGCTTCAAAAATCGCCCGAATGACCCGGTCCGCATAGGTCTCGATCAGGTTGAAACGGCCGTTTTGAGAGACAGCGTGGCCGATATCACAAAGGGAACTGTAATTGACCGTCGAGCTCAACTTGTCGCTCGAACAGTCCGGCGCATCGATCCGGCACTCGATATCGACCTCGAATTTCTGCCCAAGAGACTTCTCTTCTGGATTCACCCCATGGAAGCCATGGACGATCAGCTTGGATACGAAGATGGTGAGGCTCAAATTGCTCTCCGCCAGATGGACATTGAATTTTCCTAGTCAGATGATCCGACGGCCTTTATCTCAGCTTCCCGCTGCTGGATAGAGGCCGTCTTGGCACCTTGCAGCTTAATGAGCTCCGCCGGTGCCATTAATGGCCCAACACTGACAATGTCGATCCCTTTGAAAGCCTCCGCCCGGTCTTTAACGGAGACGCCTTCCAAGAGGTGATCGGGCAATATCTCCGCGAGCGGTACGAGCACGAATCCTCTTTGAAGCATATGCGGATGCGGGAGGGTCAATCGTGGCGTCTCAAGCTTCAGATCATCATACCACAATATGTCGATGTCGACCGTTCGTGGTCCCCAGCGCAGGCCGCGTGTTCGACCGAGCTCGGATTCCACGTCCTGGCACAGTTCCAAAAGTTGGATCGGTTCCAATTCTGTTTCGACGATCAGACACGCATTCAAAAAATCCGGTTGATCCGTCATGCCCCAAGGCGGTGTCCGATAAGCTTCGGAGACGCATGAGAGGACATTTGCTGGGGGGGCGGCCAGGCGTCGCACTGCTTCAGCCAGCAGCGCGCAACTGTCACCGAGGTTCGACCCAAGGGCAATTCCCGCCTCAGCCATGCGTTATACCCCGAACAAGGGCGTGCATCTTGATTGCGTCGGCATGCTCCTGCACATCATGAACCCGGAGTATCCTTGCCCCCGCCTCCAGCGACGCCAGGTGCGCACCAAGTGTACCAGGGAGGCGATCGTCCAGCACCCGATCGAGGGTCAGGCCAATCAGGCTCTTGCGCGAAAGGCCGACCAAAACGGGCCGGCCGAAGTCGAGAACCACATCGAGCCGGTTCAGGACCTCGACGTTCTGTTCAAGCGTTTTCGCAAACCCAACTCCCGGATCGAGCCAGATATGTTCTCGGGGAATTCCGTTCTTCTCCGCTATCAGAAATGCGCGCTGAAAGAACGCATTCATATCGTCGGCTATCTCAATGCTCTCGGAAGCGTCACCTCGATTATAGGTTACCACGACCGCGCTTTCGGATGAGGCAACAGCATTGGCCATCTCGGGATCTTTTGTCATTCCAGAGATATCGTTGACCAGAACCGCGCCGGCGTCTGCGGCCTCGCGGGCAATCGCCGATTTGTAGGTGTCGATAGAAATTGGTCCGAGTGCCGAGGTTGTTAATTGGGAAACAAGATCAATTGTGCGGCGACGCTCTTCTACCTCATCAACAGGTTCGGCACCTGGACGTGTGGATTCTCCGCCGACATCTATGATCTCGCCCCCCTCCTCCACAATTCTTTTGGCGTGTTCCAGTGCAAGGGTATTGTTCTGAAATTGTCCGCCATCTGAAAAACTGTCCGGTGTGACGTTCAGTATGCCCATCAGCAATATCGACTGTTCTGCGCGATGCAGAAGTTCATCCCTAATGCGACGGCGATCTCGTATGTCCAAGTCTCAGCCCACCCTCAACCCAACCGCCGACCTCCATGACCGGATCAACTCCATCGGAACCTTAGTGTCGAACACTCTGTCTTCGATTGCCTGCACAGGCACAATGCCTCGCAGGCAATTGGTTAGGAAAACGCCATCCGCAGACATCAAATCGTCAACCGATAGCGCGCGTACCGCCGTTCGTAGGTTTTGATTATGGGCTACACCCAAAATAAAAGCGCGCGCTATTCCGGCCAAGACACCATCTTCGATGCGGGGCGTCATAAGCTTATCTCCGAAGATGCCAAATATATTCATTGTCGTCGTGCAGGTTATGTTGCCTGTCGTATTCAAAAATATACTGTCGTCAAATCCGCGCTCTCTCGCTTCTTGAAAAGCCAAGATACTATCAAGATAATTGAGCGTTTTATGCCGGCTCGTTGGTGACGTTTCATTGCGCCTTATTGACGATACTGCCAAGCGTTTTGGTTCCGCGGCACCCATAAAGCCCAATGGCTGACAGCTGACCACGATTGTGGGATTTGATTGGGCAAATGGCGCGATGCCTCTCGGGCCGCACCCACGGGTGATAGTGATGCGGATAGCCGAATGGCCCTGTTCAATTATGTTGATGTCGACGGCCTCTTCTACAATCTGTCGATTGACGTCCAGGCCAATGGCTCGCGCATCTTTCTGAAGTCGCTCCATATGTTCATCTCTAAAGGCGACCTGCCCTTGAACAACAAGCGCTGTTGTAAAGACACCATCAGACAATAAAAGCCCTCGGTCGGAGACATCGAACAAATGCTGATCGTCAGCTGCTGAAGGTTGGGCCAGCCAGGTCACACGCGACAGACCTCGGCTTGATTGAGAAAGTTCTGGAACAGTTCGTGCCCTTGCTCACTCAAAATCGACTCTGGATGAAACTGGACTCCAAAAACAGGAAGGTCCCTGTGAGAGAGCGCCATAATGTCCCCGCTCTCAGACCAGGCCTGAGCGACCAAAGGCGTGCCCTCAACCGACCGAACTGCGAGCGAATGATACAATCCGACCTCAAGCGGGTTTGGGAGTTCCGCGAACAAACCGGCTTCCGTATGGCGAATATGAATCGAATGACCATGGCGCGGACATTTGGCGTGAACGATATTTGCACCAAACGCTTCCGCAATCGCCTGATGACCGAGGCAAACGCCAAGTATGGGGATTTTTCCCGCAAAGGCCTCAACCGCGTCGATCGAAACACCTGCTTGCTTTGGCGTACAAGGCCCGGGGGAGATCACGACGGCGTCGGGTTTTTGTGCGGCCAGATCAGCGACCGAAACCGCGTGGCTGTCGACGACCCGAACCATCTCACCCAGTTCTTCGAAGTACCGGGCAATGTTGAAAACAAAGCTGTCGCGATTGTCGATGATCAGGATCATGCGGCGACCTCGGATCGACCGGTACTGGAGAGAATCTGCGCGCCCTTTAGCAGGGTCTCATCATACTCTTTGTCAGCCTCGGAGAGTAAGGTAATGCCGCCCCCGGCCATCATGCAGCCTTGCTTTTTCATAAACTCCACGGTGCGGATCAGGATGTTGAAATCCATCGCACCATCAAATCCGATATAGCCGAGGGAGCCGCAGAATGCGCCGCGAGAGCCTGCTTCCAATTCATCGATGATCTCGATTGCGCGATGCTTTGGGGCACCGGTGATCGACCCTCCAGGAAAAACAGCGCGCAGCAAATCAATCGGTTCCAAATTACGGCGTAGTGTCCCCCTCACCTCAGATGTCAGATGATGAAGTCCGGCATAGGTTTCCAGACCACAGAGTGTTGGGACCTCTACACTGCCCGGTTCGCACACGCGAGACAGATCATTCCTCAACAGATCAACAATCATGATGTTCTCGGCACGGTCCTTTTCCGAGACGAGTAAGGCGTTCCGGAGATGATCATCTTCGGCCGGATCAGAAGATCGGCGGCATGTTCCTTTGATCGGACGCGCTTCGGCGATCCGACCGGTTGAAAGTGAAATCAGTCGCTCCGGCGACGTGCTGGCGATCTGTCGTGCGCCGAGATCCAACCAAGCTCCATAAGGCGCAGGGTTGGCCAATCGCATCTGCAGGTAAAGATCAAATGGATCGACCTGGTTGCCGAGCATAGAGGTGAAGGCCTGGGCAAGGTTTGCCTGATAGATGTCGCCCTCAAAAATATACTGCTTCGCTCGGTCGATTCTCGCTGTGTGTGCCTCACGGCTTGTGACCGCCTCCCAATCGACACTTTGACGCCGGTCCGCGCCAGAGCGATATCTGCCAAGATCTTCAATCAGTGAACAGATTTTTTCCCTGGCGACATGTTCGGCTGACGGTGCGCCCGCATCTTTTATTCCGTAGGACCGTATAAGCGTACGTTCGGTCGAATGGTCGATCGCAATAAGAGTGTCGTAGAGACCGAATTCTGTGGCTGGACCGACAGGTCTATGACGCGATGTCAGATCCGGCAGAAGATCGAACGCGGCGTCATAGGCAATGTATCCAACAGCGCCGCCCTTAAATCTCGGACCGTGCTCAGGTTCCAACAGCGTCGGCGGCGGATTGATCCAGGAGGACACGTTGGAAAGCGCTCTCTCCGCCTGACCGGCGGGTGCGGAGATCTGAGCAATCGGATCGCAGCACAGATACGACCAGGATCCGGTGTCTTCGGTGGCGCTGTCGAGCCAAATCAAACCGGGCCTGTTTTTGAGCGCTAATGCTGCGGCCTCGGGCTTAATGCCATCGATGGCGCATTCCCACGCGATGACCCCCGGCGTGAGGACATCAGTTGTCAGATCAGGAATGTTCACCTCTGTGGGTTCCCGCGATCAGCCATGGAAATCACCTTTCAGTGCTGATCCATATGGCAAACAGGGCAATTGGAGCAAACGGCGATCGCAGGATGTCGCGATGACGCGTTAAACGCATGCACTCGTCTCATTCGATGGGGGAGGTATGGCTCACCCTGCCGGATCGATGATCACGGGATCGTCGAAAGCCTCCCGCCCCGGTGCAACAACGATGGCACCATCCTCAGCGCTAATCTCCAGCACTGCCAAATTTCGCTCGGCGATGCCATCGGGTCGGAAGCGGAACAAGCCGTTGACGCCGAAGAAACCATCGGGTTGCGTGACACCTTCAACGGTGAGCGCGTCCGCTGATGCAAGCGCTGCGGCAAGTGCGCCTGCATCGTACCCAATGGATGCAAGGTTTGTTGGTTTCCGGCTATAAATCCGTTCGAATTCCTCTTCGAACCTTGTCACCGTCTCCGGATCCGGCGCGGGATACAGGCCACCAATCAAAGTCGGTTCGCGCCAAACGCTATCGTCATTCCAAAGGCTGGTCCCAAGCATCACGATCTGCCGCGTGTCGACCTCATAATAAGGAAGCAGCGGTGCCACACCCCGAAGTTTCACGCCCCCCTCCGGAATGAGCACAGCAACCTTTCCTGGATTGAGCTCGGCTTCGAATTTTACGGCAGATGCGACCTGACGCGCTTCATCAACAGGGGCATCATTGGCGGGATCATAGAAGGCCGAGCTGATCATCCGCGCACCTGTTCTGTAGGCTTGCATGCGCAGAGCTTCCTCTATGCGCCGGCCGTAGGCACTGTTGGGCCCAAGAAACGCATAAGCCTCGATGCCGCGCTCTGCGGCTACTTCAACGATCCGCGACACCTCTTCCTCTGGCGCAACGGAGATCAGATAAGCGCCCTCGCCTGCTGCCGCCGGGACATTGGAAAACGCAATTACCGGAACGCCTGCGGCGGCTGCAGATTGGCGAACTGTTTGAACATTGGCCGAAAAGAGTGGCCCGATGATGATATCCACGCCCTCCTCCAACGCCTCAAGGGCGCGGGCTTCGGCTGTAGACCGTTTTCCTGCAGTATCTTTCGGTAAGATCAGAAATGTCTCTTCGCTGCGATTGAACATAGCGAGTTCAATACCCGCCAACATGCTCTCGGCTTCGGCGCGTACATTTGCTCTCGGATGCGAGAATGGCAGGAGAACGGCGGCGCGTTTGACATCGCGACCGAACATATGTGGTGGGGTGTAGCCGCGATCGCCCCCGTCTGCCTCGGCCTCGAGGTCTTCAAGATTTTCTTCTTGGAGTCCAAGCTCTGCTTGATCGATAGGCACCGTCCCGGGTGCCGGACGAGGTGTTCCCGTAGAAATAGGCGCTGGTGGCCGGTTCGGTGTCGTCTCACAAGCGGCGAAAATCAACGCCGCCGCTAGAAGAATGCTTGGCGAAGTCCATTTTCGGCGCGATGGTTGCCCGTATGTCATCGAATACTCCTTCAGAGCCGCCACTGATTCCCGTTTCAGGTGAGATTAGAAAGCCTACGGGTGAGGTGCAACTGACTCCAGGTCTCTATATTGTTTCGACCCCAATCGGCAATCTGCGGGACATCACACTCCGTGCACTGGACGTGCTGTCAGGTGCGGATGAAATCCTGGCGGAAGATACACGAACCGCCCGAAAACTGATGACCGCCTATGGGATCGGCACGAAATTGACGGCTTATCATGACCATAATGGGGCAGCGCGCCGTCCGGAACTGCTGGAAAGATTGGCGTCCGGTGACCGGCTGGCTTTGATCTCGGATGCCGGCACACCGCTCGTCTCCGACCCCGGCTGGAAGCTGGTCCGCGACAGTCTTGATGCAGGTCTTTTGGTGGTTCCCGTGCCCGGTGCTTCGGCGATGTTAACTGGGCTTATTGTGTCCGGCTTGCCGAGCGACAAATTTCTGTTTGCGGGGTTCTTACCTCCGAAATCAGCCGCCAGGCGCAGATCGATCGAGCAATTGGCGGACACGCCAACCACTTTGATTTTCTTCGAGAGCGCTGCCCGGCTGCCCTCCTGTTTGGAGGATTTAGCGGAGGTCTTGGGGTCAGATCGGCGCGCCGCTGTCGCACGTGAACTGACAAAGCTCTTTGAAGAGTCGCGGCGCGACTCACTTGGTAATCTCGCGCTCCATTATCGGGACACCGGTCCGCCAAAAGGCGAAATCGTTGTTCTGGTTGGGCCCCCAAGTGCAGACCGGACGCCAAGTGAGGATGATCTCAACACTGCTTTGCGAGAGGCGCTGGTCAACGAACCGACAAAGTCGGCAGCGAATCGTGTCGCCACGCGATTTGGCCTTCCGAAGCGCGATATCTATGAACGTGCTCTGAGCCTGAAGTCGAAGACGAATGAGCAATAGACGGGCCGCCGAGAAACGGGGACGTCGGAGCGAGGCCGTTGCGGCACTCTTCCTTCGATTGAAAGGCTATCGGATCCTCGGACGGCGCGTAAAAACACCAGCCGGCGAGATTGATCTCATTGCCTGCAAACAACGTCTTATTGCTTTCGTAGAAGTCAAAGCGCGTGCCGAATTGATCACAGCGCTGGAATCCGTCACCCCGCGATCCCAACAGCGCATAACACGGGCTGCTGAGCTTTGGACGGCACGTCGGCCTGATATGAGAGATCTCGACTGGCGATTCGACATAATCGCCATAACCCCGGGCCACTGGCCCCATCATGCGCGCGACGCCTGGCGGCCACCTGCGACATAATTGTGACGGTTGAGCGTGAACTACGGCTCTTTCGACAAAAGATCTTTGACCTTGGAAACCATATTGCAGCAAGTGTGACGGGAGGGATCAATTAATGATCGCGTGTAACGCGTCCGGAACAGTCGCAGCGCTGCGCCGGCCGTGAGTACCGGTGTGGTCTCTGCCCCACCCATAAAAACACAGATTATATTTTGGAGGGTCTTGATGGCTTCAGAAAACATCCGCCGCGCAAAGGTATCGACAAAACGCCC
>JBCBUY010000057.1:0-18873 GCA_039817885.1 Pseudomonadota bacterium | reverse complement strand
GAGATTTGACAGATCACTCAAACTGAATACTGTATACAGTATGCAGTTATCATCTCGCAATATCAGCGATCAGGCGGCCCATGCGATCCGAGAGATGATTGTCGAGGGAGCGCTGGCAGATGGTGAGCGGATCAATGAGGTCCACCTCTCTGTAGAATTGGGCGTCAGCCGAACGCCCCTGCGCGAAGGGCTCGGGCGATTGACCGTGGAGGGTTTGGTGACAACCGAACCGAGACGAGGGTTCTTTGTTGCCCCGCTCACGATCGCCGAATTCGAACAGGTCTATGACATCCGACCCATTTTGGATCCCGAGGCGCTTCGTCTCGCTGGTCTTCCAAATGAAAAGTCCCTCAATCGGTTGAAGCAATTGAATCGTAAACTGCTTGAGGCCACCACGCCTTCAATTGCCATAGAAATAGACAATGCCTGGCATATGGAGCTTCTGGCGGCCTGTCCAAACAGGGTGCTGGTCGACTTGATAAAGCACATCATCGCGCGCAGCCGGCGCTATGAGCATGCGCTCTTTCGCGAAACAAAAAATGTCTGGAATGCCGGCAATGAGCATGACCTCATCATGTCGGCATTGAGAGACCAAGATCTTGAGCAAGCCTGCGCCATGCTCAAGCAGAATATGCAAAGCGGCAAGGAGCCCATTATCGAGTGGCTCGAGAACAGATCAACCTAAAAAGGACTGGGAATGAATCACACTAGCGCGGCACTTGTGGCCGGAACTCTGATCTCAACATGGATGTTAAGCGGGATCCCTGCGGACGGACAGTCTCAGGAGACATCCCACGCATCTGCCAATTGGGAAGGAGTCTGGGTGAGCCAAGCCGACTTCGGTCCTGACCTGAAAGGACCGGTCGACATTCATCGGATTGGAGATCGCTGGGTCGCAAGAATTCAAGGCGAAAATGTCCCTGTTGACCGAAAGATCGATGACGATGGTTCGGTCGCGTGGTCGTTCTCGGTCTTCGATCAGGGCCGGTTTATAGGTCAACAGAGCGATATAGCAGCGCCGATTGAAGGACACTGGCTCCAGCCGCCCGGACCTGTTCAAAACTACCCCTTCGCGACGCCGGTCAGATTTACCGCGGCCGGAGACGAAAACTTCACAGGCGTAATCGAGCCATTTCCGCAAACCGTTACCCTGAATGTTCCACTTGCTCAGGGCGGAGAGGCCGGACCCGGTGCCGATAACACCTATCGAACCTACTTGCGGAATCCCGAGCGAAATCTTGGCGTATTCTTCCGTATCGAGACAGCGTCATTTGTCGGAGAGGATATCCGCTTTGCAAATGAGGCAGGTGAGATCTTGGCCGAAGGGACGAGCATCGATCCAGGTGAACGCTTTACCATGGTGTTCCCACGCTTTGGGACAACATTCGAGTTCACGCGCCGCTCAAGGGAGGCCGCGCCCAGCTTTTACCCACGACGCTCGCCGAATATGTCGACACCTTTGCCACGTCCCGTGGAGCTAGACGACGGGTGGCCCACAGACTTTCCTGCCAAGACCGGATTTGATGAGGCTCCGCTGATCGACGTCCTCCAGGAGTTCGCAGCCTTCGAACCGGACGGCCTTCGTGAACCTTACCTCCACGCGATACTTGTTGCGCACAAGGGCAAGCTGATCGTCGAAGAATATTATCACGGCTTCCATCGGGATCGCCCGCACGATTCCCGATCAGCAGGGAAGTCCGTCGGAGCGACCTTGCTGGGCATGGCGATTCATCAGGGGGCGATCGAAACGGTCGATGATCTGGTCTACCCATATTTCGGAGGCACCGACGCATTTGACAACCCGGACGCCCGCAAAGAGCGGATGACGCTTCGCCACGTCGTATCCATGACCCAGGGGTTTGATTGCGACGATGATGATTACGATACCCCCGGAAACGAAGATATTATGCAGAGCCAGTCCGAGGAAGACGATTGGTATAAATACATCCTCGATTTGCCCATGGTAAAAGAGCCCGGCGAGCAAGGTGCATATTGTTCTGGGGGGATCAACCTCCTCGGTGGTGTGGTTGCCTCGGCGACGGGAACATCTCTGCCACAATTCTTCGAGGACTCGTTCGCAAAGCCTCTGGGCATTTCAGATTATTATATGAACCTGTCACCAACTTATGAGGGATATATGGGCGGCGGCATTCGCCTTAGGCCCCGAGATTTCATGAAGATGGGACAGCTTTATCTTAATGGCGGTCTGTGGAATGGCGAACGGCTTCTATCCGAAGAATGGGTCGAGGCAACAGCGGCCCCGCAAGCCTCAATCAATCGGCCCGATGATTACAGCTTTGGCTGGTGGCTGGAAACCTTCGAGGTGGAGGGTGAGGAGATCGAAACATATTCGGCAAGGGGAAATGGAGGCCAGATGCTGTTCGTTGCCCCATCGCTTGATCTCGTCATTATGGTGAATGCGGCCAATTATAGCGACGGGCGAACACGGCGCGCCTGGCGCGATCGCCTGCTGATAGATGGCATCTTTCCGGGAGCCCTGGCCGCCACAACCTTAGTTGAATAATTACTCGCCTACCTTGCTGGTTTGTGTCGAGCTTCGACGATCTCCAATCAGCAAGATTGCCGCGGCACCGAAGGCCCCTGCCGCACAATATAATACGAGCAGATATTCCAGGACCCAGCCCGCTTTGAAGAATTGCGTCAATGTGTCGTCGCCGGTTTCGAGCGCGTAATTGTTTGCATACTCCAATATTTCACGCGCGTATGTGTAATTGTCGAGCTGCGCATGATAATTCATATACATGAAAGCGGCGTAGGGCAGGATCAGTACCAGACGTGCGGTTACGGGCACCCGATGACTGCCAATGTACATGATTCCGATGATCGCCAAGTGCACATTAATGAAAAACTCCCAGGTCTGGGCAATCAATTCCCGATTACCCGCGAGTATTTCGTGTATCTCGAACAAACTCATAGGCGTGCCCCCTTACTTATTCGGCGTCGCACATACCAGCGGCGGCCCATAACATCAAAACCAGTTCCAGAACGCCAACTGATCTGGAACTATTCTGCAACCGGAACATCTCCACCAAACATGTTGTCATAGGTCGGCGATAATAACGGGCTTTGCTCTGTGATGCCGCATTCATTGGCAGTCATACTGCCATTTGCCAATTCGGAGTCGCTACACCCTCGCGTTTGATAGGCGTTTCGAAATTCCGATAACGCCTGTTGAGCGCGGATTTGTACGTATCTTCTCTTTTGCAGACAGCTGCCTTCATCAGGCCAACCGTTCTCGATTGCGCTGAGCCCTGCGATTAATCCGCCGCTCGCCGCGAATGGTAGAAATGTTGACTGATAAATCGCCTGCGAGAATCCACCTAGGTTCTGTCTACGAACACGCTTGTATTGACCCATGAAGGCGCTGCTGATCTCGTTGCCTAGAACAACGCAAGATGTGCTGTGGTTCGAATTGCCTTCGAACTCTGTCATTATCGTATTCGCGTCTCCGTCGCCTCGAAAAAGCTCCGTTAGCATCCGGTCGCAGTAGAAATTATCTTCGCCATAAGTCGCGTAGCAAAGATCGTGTGCCTTACAGTATGCGTCAATTGTGTCCAAAGGCTCTATCGACCGCAGGTACGACACGCGTTCGGCGGGTGGCTTGCTAAGCTGTTCTCCAGGTATACGTGGCCCACAGAAATTTCCGTATCTGTAAATGTGCCCATCCTCAGGCTTGAAGTAGGGACTGGTTACTGTGCAAGCAGACAAAAGGATGGCTGCCAAAAGCCCTCGAGTGATTGCAAGAAACATTGATCAACGCCGCTCGATTTATAATTGCCCGAAACGGATTGATAAGCCTCCGGAGAAAACGAGTATAGTGAAAAAATGTCGACGGCAGGTCGACGCCGACGAGGTTTCTATCCCCACAAACACCCACCGCGCCAGAAGTGGGTGTTAAACTGAGAGCCTG
Source organism: Pseudomonadota bacterium (assembly GCA_039817885.1). Taxonomy (GTDB): domain Bacteria; phylum Pseudomonadota; class Alphaproteobacteria; order Caulobacterales; family Hyphomonadaceae; genus CALLCD01. Next base: position 14,942 of record JBCBUY010000057.1, on the reverse strand, counting down.
GCGGGGCATCTACCCCCGTCAATTTGCGGGAAAAGCTGGGGGCAGATTAAGCAACCGCCCGCGTCTGTTCCTTGATGGGCAGAATAAAGGCCACCGTCGTGCCGCGGCCTTCCTGACTGGCTATGCTGAGCTTGCCGCCGTGCATTTCGGCGAAGGATTTGGTCAGCGCGAGGCCGAGACCCGTTCCGTCGCGATTGCTGTTGGAGGTGTTATCGACCTGCTCGAAAGGCTGGGCGAGGCGGGGCAGATCGCGCTCTGAAATCCCGACCCCCGTATCGCTGACGGCGAAGCGGATGAACTCGCCGCGCTTGCGGATCGTTACAGCAATCCGTCCGCCCCCGTCGGTGAACTTGATGGCATTGGAGATGAGGTTCAGCATCATTTGACGGATGGCCAGGTGGTCGGCGGAGATCTCCGGCAGGTCGTCTTCTGCGTCGAGGATCAGGCGCACATTTTTGTCGGCGGCTTTCCGGCCGATCATGCGGATCGCAGCATCGACGGGATCCACCGGATCGATCGACTGGCGGCGAATGTCCATCTTGCCCGACTCGATCTTCGCCATGTCCAAAATATCATTGATCATATCAAGGAGGTGCTGCCCGGATGCCAGGATGTCATCGGCATAGCCCTTATAGCGATCATCCCCCAGGGGACCGTATAGCTCCTTCGCTAGAATCTCTGAAAATCCATTGATCGCGTTCAGTGGCGTGCGCAGTTCGTGACTCATATTGGCGAGGAAGACGCTCTTCGAATGGGCCGCCCGCTCGGCTTTTTCCTTCTCCTCGGCGTGCATTTTGGCGAGCTCGGCAGCATGGGTCTCAGAGCGTTGCAGATCTGACAGGGTCTGCTTCAATTTCTTACTCTGCCGATCGATCTGATGTGCGCTGCGAGTGGTCTCGGTGACGTCCACGCCGACTGTTATCAAGCCACCCTCAGGGGTGGATCGCTCGACAAGATTGATCCAGCGGCCATTCGCCAATTGGATAAGGGCAGTATTGCTTTCAGCGGAGGCTTTTTCCTGGCGGATCGACGGCGCGCGGGCGAGGACGACCGTGTCATATCCCATCCCGACACGTAGCTCCGTCGACAGATTAAACGCTTTGGCATAGGCCGAGTTCCAATAGAGCAGCCGCTTGCGACCATCCCAGATAGCGAAGGGACCGTCATAGCCCTCCAGCGCATTTCTCAACCGCCGTTCGGCCGCATGTAGTCGCTCGTCGATCGACTTCCTCTTGGTAATATCCGCCGCAAGACCCGCGCAGCGAAGGGCCGTATCATCGGGATCTTCGACTTGTTTTCCGGTCAGCTCGATCCAGCTCTTCCCATCAGTGTGGCGGCTGCGAAAAGCAACAGAAATCCGCCCGAGGACCTGACATCTTTGCAGCGCTGTCCTCACGGCCTCCCGGTCGTCTTCATAGACGGTTTCCAGAAAATCATCCCAGGAAAACAAGCGGCTATCGTCCAGTCCGATCAGTTTTCCGAACCGCTCTGAGACCAGGATCTTCTGATCATCGATTTGTGTTTCCCAATAGCCCGCTTCGGCCCCCTCAAGAACGAGATCAAAAACATGAGCCGCTTCCAGTTCGGTTTTCAGCGCCAATCTCATACGCTTCGTTTTTCCGCTGAGCGACTTGTAAAGGCCGTAAATGGCCAGCATGGGAGCCAGGAACAAAAGGAAGTAGATGACCAGGCGCATCATATCGATCTGGCCAATGAGTGGCTGATGGGACGCCACACAGATCGCTTGTGCTGCGTGCTTCGGCGTTGTGCAGGCGACCCCCGCGCGTGGAAACCCCTCTGTTTGTTGAAAATACGGGTGCCCGCGGGATACCGTTTCCACAGGCAGACTTTTCAGCTCACCATTGCCGCTCGCCATATCTCCAGGGCCGGTGAGAATGAAGGCATAATTGGCGGCATTTTGCGGCAGCCAGTCTTCCAGTGGGCCAATGGCGAGTATGCTCTGCCCGTTCTCTGGCCGGTAGACGAGGGCAACATCACCCGGCGGGCTTGCGAAGAACAGGGTGTCTGATCCGCCAAGGCGCAAAGCTTCATCTGCCGCAAGACGAAGCCGGCTATTTGGCCGCGCTCTCGCCGCACGGCTCAGCGGCATAATCTCATCGACGCCCGACACCGCGGCGGCCGCCGCAGAATAAGTCGTTGCACCACTCTTGGAGTCCAGCACAGCAATAGTAGCGTCGATCTGACCTTCGATCCGTGCATTGACGGTATCTGCGGTACGCTGCAGCAGAGCGAGCGCGGCCAGGTCAGCCGACTGGCGTTCTTCCCAGCCTTTCAGGCCAAGGGCGATGGCCTGCACAATCGCCAGCGCAATCAGCCAGCCAAGTGGCAGCCGTGTACGTGACCCGCGGCCTGTCGTATCGCTGGTTTTCCTGCCCAAAGCAGACGACCCCATACCCTATGGACTTAGATGTAATTCATCACCGTACAGTGATCCGTTGTAATCCTTGCTCAAAAGTTAATTTTAGCCTGGAAAGGGTTAACCAAGTGCACGTGAAACGATATCTGCCGAATTGCTGGAAAGACCTGTTTTTTCTAAGTTTTTCAGGGTCTTCTCAGCGCTTGTTCGTGCTGCCTCTTCAAGAGAACGCCATTGCTCAAACGCAGTTAATAGCCTGGCAGCGAGGGCCGGATTACGCGTATCGGTTTTGCGAATGATATCGGCGAGGAAAGCATGTCCGTCTCCGGACGGGTCGTGAAAGCCAGCGAGGTTACCAATGGCAAAATGCGCGGCAAGGGCGCGGACCCGGTTTGGATTGCCGAGATCAAAATCCGGATGCTCGGACAGAGCGATGGCACCTGCGGCATCCGTCACCCGCGCCTGAAGCGCAAACCACTTGTCGACAACCAGCGGCGACGCGGCCCACTGCTCGTAAAATGCGGCCAGGGCTGACTGCGCCGTACCAGCTGCAAGGAGGGCGCTAAGGGCGGCTTGTTGCTCCGTCATCGAGCTTGCGCCTGCAAACAAGTTTGGCAGCAAAGCGCTCGCCTCGTCATGGTATGCGGCAAGGTCCATGAGTGCGGATCGCAGCGACCTGATCCCGGCTTGTTCAGCATCCGGTTTAAATGGGCTCGGCGCAGGCTGTGAGAGGCGTGCCGTGATCTCCCCATTCAGCGCACGCGCAAGTTCGACCTTATGCGTTTTCCGTGCATCAGCCAGAGCCACCGGATCGGCAGGAGTTTGCTCCAAGAACAACTCGCTGACATCTGGCAGACGAAGCAGAAGAGCCCCATAGGCCGGATCCTCATCGGCGACGGCAAGGCTCGCCTGGGCGATCGCCCCCATGAGCGCAGCGTCGACGGCTGCGCCATCATAAGCGGTGTCTAACAGACTTTTCTTCGCGAGTGTTTGAAGAAGGTCCCAGCGATTGAACGGATCGCGCTCTGCCGAGGCCAATTCCAGCTGCGCCGCTTGGCTGAGATCGCGCTCAACCCGGATCGGCGCACTAAACCCTTGGGCAATCGAAACAAGCGGACGCTCCGTTCCAGCCGGCAGGGAAATGCCAAACGTCTCAGTATCGCTTTCGAGCGTATAGGGAAGATCCTGAACAAGGTCGCCCTTATTTGAGATCAGCGCAGCAGCCAGAGGAATAGGTAACGGCTTCGGATCATCTCGTCCCTCAATCTTGCGTACGCTCTGCGACAAGGTCAGGGTAATTTCGCTTGCCTCCTTGTCCCAGGATTCCTCCAGGGTGACCGTCGGCGTTCCCGGCTGTGCATACCATTGGCGGAAGTCTGCAAGAGACGCTCCGCTCGCATCTTCAAAGCAGGCATAAAAGTCTTCGATCGTTGCGGCATCCCCATCATGGCGCTCGAAATAGAGATCGAGACCCTTGGCGAATGCATCGTCGCCGATCAGTCGCTTCAGCATACGGATCAGCTCAGCTCCCTTTTCATAGACGGTCGCCGTGTAGAGATTGTCGATAGAGCCATAGCTCGCCGGGCGTACCGGATGCGCAAGCGGCCCGGCATCCTCGGCAAACTGCCGCGCGCGTAGCCGGATGACATCTTTGATCCGCTGCACCGGCCGCGAGCGCATATCGGCGGAGAATTCCTGGTCGCGGAAAACCGTCAACCCCTCTTTGAGGCAGAGCTGAAACCAGTCACGGCAGGTGATACGGTTGCCGGTCCAGTTATGGAAATATTCGTGAGCGACGATGCTCTCAATCGCTTCGAAGTCGGCATCCGTGGCTGACGCCTCATCAGCCAGCACATAGGCGGAGTTGAAGATGTTGAGGCCCTTATTCTCCATTGCGCCGAAATTGAAGTCGCGCACAGCAACGATGTTGAACACGTCAAGATCGTATTCCCGCCCGAAGACATCCTCATCCCATGTCATGGACCGCTTCAGACAATCCATCGCCCAGGCCGCTTTATCTGCCTCGCCCTTATCGACATGGATGGCGAGATCCACGGCGCGGCCATTCATCGTGGTGAATGTGTCTCTATAGATATCATAATCGCCGGCGCACAGCGCGAAGAGATAGGAGGGTTTGCGGTGAGGGTCGTCCCATCTGGCGAGGTGCCGGCCCTCGCTTAAATCCTCCGTCCCGGCCGGTGATCCATTGGACAGCAGGATGGGGTAGGCCTCTCTGTCTGCAACGATCTCCACCGAATACCGGCTCATAACATCCGGCCGGTCGGGCCAATAGGTGATCCTTCGGAAGCCTGTTGCTTCGCACTGGGTGCAGAACCGCCCACCTGAGATATAGAGCCCCGATAGCGTTGTGTTCTTGACCGGCGCGATTTCGACAACGGTCTCAAGTTCGAACGCATCGGGCACAGACGTCAAGACCAGGCCTGTCTCGCCGACCGTATAGTCGGCAGCCGAAAGACCTTCGCCATTGAGGCCAATGGCCTTCAGTGTCAGGTCTTCTCCGTCGAGTTCAAACGCTTCGCCGGCATGCCCTTCCTTCCGGCGCACGACCATACGGGTTGTGACCCGAGTTGCATCTGGATCAAGCTCGAAGCGAAGGGCCACCTGCTCAATATCAAACGGATAGGGCTTATAGTCTTCCAATCGAACGGTCTGGGGAATATCTGTGCGCATTAATCGGGAAATCCATCGGTCGTGAGGTGGCCGTTATAGCCACGAATTTATGACGGGCTTATGTGGGGCTAGCAGGCGTCAGGCGGCAAGGGCGAATATGAGGAAACTGCCAGAATTTGCGGAGAAATGGCTCGGGCCGTCTTTGTCGCTCGCAACGGGGCTCGTCGCCCTGGCGATTGCTTATCTCTCGCTCGTCCCCCAGGAGGAGGTTCCAAGCACCGGGCTCGGCGATCACGCACACCATTTTATTGCCTATGGCACTTTGGCGGTCTTCGCCGGCCTCTCAATTCGGAAATGGCCACGCTGGAGGCTTGCCGCCGTGATGTTCGCCTACGGCATCCTTCTCGAATGTCTTCAGTGGGCGATGCCGTTTGACCGCCATCCGAGCTTTACGGATGCTGTGGCGAATACGCTCGGTGTGGCGATTGGGTTAGCCGCCTGCGAAGTTGTGCATCGTCTCGCTCGGCGGGTCGCCAAGTCGTAGTATTGCGCGTGCACGGGGCTCCGCATGCGTCTTATATATGCGCTCCACGGCTTCGTGGCAGAGCGCATTCATGTCCAAGCCATCCGTAAGTTCTGGCTCGTCGCGGTGTTTCTGAATGATCGAAGCGCCCCAACCTCCGAGAAGCTTGTCGTAAGCCTCAATGGTTTTCAGCCGGCCATAATTCGATTTCAGATCGCGATCATAGAGGTCGAGTGTGACAGTATCCGGAAAAAACAGCGTGTAGTGTGGACGGGCGCGAACCGTCCCGTTCTCGAGCTGCAATGGCCGGCATCCAACCTCGATGCGCTCTAGCGAGGATAGTGGATGCAAAGTTGATCCGAGCTGAAAATACCCGCTTGTGCGGTAGCCTTCGAGTGCGAGGCGGCGGTAGTTGTTCGTGTCCAGAAAGAACAATACGGCAGTCAAAACCAAGAGCGGCGTTGTCCACCGCCAGTAGATAATTTCGGATTGTTTCACGTAAGCCTCAAGGAACGCATCAGCTCCGATCTGATCTGGCGTTCTGTCGAGCAAATAATTTTGGAAATCGCGTGCCGAAGCGGAATGCTGTCCCTGGTTGCGTAGGGTCATGACGATCGACTCGGCAGCGATTTCTGCCAGCGTTCCGAACCGGCTGAAGATGGATGTTGTTATCGCTCCACTGACGAATATGCCGGCAAAGATCCCGAGTATGCTGCCAAAGCCGATTTCTAACTCGGCAAATTTATACGGTCGTCCGGCCAAGTGCACATTGTCCCGAACAAAGTGCGGTAACCACACCCCAATGCCATAAGCTGCGAAGATACATGCGAAGAGGATGGCCAAACCTGCCAGATTGACGAGCCATCCGTGTTTCAGGATATTAGCCTCATCCTCCTCACGCCCCCAATATCCTGTCAGATCGCCGATCCGCTCGCGTATCTGCGGGGAGAGTGCTGCATATCCTCCGTGCCGATACTTGCGCATGCTCGAAATGCCTATTCTGCGGCCTTGTCGCTCGCCTCTGCGATATCGAAGATGTGCCGCAAGATGCTCGTGGACCGCTTGGCGAGGGGCACAAGCTCTGCCGGCATATTCTCCGGATGGTCCGCCGCGTATTCAGCAAGTTGTCGGATCAGGCGGGTCATATGCGGCGCATTGGAAATCATGCGCGCTTGGTGTTCGATCCGGTTGGGGTCGCGGTCATATTCTGCACCAGGGACGCGCCAACCGCCCCAGTCCTGATCATCGGTCATGACGACCGGGAATGTGCCAGGATACGGATGCCGCTCGGAGCCTTCTTGGCCTTGCCAACGGTTTTTCATTCGGAACACGCGCCAGTGTTCCAATTGCAGATCGTCTTCGCCCTCCTGGCTGTCGCGGCCATTCATAGCGGATTCTGAGATCAACTCGCCGGCCGTAAAGTCACGGCCCAGGCCAAGCTCATAGGTCACGCGCAGAGGTTCATCGACATCTTTCACCCAATGGGGAACGACCTCTTGCACAATTGACCAGGTTCCAACCGGCTTCACGAAAACCCGTTGTCCCTTATGAAATATCGCCTTTGCCACGTCTGACGCTCCTAAACCCCAAATCCATTAACCCGCATCTAGCATCGCATAAGCCTGTTGGCGTCCCGTATAGGCGATGAGTAAAATTTGATAGATTCGAGTTTCCGTTGGGTGACGGGTTTCCGTTGACGTAATGTGCGCTATTCTTTGCAAAATACCGGCTGTCGGCCCGAGATCCGGCGCGCCTGCAGAACCATAGGGAGATTCACAGCGGATGAACTTCGATTTTTCCGAAGACCAGAAATTCCTCGGCAACGAGGCACGTAAATTCCTCGAAGCCGAATGCACGAGTGCGCATGTCAGAGAGATCCTCGACGACGCTGACAAAAGCCATCACGCCGAGCTTTGGCAAAAAGTGATTGAAATGGGTTGGCTTGGAACGGCCATTCCCGAAGATCAGGGCGGCCTTGGCCTCGGCATGTTAGAGCTTTGCGTGCTGGCAGAAGAAATGGGCCGCGCACTGGCACCGGTTCCCTTCGCGTCCACGGCTTACTTCTTCACCGAGGCGATCAAGCTCGCTGGGTCTGAAGAGGTAAAAGCGTCTGTCCTGCCGGAGATCATGGGCGGCGGCGTGGTCGGTTGTTACGCAACGTCGGAAGGCCCCGGCAATGTCGACCCGGCCAAACTGAAGACGAGCTTCGATGGCTCGAAAGTCTCCGGGACCAAAATCCCTGTGACGGATGGCGACGTGGCGACCCATGCCGTTGTGCTGGCCAAAGAAGGCACCGGCGCGAGCCTTGTCCTCGTGCCGCTTCAGCAGGACGGCGTGAAAATCACCCCCGTAAAGACACTTGAGCCCACGCGCAGTCATGCAGAGATCGTATTTGACGGCGCTGAGGGCACACGCCTCGGCGCAACCGGCGAGGGCGCTGACCTCAACGACCAAATCCTAAACCGCGCCGCTGTGCTGCTTGCCTTTGAGCAATTGGGGGGTGCGTCCCGCTGCCTCGAAATGGCGAATGCCTATGCGAAAGACCGCTACGCCTTTGGCCGCCCCATCGGTGGCAATCAGGCGATCAAGCACAAACTCGCGGACATGTATGTGAAGAACGAGGTCGCCAGGTCCAATTGCTATTACGGGGCTTGGGCGCTCTCGACCGACGCAGCTGAGCTGCCGGAAGCTGCGGCTGCGGCGCGTGTCGCAGCCAGTGAAGCCTATTGGTTTGCGTCAAAAGAGAACATCCAGACCCATGGCGGCATGGGCTTCACCTGGGAGGTCGACTGCCACCTTTTCTATCGCCGCGCCAAACTGCTCGCCGTCCAGGCAGGCGCACCCGGCGTCTGGAAAGAAAAGCTCGTCAGAGCACTGGAACAAAAGAACGCTGCTTAGAGAGGACTAGGACAAATGGATTTCAACGACACCACTGAAGAAGCTGAATTCCGCGCCGAGGCCCGGAACTTCCTGTCACAGCACCTCGAGCCAAAAGGCGACAAACCCCTCCGCCAGCGAATCTCCGGCGAGGAGTTCATGTCCCGCGCCAAGGATTGGCAGGCAACCAAAGCCAAAAACGGCTATGCGCAGATCACTTGGCCAAAAGAGATCGGCGGTCGCGGTGGCACGGCCATGCAGCAAGTCATCTGGAACCAGGAAGAGGGCAAGTTCGACGCGCCGACCGGGCCGTTCACCATCGGTCTTGGCATGTGTGTGCCGACCGTCATTGCCTTCGGCTCAGACGAACACAAAGCGCGCTATGTGAAACCGTCGCTTCTCGGGGAGGAGATCTGGTGCCAGCTCTTCTCTGAACCAGCCGCTGGATCGGACGTCGCCGGTGTAAAAACCCGTGCAGTCAAAGAGGGCGATGAATGGGTCATCAATGGCCAGAAGGTCTGGACGACGGGCGCACATTTCTCTGACTATGGCATCCTGCTGGTGCGGACCGATCCGAAAGCAGTGAAGCATAAGGGCCTCACCATGTTCATCGTGGACATGAAGGACCCCGCCATCGAAGTGCGCCCAATTCACCAGGCTTCCGGCGGCCGCGAATTCAATGAAGTCTATTTCACCGATCTTCGTGTCCCGGATTCCGACCGCCTCGGCGAGGTTGGTCAGGGTTGGAAAGTGGCCATCGTCACGCTCATGAATGAACGCTTGGCTGTGGGTGGCTCGCCAGGCCCCGACTGGGGAGAGATCATGGATTTCGCCCGCGACCAGGGCACGCTGTCGGACTCAGCCTTCCGCGAGAAGCTCGCCGATTGGTACGTTGCAGCCCAAGGCTATAAGCTGACAAAGTTCCGCACACAGACGGCATTGTCACGGGGTGAGACGCCGGGACCTGAAAACTCCATCGGCAAGATCATTACTGCCAACCATTTGCAGGACATCTGCAACGCGGCAATCGAGATGCAGGATCATTACGGCATCATGTCCGATGCTGAGACCATGCCGGCAGACGCGATCTTCCAGCAGAGCTTTATGTGGGCACCGGGCCTGCGCATTGCTGGCGGTACGGACGAGATCCTGAAGAACATCATTGCCGAGCGTGTGCTCGGCCTGCCGCAGGATGTCCGCGTCGACAAGAGCGTCCCGTTCGATGAGTTGAAACAGGGGTGAGAAACCGGTTCAGCTCTGCTGAAATTTTCGGTCCAGTGGACCGAAAATAGGTTTCGGAACGCCGCGGCAGCGGCCGGTTCAGCTCTGCTGAAATTTTCGGTCCAGTGGATCGACAATAGGTTTCGGAACGCCCCAGCCCGGGCAAGGGTGGCCAGGCCCTCAAATGGGGCTTACGCCGCTGCCGCCCTGCGTGCCTTCAGAATTCGCTCTGTCCGCTCAAAGTCCCCGGGATTATCGACATCGATGGGCGCGTCGGCATAGGGCATCCGCACAGCACCGAGTTTCAGCCCCCATCGTTTCGATAGGTGATCAGCAAGCCCGTCAAGCGTGGCAAGCTTGAATTTGTATTTCATCATAAAGGCCACGCCGAAGGCCTTTGCGATGCGTTGCGGGCGCTTGCCGAACTGTCCGCCCGTCTCAAAAGCCTTCGCAGCCGTCAGGCTCCTGGAGGTCTTCAGCCCATATAGATTGCAGCTTGACCAGCCGCCATCCTTCAATTCGTGGAAGGCCCGCTTCCCGTCTGGATAGGCCTTCAGGATCACGTCAGCCGGGGTCATCGCAACCAGCGTGTCCTTATCGGTGGCGCTGAGCTCTTTGCAGAAGAAGTCGACCATTTCGGTCGTATGCAGGGCATTGTCACCGGTTGATATCAGAAGCGGGTAGCCGTCTTCAATGCTATCAGCAGCATGGGTGATGGACAGAAACAGATTGTCTTTGCTGGGAATAAACTGGATGTCGCCCGCATCAAACAGAGCGGCGAGATAGGGCGTTTCTTTCAGTAGGTCTTCGCTTTCGATCGAGACAAAAATACGTCCAATATGCGCACTGCCTTTGATCTCGCGCACCACACGCTCCAGCATCACCATGCCATCGATTTCAACGAGACATTTATGGCTCACATTTTGGAGCTGAGCGACCGCATCTTCCGGTCCCTTTCGGCTTGCCGCCAATATCAGCGCTGTCACCTGTTGCATGTTCTGCACCTTCTTCCGCCCTCCGACCAATGTGGTCTTTAATCAGATTCGAGCAAGGCGGTCAGCGCGCGAACCGGCATATCGGTCGTCAAATTTGCCAGCGCTGCCTTGATCGCTGCCGCGTTTTGCAACCCTGATGTCGCCGCTGCGCAGCCATCGAACTTCTGCCAAAGCTGCTCATCGGTCAACGGGCTCGCTTTTGAGCCCACGGGCATCTTCAGAGAGGTTGAGACGGTTGAGCCGTCCGTCAGCGTCACATGCACCTCCGTCGGGAACTCGGACTCCAGCTTCTCCACATATTCCTTTTTGATTTTCGAAAGCAGCGCCAGCGCCTCCGGTCTGGCGATGGCATCGAGTTCAAAGTCACCCAGTGACACCTCACCCTGCAGCAAGCCAACAGCGAGATTGTATTCTAGAGAAAACTTCGCTTCTGCCGGTGTTTCCGGGTGCGTGTACATCAGATTCCGCAAATGCGCCGCCGGTGCCCGAACGCGCACATGATCTACGGTCTCAGCCGTAAAACCATGGGCCTCGCGAAGGGCCAGCAAACCGTCAAGCGCGCGGTGCACACTGCCGCAATTCGGGAACCGTTTGATCTTCAACCCATGGTGCGAGACATGCAGCGGAGCCCCGACATCCTCATCCCGGAAGGTCACGGTCTGACCATGCTCGGCCTTACCCTCCATTGCCGCGGCAAGCGCGTCTACATCCGGTCCAACCATGAGTGCCCGGAGACCATTGGGACCATGCAGCGCGTCAGCACCAGCAGTGATGCCCGCTCGCGCAAACAGGGCAGCCTCGACGCCGCCGCAGGCTGCAAAGCCGGCATGGATGGGTTTGGTGTCCGTTCCGAACTGGCTCATGAACCCAGCCGCGCGGCTCGTCGATAACGAGATCGCATGGGCGGTCTTTTCAGCGTCGAGATCCAGCGCCCGCGCACATCCCGCAGCGGCACCGATCGCCCCAAGCGTGGCGGTGGCATGCCATCCCCGGCTTCTGTGAAACGGATTCACAGCCTGGCCGACACGCCCCATAATTTGAAGGCCGACAATATAGGCATCGATCAGCGCATCCGTGCCGAGATCTTCCTGGTCCGCAATGGCCAATAGTGCCGGCACAAGCACAGCCGTCGCATGCGCTTTGGCCGGATCGAAATTATCATCGAAATCCTGGGCATGGGCGCTGGTTCCATTCACGAGAGCTGCCATCGGCGCGCTTAAGGCTTGCGGTTTGCCAACCACCCGTGCCGGTCCATGGCCCCAGCCACGCACAACCCCGTAGATTGTTTCCACAACGGGTTCCCGCGCGCCCGGCAGCATGCACGCCACCACATCCACGATGGCCCGCCGGGTCACCGCCAGCGCATCCTCCGGCCAATCCGTTGGGACCGAGGTCACCCAATCGGCATAGGCATGGAGCGGATTGAAAACCGGTGCGTCCTTCATGGCCGAATTTCTCCCTGATCTCGTGTCTTTAGGCTTGAAGATATCGCGGCGCACCGGCATCAAGCCTTTCACTATCTACCAAATATAGGAGCGTTCACGAAATGGGCATCTCAACCGGGCTATTTGATTACAGTGATGGCACCAACACCTATGAAGGATATTACGCCCATCCGGGTGAGGGCGATCGGCCCCTTGTGCTTGTTTGCCATGCCTGGGGCGGCCAGGGCGATTTTGAACGCAACGTCGCCGACGAGCTCGCGAAGAAGGGGTATGCGGCCATGGCCGCTGATGTTTACGGCAAAGGCGTGCGGGGCGCATCTCCGGAAGAGAATGAGAAGCTCATGACACCGCTCGTCGCCAATCGGGCCGAGCTTCAATCCCGCCTCGATGTCTCCTTGAAAGCTGGCCTTAAGCGTGATGGTGTAAATGGCAAGGCGGCCTCACTTGGTTTCTGTTTCGGGGGCCTGTGCGTGCTCGACATGGCCCGAGCGGGCCAAGCGGTCGACGGCGTGGTGTCTTTCCATGGTCTCCTGGGCGGGGCGGACAATCTGCCGACGCCGGACGTCTCTGCCAAAGTCCTGGTGCTCCATGGCTGGGACGATCCCCTTGCCACGCCGGAAAACGTCATGGAGTTTTCCAAGGAGATGGACAGCGTAGGGGCCGACTGGCAGCTTTATGCCTATGGCGGCACCTCCCACGCCTTCACCAATCCCGAAGCCCAGGATGCGGCCAATGGCATGCAGTATCGCGCCGACATCACCCGCCGCGCCTGGACCGCCTGCGATGATCTCTTGGCAGAGGTCCTTAGCTAAAGCGTGAGGTCAGGCAACACGGCCCTATCGCTTACGTGTATCCCTGGTTTGAAATGTAGGATTGCATCGCCGTGATGCGGTTCTGATCGGACGGATGTGTCGACATGAATTCCAGGGGGCGCTGGCCAGCGCTCTGGGTCATTGTATCCCAGAATCGCACCGCTTCATTCGGCCGATAATTCGCGCCGACCATGAAGTCTGTCCCCAGCCGGTCGGCTTCATATTCATGCTTGCGGGAATAGGGCAGGACAAACCCGAATGTCACGCCGGCACCGAGAATACCGGCAATCATCGCGCTGTTCTCGGCATTGCTGCCGGCCAGGGCAACATTCGCCATGCTCGTGACAGCGCCGGCCGCCAATTGCTGCGAGTACCGTTCAGCGGAGTGCCGCCCCACCACATGGCCCGCTTCATGACCCATCACAGTGGCGATCTGATCGTCATTGTCCATTATATCCAGAATACCGGTGTGAAAGCCGACCTTCCCGCCCGGCATCACCCAAGCATTGACCGTGCTATCGTCGAACACGGCAAACTCCCAATTGTTCTGCGTGAGGTTTTGCGACGGGAAACGCCGGTCAGCGGCCTGTACAATACGATCGCCAACGCCCTCCACGCGCCGTCGCAAAGCCGGGTTAGAGGTTTGCGGGGTCTGTTGCAGCGCCTGTGTCCAGGATTGCGCCGACAACTGGGCCAGTTGCTCGTCCGAGACCAGCAATAATTGTGACCGACCTAGCGCCTCGTTGGTTGTGCATCCGGAGACGCCAGCCCCCGCAAATGCGACCACCGATCCAGACGCAAGGCCCGTGATCAAGTCTCGGCGAGACATGGTTACAGTTGGTCGTTCGCTCATATTGTGGATATCGCTCATATCACCACTTCCCCTTTAGCAGCTTGAGAAGATGAACTGCTTCAATCGCAGATCTCTCGTGTCGATCGACACATTAACCACAATCATCATGGCTTTGAAATCGGGTATTTCTTGGGCGTCTTCGGGGTCAGGTGGCTCCAGGGACTGGGGGGTCGAGGTCTGCTTCCATCACGTTGCGGCATGGTTTTAATCACGATTTGAGCACGCTACACTCTCGTCATGATTATTGACGCATGGGCCCAGCACCCAACTTTACGACACGCTCAGGACCCGATCTTCTCTTCGTTGCACCGATGGAATAAAACTGAGCCTCCGACTGAGGCGGTTCCGCTCGAAGCCACGATTGCTGCGATGGATGCAGGGAAGGTGGACAAAAGTCTAATATGCGCATGGCAAGCGCCCGGACGAGATATGATCTCGAACGATGAAGTCGCTGAATTTGTCGAAAGATATCCTGATCGACTGGTCGGGGTTGGCTCTGTTGATATCTCCAAACCCATGGAGTCTGTTCGGGAAATTCGCCGGTGCGTTGAGGAGTTGGGTTTCAAAGCTATTCGCGTATTGCCATGGTTGGCCAATAGACCGCCGACGGCCCCCTGCTTCTACCCAGTTTACGTTGCGTGTTGCGAGTTAGGCGTGCCTTTTTGCACTCAGATTGGCCATACAGGTCCGCTCATGTCCTCTGAAGTCGGTCGACCGATTTATCTGGATCAAGTTGCCCTTGATTTCCCTGAGCTTGTGATCGTTGGCGGGCACATCGGATACCCTTGGACGGACGAAGCGATTGCTGTGGCGACAAAGCATGAGAACGTTTACATTGATACGTCAGCTTATTCGGCCAAAAGATACCCTGATACTCTGATCACGTATATGCAAAGTCATGGCACAAAGAAGGTTCTGTTTGGCACCAACTACCCAATGATATTGCCCCAAAAAGCGCTAGCTGAGCTGGATCGTCTAAACTTGAGCGAAGACGCGATGAGCCTTTTTTTGGGTGGTAACGCCAAACGCATATTCAAGTTGTAGACACCACCGGGATAGGGCCGTTGACCATCTCGTTCTTGCCCCAAATTGGTTTATCAAGCCTTCGTCCAACCCCGACCCAAGGCGGGCACGTCAAGGCCTTCTAAGAACTGGCCGGACGATCTGCAGCAAAAAATCTATCCCCGCTCTCTCGTCCGGTGCGATAC
>JBCBUY010000056.1:0-18900 GCA_039817885.1 Pseudomonadota bacterium | reverse complement strand
TCCTGGAATGGCAGAATGATACGGGCATCGCCTGGCATTATATCGCGCCGGGTAAGCCAACCCAGAACGCGATCGTCGAAAGCTTTAATGGCAAGCTCCGCGACGAGTGTCTGAACGAGGAAGTCTTCGACAGCCTCTCCCACGCCAGAAAGATCCTCGCACGCTGGAGACACGACTATAACCACCACCGGCCTCACTCATCTTTGGGCGGGCTAACGCCCGCAGCGCGTCGGTCGCTCGAGCTTGTGGAGAGCAACGCTCCCGACACGCTCGCCAGTAACCAAAACATCAACTATGAAAGGATCAGACTCTCGAAATAAACGAGGGACACAAAGGGCTCAGGTCAGGAAGTTTGTTGAGCGGGGGAGAAATACTAACGGGAATAGTAAGGTAGTCTGTTGGTCGTCGAGTTGAGACTCTTACTATCCCTTGAAGTTGGGAGTCGGAGCGCGATAATATTTCAACCTCTTTGTATCTGATAACTTTAGGTTTCTGATCAACTCTCGTCGCTGGTATTGAAGATATGGGCAGTCCACCGACATCTTTGGTCGCCAGTCTTTCTCTTATTTTGTCAGCCCGCTCTGCTGGAGACAGATTAAAGTCTTGTTCGAGATCTATAAGACGATCTCTGATCGTCTTACTTAAATCCTTCGAAGCAACACCACACCAATCCTCTTCCAAACCAGTATTGTTCCTCCGAACAATTTGAATCATCTGGACTAAAGATACTATGTCCGTTCTATCCAATTGCCCGTCATCATAGTACTTATCGAGTAGGACCTCATTTATATGCTGTTCGATCGCAAACAAGTGCGTTGATTGATGAGATAGCTTTTTACTCGCTTGCTCAGCAATAGAGTCAATTCGGTCTTGCTCAGCTGACTGCGCTTTCGATCTCGCAGAAGTGGAAGCTATGTATGATGACAAAGTCCAAGATAAGCTGGTAATAATCACAGACGCCAGAAAGCTCTCAACGCCGACTGGTGGGTTACCGTTTGCCCATTTCCAAACGTAACCCAACAGTCCCATCAACAGGAATACTGTAAGCGTTACATGAAATAAAAAAGTGCCTTTGCCGCCCATTGCTATACCCCCAAAAACCCAAAAAATTCTTATCCTATTTAGGATGTATCGGCCAAGGTTATAACTTAAGTAGAGCAATTGGTCACCGGACAGAATTGGAATGCCCCCACCCTATAACGACAAGGAACAGAACATCCTCGCCCAGATCGAAGCGCATCGGCGCTTCTCCTAAGCAGGTCCACCCCATCCTTGTCATCCCGGAATGGTCGCGAAGCGAGCATATCCGGGACCCAGTAATTTAAAATGTGCCATGAGTTTCTAGGTCCCGGGTCTCCGCTGCGCTACGCCCGGGATGACAATTTGAGGTGAGCGGGAAGCATCGGGAGATGCGGAACACATCCGTCCTTTGTCATCCCGGCCAAGGCACGCCAGTGCCGCTGAGCCGGGACCCAGTATTAAAAGCGCACCAGTTGTTTCTGGGTCCCGGGTCTCCGCTACGCTCCGCCCGGGATGTCAATGAAAATGAAGCGCTGGAGTGAGCTAAGCGGAGCCCCCGGCAGGGGCGACCACCCTGATCTCTTTACCGAATATGCCACCTCTGCGAACTGGTTCTGGAACGATCAGGGCCAAGACGGCCACCCGCCCGTCTACCAAATCGCCTGGCCCGGCGCGCGCGATGGCCTCTTCCCCTGGGAGGAAGGCTGCGCCGAAGAGGTGATCACCGCCCAGCCGCAGCTCTGGTCAAAGCCTATCCCCTAGCACACGCCCCCCACTCCCCAGGTTTGCCACCCGCCAGATTGAGTGACAAAAAGGGGACGGCAAGTCTTTCGGGGGGCAATATGGGGCGAGATATCGTTGTGAACTCATGGCAGGAGCTGATGGAGGCCCTGTTCGAGAATGACCTCAATCGAGAAATTGGGCGGCATCGCAATGGCATCGTCTATCGCGGCCTGCAAAACGCCGACTTCGATTTGTCGACCTCCCTACAACGCCACAAATCCGTATCACTCGAAAACCATCTGCTTCGCAATTTTCAGAAATACGCGCAGATCGAAAACCCACCGGAGTCGGACTGGCTCTGGCTCGCCCTTGCCCAGCATCATGGCTTGCCCACCCGCCTGCTCGACTGGTCCTACTCGCCGCTCATCGCCCTGCACTTTGCAACGGCCGATTATGAACAGTTCGATTCCGATTGCGCCGTCTGGGCGGTGAATTTCTGGCAATTGCAGGATTATCTGCCGCAGCCCGTGCGCGAGGAAATGCGCCGCCAGGGCAACTCGATTCTGACCACGGATATCCTCGAACATGTTTCATCCTCCGTAGAGAAATATTACGCGCTGGATGACAAGCCGTTTCTCAGCTTCTTCGAGCCACCATCCCTCGATGGCCGGATCATCAATCAGTATGCGATCTTTTCATTCATGTCCGATCCGGAGATCAAGGTGGATCACTGGTTGCGCACGACGCAGACGGAGCATCATAAGATCATTATACCGAAAACCCTTCTCTGGCTGGTCCGCGACCGACTGGATAAATCGAACATCACGGAGCGGATGTTGTTTCCAGGGCTAGACGGCCTCGCGCAATGGCTAAAGCGATACTATTACGACGCACAGGCGTAGCTTAAGCGCGGCAGCGGCGCGCCCCGGGAACAGGCGAGCCCCCTACTCCAACGCTGGCCCGCAATTCGCCTCGGACACCCGGCCATCGACCTCCACCACGGCGCAAAAATACGGCGTGCGATCGACAGTGGCCGTATAATCGGTCCGGTTGAGGTCTTCATAAATGTCAGACACACGCACCGTGCTGCGCCGCACGCCGATCGCCTCGGCCGCGCGGGACTGAAGCGTGCGTTTCGAAATGCTCGGATCATCGGTGAGCATCGCGCTCGCTCCGCGCGCACCGAGCTTCGCCCCGCCGACAGCGGTCTTGGTCGTCACGCCCACAGCCGCCGTCCCGGCTTTGGCCGCGGTTCCAACAACTCCGGCGGTGGCACCGGCCACACTGCAACCGGCCAACAGACCCGCAGCGCAAAGACTTATCCAGCAATTGACCATGGGCCCGATCCCTTCTCGCAATGACACAGCCTATCGCCTAGCATGATTTGAGACACACGCATCAGGCGAACGCATTGCAGTTACGTCATCTTTCAGGCGCGCTTATCCTCGCAAAACACCCACCGCGCCGAAAGTGGGTGTCTGGATGAGAGTCTGAGGCCGGCATCTATCCCCGTTCTGAGACACGATTTATCCCTGCCAATTCACAAGAGGCCCCCTAGCGCCGAGGTCAATCTCCCGGCATGTTGCGGCAGATATCAAACGCCTCGTCGGAGACACATCCATGATCCGTATCGCCGTTGCTGCCGCAGCGCTCTTGCTTGCGCCCCTGGCCCTCGCCCAAACCGCGCCGATCGAATACGCGGTTACCTTCCCAAATGCGGCGCATCACGAAGCCGAAATTTCCGTTACATATCAAGATGTTCCAGCGGGGCCGCTGACTGTGCGCATGTCACGCTCCTCGCCGGGGCGCTATGCGCTTCATGAATTTGCGAAAAATGTCTATGGGCTCACCGCAACGGATGCGGCGGGCAATGCGCTCACCGTGTCGCGCGATGACCCCTATTCATGGGAGATCTCCGGCCATTCCGGAACAGTGGTCGTCACCTATACGCTCTATGCCGACCGGGCCGATGGCACATATTCACAAGTCGATCTCACCCATGCACATCTGAACATGCCGGCAACATTCCTCTGGGCCCAAGGACTGGAAGATCGGCCAATTTCGATAGCCTTTGATCCTCCGAATACAGAGTGGACAGCTGCCACACAATTGGTACGCGCTGACGGGCCAATGCAGTTTACCGCCCCGAATCTGCAGTATTTTATGGATAGTCCGGTACAGCTCGCCGACCTGGAGATCCGGGAATGGCAAATTGCTGACGGCCAGACGATCCGCTTCGCACTCCATCACACCGGGACCGAGGAGGATCTCGAGCAAATTGTCGAGATGACCAAAAACGTCGTGAACGAACAAATTGAGGTGTTCGGCGAAGCACCGCGGTTTGACTACGGAGAATACACCTTCATTGCATCCTATGTCCCCCACGCCAGCCGCGACGGAATGGAGCACAGGAACTCAACAATTCTGACCCGGCCCGACAGCCTATACAAATCAAACTTCGATCATTTGGGGACCATCTCCCACGAATTTTTCCACGCTTGGAACGTTGAACGTCTGCGCCCAGCCGATCTGCACCCCTTTGATTTTACGCGTGCCAATCCGACCACAACCCTTTGGTTTGCCGAAGGTTTCACATCCTATTACGGGCCACTCACAATTCTTCGGGCCGGCGAAAGCACCACTGATAATTATCTGGAATCACTAGGCCGCACCCTCAGCCGGATCATAAATGCACCTGGCCGCAAGCTACGCGGGCCGCGAGCAATGTCGCTGCAGGCTCCCTTTATCGACGCCGCAACCGCCGTCGATCGGACGAATTTCGATAACACATTCGTTTCCTATTATCCCTATGGAGCGATGATCGCGCTGGCTTTGGACCTCAGTCTTCGCGCCGATCACAACACAACGCTCGACGATTATATGCGGCTTATGTGGCAGGTTTTTGGAAAAACAGAAATTCCGTTCACGAATGAAAATTTGAAACTCGCTTTGATCGATATCTCCGGGGATGCCGCCTTTGCCGAGGGCTTCTTCGCGAATTATATTGAAAACGGGGCCCTTCCCGACTTCACGCCCCTTTTTGCCAAAGCAGGAATCGAACTGCGAAAAGCCAATCCAGGAAAGCCATGGCTAGGCCCCCTCCGCACACAGACTGTAGGCGATAAGCTGACCCTGATACGGCCGACCCTGAAAGGCACGCCGCTATATGAGGCCGGCTTGGACAGGGATGACGAAATCATCAGCATCGGCAGAATAGAGATCAACACCCCGGAAGACATTGACATCGCCCTGCGCGGCACACTGCCGGGAAATGTCCTACCGATCACCTATATCCAGCGGGGCATCACCCGCACCGCTGACCTGACAGTCGCCGAAGATCCGGAACTCAAACTGATCAAGATCGAAGACAATGGCGCCAGGCTAAGCCGCGCACAACGCAGGTTCCGCGCCGCCTGGCTAGGTGAGGACATCTGAGCGTTGAAGATCACAGACCTTAGCGACGAAACCCGAGACGCCCTAAAGCTGGCTTTGCAAGCCGAATACGCAAAGACCTTCGACGACCCCCTATCGGCCTTCCGCGCAGAGGCTTTGCTCGACCTGGTCCTTAAAACAATTGCACCAGCCATCTACAACGCAGCGGTTCAGGATGTCCGGGCACACCTTCAAATGAAGCTCGATGATTTGGATGGAGAAATTTATCTCGATCCATAAATCGAGACTCGACTCATCCACAATGTTCGTAATATGTTCTCATCGAACACTGATCGGGGAGACAACATGATTGGATATGTAACGCTTGGCACGAATGACATGGCGCAATCGGCCAAATTCTACGACAAGATCGCTGAAGCGATGGGCATTCCTCGCATGATGGGATCAGAACAGGACGGGTTCATTGCCTGGGGCACAATGGAGGTGGCCGGTCTCGGTATCACCAAACCATTTGATGGAAATGCCGCCAGTGTCGGAAATGGGGTGATGGTCGCCCTTCAGGTGGATGGACCTGATGCTGTTAAGAAAATTTACGACATAGCGCTGTCAAATGGCGGCACCGATGAAGGTCCACCCGGACCACGCGGCGACTCAGGTTTCTATGCCGGATATTTCAGAGATCTTGACGGAAACAAGCTGAACGTCTTCTGCATGAGCGCGCCGGGTTAATCCCGGCGCAAGCTCTCACACATCTGCAGGCTGGCTAGCTTTGTAGGCGATACCCGCCGCTATCGGTCATCAAGAGCCGCGCATTGGAAGGATCGGGTTCGATCTTTTGGCGCAGTCGATAGACATGCGTCTCCAAGGTGTGAGTCGTCACGGCCGCATTGTAGCCCCAGACCTCGGCAAGCAGTTTGTCACGCGGCACGGATTTGCCCCCTGCCCGGTAGAGAAACTTCAGAATATTGGTTTCTTTTTCGGTCAGGCGGATCTTCCGCTCAGCATCATCGGTCAGCAGTTTCATGCTAGGCCGGAATTCATATGGGCCGATCTGAAATGTCGCATCTTCGCTCTGTTCGAAACTGCGAAGATGGGTTCGAACACGCGCCAGCAGGACCGAAAACTTGAACGGCTTGGTGACATAATCATTCGCACCGGATTCCAGGCCGAGAATAGTATCAGCATCTCCAGACTGGCCCGTGAGCATAACGATCGGCACATGAATGCCGTTCTTGCGCATCAGTTTACAGGCCTCGCGGCCATCCATGTCAGGCATATCGACATCCAACAGGATGAGATCAATCCGCTCCGTCTCGGCGAGCTTGATGCCATCGGCCGCGTTGGCAGCTTGCATTGTGTTGAATTCGGCATGCATCTCCAATTGCTCGCCAAGAGCTTCGCGCAAATCATCATCATCATCCACAAGCAGAATGGTTTTGATCGCCGACATGTCAGTCTCCTAAATAACCCAGTTACTCCCGCGCCATTTGCGTCTACTTTCGCTCACATCGAACCCACACTTTTTCAAGGATTCATGAGGGTGAACATAAATGAAGCGGCTGATTGCACGTAACGATAGCACGCTTGCTGACGGCATCTTTTCATATTCCTGCACGAGCGGAAAAGGTGGACGCCGGCCTGCGCAGGAAAAAACAGAAGGAGACGGAGCCTCCCCCATCGGCTCTTGGGCCTTGAAAAGAGTGTATTATCGTCCGGATCGGATCGCCCCTCCCGAAACCAAACTCCCCGTCTCCGCACTGACCCCCGATGATGGCTGGTGCGATGATCCGACCGACGCAAATTACAACAGGCCCGTCAAACGCCCCTACGCCGCCTCCCATGAACATATGTGGCGAGACGACCACGCCTATGATGTGGTCGTCGAGATCGCCCATAATGATGACCCACCGATCCCCGGCCTTGGCAGCGCGATCTTCATCCATGTCGCCCATGAAGACAGACGACCGACCGAGGGCTGCATCGCCCTTGCGCTGAACGACCTTCTGGAAATCCTGAAGACCGCAGATACGCACACACATCTCGTGATTGAAGGCTAAGCCACCGGCGTGCGGGCCCCGAAAAATGCAGATCCAATGCGCACATGGGTCGCGCCAAAGGCGATCGCCGTCTCAAAATCCGCACTCATTCCCATGGACAGTGTCTTGAGCCCGTAAGAAGCCGCAAGCTTTGCAAGAAAGGCAAAATGCGGCCCGGCGGGCTCCGCAACCGGCGGAATGCACATAAGACCATCGATCTGGAGACCAAGCGCGCGCGCCTCGCCCAAAAGCGCCTCCAGCCCCTCCGGCAGAACACCTGCCTTCTGTGCTTCAAGTCCTGTATTGACCTGGATCAAACATGGCGGTGCCTCCCCCTTCGCGGCCAATGCCCGGGCAAGTTTGGCGCGATCGAGGGTCTCGATCACATCAAAAAGCTCCGCAGCCTGCCCCGCCTTATTGCTCTGCAGAGGACCAACAAGGCGCAATTCCAGATCGGGATAGTCCCCACGTCTGCGAGCCCAGCGCGCCATCGCCTCCTGGACACGATTCTCACCAAACACACGATGCCCCACTCCGAGAGCGGCCTCTATCCGCGGCTCCGGTTGCACCTTGGAAACGGCCACCAGAGTCACCGGATCGGCGCGCTTGGATGCCGTGCGAGCTGCATCGACACGCTGAATAATTCCGGCACGCCGTTCCTCGACATCGGTAAAAACGCTATTCGCTGACATTATGGAGCTAAAAGCCGAATCCGATCCCAAGGGCAAGTTTCGCCGCGCCTGTATACGCATCAATCGCCATTTTCCGGCACATCTACCGCCGCTTATGGTCCTCACAGACCCTTATCGCACGCCGGATCCCATCGCCCTCGCCCTTAGCTTGCCGCCGGGCACCGGACTTATCTATCGCCATTTTGGCGCCGAAGATCGTCAGGACATTGCGGATCGTCTGGCCCGCATCGCCAAACATCGTGGGCTTTGTTTTCTCCTCGGCAACGACCCCGAATTGGCGCGCCACGTTAAAGCAGACGGAGTGCATTGGTCCGAAGCGCGAATGGGCGACGCCAAACCGTGGCGACGATCATTCTTTGTCATGACAGCAGCCGCCCATAGCCGGCTTGCAATATCCCGCGCGTCAGCCCTCAAGCTGGATGCGATTCTTGTATCCACAATTTTCCCCTCCAACAGTTCATCGGCAAAGGCGGCCATGGGGCCGTTCGCCCTCCGAAAACTAGAGAAAGTGTCGCGACACCCGATCTATGCCCTTGGCGGGATCAACGCCCATAATGTCCAGCAAATAGCTAGGTTTGCAGGGGCCGCCTCCATAGAGGGCGCAGCAAAAGCGTTTCTTGCGTCTGAGAATACAGGCTGACATCCGTTTTGGCCGGAAGCCGCAGCGATACCAGGTTTAGAACTTGAATGCGGATTGCAGCCGGATGCCTGTCTCAAGATCCTGCGTCTTCAGCTTTTCGCCTGCGCCTGGTGTGAAATCCTCAGCGCCAAGGCTGACAGCACCGCCAATACTGAAGCGCGGCGTGATGTTAAATGTCGCGCCAGCCGACATCTCTTCCCTTGGAAGTCCCGTGCGGCCATCCCGTGTGGTCAAACCAAGACGCAGCTTCCAGCGGCGACTCTCAACAAAGGTCATCTGCACATCCCGTTCAACTTCCGAACCGGTCCATGCTGGCCGCGTTTCGAGGTTGTCGCGGAAGGTAAACCGTTGATACCACTCAGGAACGGCCTCCTCACTATCTGCAGTTGTTTTGACCGGCAATCGCGATTCCACGGCACTATTTGCCTGAGCCGACGCCGGTAGAGCGCTGGCCAGGGCAAAAAAAGCCAAAAGAATCAAAGATGCGAATCGCATACGGTCAAACTCCTTCACGGTATATATGCGATGAATCCCGTTAATCCCAGATTAACAATTCGTGAAGAAGGGAAATTAAAGTTGAAGTGCTATTTCGATCACAGGTCCAAGCGAGGAATTCCTTGTTCCATCGGCAAATACCAGCCGGTTTTGATCGACCCCAAAGGCAACGGTCCACCGCTCCCATAGCTCCCGCGAAACGCCAAAATGCCAGGTTTCGCCATCGGCCCCCGTCAGATCATCCTCAGACCGCCCAAAGCCGCCCGACCATGTATAGCCAAGCCAGTCTGCCCCCAGGCCAATCGACCAGGCGCGGTAACGCCCGCCGCCATTGTCACTCGTTAACCAGTCCGCTCCGAAGCGAAGGCCTTCCCATTCAAGATTGCCCCCTGTGGACCAGACCTGCAGCGTGCCAATATCCACATCCCCCGGAAAACTGTCGACATCAGCCCGGCCGAACGCACCATAGGCCTCCAGCCGAACCCCGCGATCGCCGAGCCGTCGCGAGATATTGAAAGCCGTCTCAAAGGCTTGACTGAGCCGCGGTTCGGCAATGCCGGCAACCGAACGCTCCGGATCGCGATCGACCCCGCCAACATTCACATCCGGCGTATAAGACCCGCCAACACGAACACCCAGAATACGCGGGCTTGCATAACTTATTTTCGCCGATGGCCCGGTAAGGTCGTTGCGGGTCAGCACAGATGCAACACCGCTCGTATCAAGGCTTGCATTTACACCGCGATGCAGCCGGAAAACACTCGGTGCGCCCTCATGAAATCGCCGGGCAATACCAACATCCCGGCCCCCAAGCAGTTCACCATAGCCCCCATCAATATAGACAAAGGCGGTTTCAAGCTCGATCTCGAAACCATCATCGTCCAGCGGCCCTCCGAGGGTCAATCCGGTAAAGGCCCCCCGCGGCAACAATCCGACGAGGCCGAGCGCCTCTGGGCCATCGCCAATACGTCCCGAAAATCCCTGACGCGCCGGATGATCAAATTGCGCCCGCGCGCCGACCCGCGCACCGATCTCTGCGCCATTGTCGAGTACCCGTTCAAATCTGACCTCAGCCCGCGCATCCCCGAGCACTGGCTCGCTATCAATGTCGCCGGCATCGCTGCGCCCCGGGGAGGCCACGAGGGAAACATCTGCGCGGTAGTCGACCTCCCAATCTTCAAACAGCCCGCCCTGGGCGGCAGCCGGCGGAAAACCGAGCATCGCGACGGCGAGCCCCGCAACACAATGTCTCATTCCAACGGTCTCCCTTCACGCATTCCAGCCGCACAACACCACTGGCCCCCCAAACTCAGCGTGATATACACACCCACAAGAATGGCAAATAAAACAGCGAAGGTCTGCCATATGTCCCTGCGATTGATGTCCGCGATTCTCCTCGGCAGCACCCTGGCTCTGTCAGCCTGTTCATCGGGCGATTCGACACGGCAAATCGTCGAAGAAATTGAAGGCGGGGTGAACCCCTACCTTTGGCGCGCGTCTCTAGACACGCTGCGATTCCTGCCTTTGGAAGATGCTGATCCCTATGGCGGGATCATCAACTTTGACTGGCTTGCCTTCGAAGAAACACCAAACCAGCGCATCAAGGCATCGGTCTTTATCCTCGATACGCGTTTGCGCGCCGACGGCGTCAAAGTCTCTGTCTTCCGGCAAACCCGCGACGCGAATGGCCAGTGGCAGGATGCAAGTGTCTCCACAGACACCCAGATCCAGCTCGAGAACAAGATCCTTGAGCGCGCACGGGTTCTGAAATCCTCCGAAATCGGATAGACAGGCTTAAAGAAAAGGGTCTGCCCCCATGACATCGCGTTACAATCCGCAAGAGGCGGAGCCGCACTGGCAATCGGTGTGGACTGAACAGGATATCTTCCGCGCCCTGCCCCCGTCCGAAGCAGGGGGTGCCCCCAAGGCTTACATCCTTGAGATGTTTCCCTACCCATCTGGCAAAGCCCATATGGGCCACGTCAGAAACTACTCCATGGGTGACGTTGTTGCGCGCTACAAAAAAGCAAAAGGCCACAACGTCCTCCACCCCATGGGATGGGACGCTTTCGGCATGCCCGCAGAAAACGCTGCGATGGAACGGGGCACCCATCCCGGCGAATGGACCTATGGTAATATCGATCACATGCGGGGTCAGCTGAAACAGCTCGGCCTATCCATCGATTGGTCCCGCGAGCTCGCCACCTGCAATGCAGACTATTACGGGCTGCAACAGCGCCTCTTCCTGAAATTCCTGGAAGAGGGCCTCGCCTACCGCAAATCGGCCAAGGTCAACTGGGACCCTGTCGATATGACCGTCCTCGCCAATGAGCAGGTCATCGATGGTAAGGGCTGGCGCTCTGGCGCAGACGTTGAGCAGCGCGAACTGACCCAATGGTTCTTCCGCATCACAGACTATGCCGAAAGCCTGCTCGACGATCTGAAGACCCTCGACCGCTGGCCGGAAAAAGTTCGCTTGATGCAAGAGAACTGGATTGGCCGCTCCGAAGGCCTGCAAATGCGGTTTGAGTTCGACGGCGACGCGCCGAAAAGCCATGAATATGGCATCGAGATCTTCACAACCCGCCCGGACACATTGTTCGGCGCGAGTTTCATTGCCCTATCACCTGACCACCCACTGACCCTCGAACTGGCCGAAACCGCTGCCGAAATTGACACATTCCGCGCCGAATGCGCCAAGATCGGCACAACAGAGGAAGCCATTGAGACCGCAGAGAAGCTGGGTTTCGATACGGGACTTCGTGTCAGGCATCCCTTCGAAGATCGAACCCTTCCTGTCTGGATCGCAAATTTCGTGCTCATGGGATACGGAACCGGAGCCATATTCGGCTGCCCGGCCCACGACCAGCGCGATCTCGATTTCGCCCGAAAATACGACCTGTCGGTCACGCCTGTTGTCCTGCCAGAAGGCGAAAGCAAACATCATTACGCGATCGAGAATGAAGCCTATACCGGTCCTGGCAGGATCTATAATTCGGACTTCCTCGACAATTTGCAGAAGGATGCCGCGATCCTGGCCGCCATTGCCCGCGTCGAAGAGATGGATCTTGGCCGCGGTACGACCGAGTATCGCCTGCGCGATTGGGGGGTCTCCCGCCAGCGCTACTGGGGCTGCCCGATCCCCATCATTAAGTGTGAAACCTGCGGCATCGTCCCAGTGCCCGAGGCGGACCTGCCGGTCGTACTCCCCGATGATGTCTCCTTCGACGTCCCAGGTAACCCCCTGGACCGTCACCCCACCTGGAAACACGTCAAATGCCCAATATGCGGGGATGATGCTATACGTGAGACCGACACCCTCGACACGTTCGTTGACAGTTCCTGGTATTTCGCCCGCTTCGCTGCCGGTGAACACAATGATATGTCCGAGGCCGCCTATTGGCTGCCGGTCGACCAATATGTCGGCGGCATTGAGCATGCCATTCTACACTTGCTCTACTCCCGTTTTTTCATGCGCGGCATGCGAGATTGCGGGCTTCTGGATCTGCCGTCCGGCGAACCCTTTGCCGGCCTCTTCACACAAGGCATGATCACCCACGAAACCTACAAATCCTCCGATGGCCGTTGGGTGGCCCCAGACGAGCTGGAAGAACGTGACGGGTCGCTTATCGAGGCCGCAACGGGTGAACCAGTTAGCCGCGGTGCCATAGAGAAGATGTCCAAGTCGAAGCGGAACACCGTCGACCCGACCGCCATTATTGAACAATTTGGTGCCGATGTGGCCCGCTGGTTCGTTCTGTCCGACTCCCCACCCGAACGCGATGTCGAATGGACCCAGGCAGGGGCAGAAGGGGCTGCCCGTTTCGTCCAGCGCGCTTGGGCCCTGTTCGACGCCCTCCCCGAGGGAGCCGAAACGACGGAGACAAGCGATAGTGAGGCAGCTACGGATCTTCGCCGCACGAGCCACAAATCCCTCGCCGCCATCGAAAAGGCGATCGACGAGTTTCGGTTCAACTCTGCCGTGGCCACAATCTATGAATGGGTCAATCGCCTGAAAAAGGCCGAGTCCGGCGGCGACGACCTCGTCCATGCCCGTCACGAGGGGCTCGCAATGCTGGCCGTCTGCTTGACCCCCTTCATGCCGCATCTCGCGGAAAGCTGCTGGCAGCGCATAGGCCAAACCGGCCTCGTCTCCACCGCTCAGTGGCCGACGACCGACCCTGCCCTCCTCATTGAGGATCTGATCACCCTGCCCATCCAGGTGAACGGCAAACGCCGCAGCGAAATAAAAGTCGCACCAGATGCGCCAAAGCCAGATGTGGAAGCGATGGCCATGGCCGACCCAGCGGTGCAGAGCCAGCTTGACGGCAAGTCCGTGAAGAAAGTGATTGTCGTTCCTGGCCGCATCGTGAATATCGTTGTGGCATGAAACACGCATTTGTTCTTCTCGCCCTCGCCGTCATGGCCGCTTGCGGATTTCAGCCCGTACACAGCCCGTCAAGCCAGTCACTCTCCGGTGGCAACATCTATATTCCGGAAATAGATGGCCGCGCAGGGCATTCCCTCCGAAAGGCGCTGCTCGCCGAGCTCGCCTCTGGCCTGCCAGGCATAGAGGACGCCACGTTGACCGTGACCTTGGATGATCGCCTGCAACGTCTTGCCATTCGCCCAGACGAGGCCGCCGCCAGAACTGATGTTGTTGCCGTCGGCAGATACGTGCTCGACACCGGAGATGATGCCATTTCTGGTCGGGTTCGGTCCGAAACAAGCTTCAACGTACCCATCGGTGCCTTCGCAGACATCGCCTCCCAAACCGACGCAACCGAGCGGGCGGTGATCCAACTCGCGCGCCTGATCGCCGAAGATCTTCGCCTGCAACTCCTCGCTGAACAATGAGACTTGCCGGGCCTCAAGCCGTCCGGTTCTGCGCATCACCCAAGCCGGACATTTGGGCCTTTCTCGTCTTCGGAGACGATGAAGGCGTGGTGATGGACAACGCCCTTGCCTTGAGAACAGCCCTCGCCGGCAAAGCGCCGGAAACCGAATTCATCACACTCGACGAAGATGAGGTCAAAAAGGACCCGCCCGTCCTGTTTGACGCTTTGGAAGCGCGATCTCTTCTCGGCGCAAAACGGATCATCCGTGTTCGGACAACAAGCGAAAAAGCATCCAGTCTGATTCTGGAAGCCGTCGCCCTTGGTGAAGCAGATCCACAACGGTTCGATGCACCTTTGATCATCACCGCAGGGGCATTGGCTAAAAGATCCAAGCTTCGCAGCACCATTGAGAGTGCAAAACACGCCGCCGCCCTTCATCTCTATGCAGACACATCGGAAAATATGGGCAATCTGGTGCGCCAGAAACTATCCGAAAGCGGAATAGAAATAGACGCTGATGCCCTGGCACTCTTCACTACCGATCTTCCAGGTCATCGCGGCCTCGCAAATCAGGAAATCGAGAAACTCTCTCTTTACGGACAGAATCTTGATCGACCGCTGAACACAACGGATATCCGCAGTCTCTCGACAACCGACATCGATCACGCCCTCACCGATCTTGTACGATCAACACTGAAGGGTGAGAACGCCGAAGCAGCTGCGGGCCTTGATCGCCTGACCATCGCCGGCACCTCGCCCATCTCCATTCTGCGGGCGCTCCAACGGGAAGCTGCCCGCCTGCTACAAGCCCACCAACTGGCCGGAAGCGGCGGGGATATTGGCATGAAACTCCGCCCCCCCGTCTTCAAATCGGATTGGCCAGCGTTCCGGACACTTATGTCTATCTGGTCACCAAAGCGCCTCAGCCGAACCCTAGAGCGTATCTACGACGCAGAGGCGACCATCAAAACAGCCGGGCCGCTCGGCGATGCACTCATTCGACAATTGCTGCTGGATTTGTCCCGTGCGGCAGCGGCGGCGAAACCTACGGGCTGAGCGGCTCCATATTCAAGCCATGGGTCAGCTCCATTCGGCCCCCACGCACATATCCTCGAACCAAGGCCTGTTGCGGTGGCGCAGCGCAAATCTCCGCCGCCGCAGGCCCGACATCAATAAAGAAAGCACTGTCATCAGTTACAAGTGCACAGGAGTAACGCGCGCCATCATCGGCAATGGTCCGCCGAAGGCCCCCTGCCCGCACGATCCGAAACCCCCGATCATCACGCGCCACGGCAGAGGCCGGCAAAATACGGTATTGCGCGTCTCCCCACAGCCCAACCGCTTCGATGCGGGCAAGCTGTTCAGCGTCGAGAAGGCGCTCTGCTTGCGCTGCCGTATCAGGATAGACCCGCACGCGCGCACCGCCGCGACGGACCATCTCCTCATTGAGCCAGATCTGCGGCCCCAAATTGTCGGCCGTCACGGCATAGGCAAGCGCCCGATCATACCGATCTCGCGTCAGCCCGGGATAATAGAGTGTCACACGCCGCCCAAGCGCGAGATCCTCCAACATCCGTGAAGCTTCAACGGAGAAAGGCTCGCCAGGTCGGTCGCGACGCTCCGGCGCAGGGGCTTCCACACCAGCTAGCCGCACACTTAGCCCTGTATCAAGAACCAGCGCATCGCCATCGATCACCCGCACCACCCGGCCGGTTTCCCCTTCCGGCAATCCATAAAGCCCATCTACAGGCCCACACCCGAACAGAATGAAACAACTGACAAGCATCACA
The DNA here is from genome assembly GCA_039817885.1 of Pseudomonadota bacterium. GTDB lineage: Bacteria > Pseudomonadota > Alphaproteobacteria > Caulobacterales > Hyphomonadaceae > CALLCD01. Next base: position 3,273 of record JBCBUY010000056.1, on the reverse strand, counting down.
CGAAGACGCTGATACGGAGGATTCAAGCGGCCCATCACAATGCGAGAGACCCTACTCCCCGTATCGTAAAACCCAAAATACACGCCGGCACCGTGCATTGCGCAAACACATGAGAGAGCTATGTTAGCGCGCGTTCGCGTCTCCGTAGCTCAGCTGCATAGAGCAACCGCCTCCTAAGCGGTAGGTCGCAGGTTGGAATCCTGCCGGAGACGCCATTTATTGCAGATTACCCCGTTGCGTCGAGACGCTTCCAATCGTGCATCAGGATGCGGAGCTCATCCTCTGGCACACCGCGGCTGAACAAAAAACCCTGTCCAAGCGTGCACCCACGGCGTCTCAAGAACGCCGCCTGGTTTTCCGTCTCAACCCCTTCAGCGACCGTTTGCAGCCCGAGGGTTTCCGCCATGGCCAAAATCATTTCCACAATGGCTGGCGACTGGGCATCCTTTTCCAGGTCCGAGACGAATTGCCGATCGATCTTGAAGATATCGAAAGGCAGCTGCGTCAGCAGCGACAAATTCGCGTGCCCTGTTCCAAAATCGTCGATGGCAAGTTTGATCCCCATCGCCCGAAGCGGCTGCATCACATCAATGACCCGCTGCGGATCAGACACCGCCATCGTCTCGGTGATCTCCAGCTCCAAATAGCGCGGGGGCAAGCCAGCGAACCTGAGCGCATCGACAACCTGATTGATGAAGTCCTTTTGTTGGAACTGGGTCGGGGCGACGTTCACCGCGACAGCAACCGGATAGCCATCTTTCATCCAGCGCGCAGCCGCCATGCAAGATTGCCGCAAAATCTGAAACCCAATCTCCTCAACAAGCCCCAGTTCCTCAGCAAGCGGAATAAACGTACCAGGGGAGATCATACGGCCTTCGCCGCGATACCATCTGGCCAAGGCCTCCACACCAATAATCTGCCCGGTCTGAAAGCAGATCTTCGGTTGGAACACGGGCCGAAACGCCTCCTCGGCAACAGCTTCGCGCAGCTCCTGTTCGAACCGTTGGCGACCAACCGCCAGTCTCTCCAATCGGGGCGTAAAGAACTGGAACCCAGACTTGCCAGCGCGGCGTATCTCATCAAGCGCCATACCAGCATTTTTCAATATGGCTTCGGGCATGTCGCCATCGTCCGGGGCAATCGCAATACCACCCGACACATCGGCCTTGATCGTGCGCCCCTCAACATCGAAGGGCTGTACAAATAGAAGCCGTAAATCCCTGGCGATTTTGGACGCTTTTTCTCGATCGCAACCGGACGGCAGCAACACCCCAAACTCGCCCGTCCCTATGGCAGCCAGAAAAGCGCCATTTACGCCGAGGGTCTCATCCGCCTCCAGCGTCGCCAGAAGCATAGACATGCGAGCAGACACTTCCGCCAATAAGGCGCGGCTGCCGGTTGCCCCAAGGGAGTCCCCAGCCCGCGCCAAGCCATCGAAGCGGACATTGAAAAACGCCACGGGCGCGGTGCGTGACGCGGTCTGCAATGCCTTCCGCATCGCGGAGCGTAAGCTGAGCGCGTTCGGTAATCCTGTCGCTTGGTCGCGAAACGCGGCCCTTTGCAAGACTTCAATCTCGTCTCGAAACCCTCGCCGCCGCACCCTTACCCGTTCCGCAATTCGTTCAATTTCAGCATATTGCGCATTCACGTCCGCAGCTTTGACATCTTCGCTGACCATCGCTTCAAGTTCGGAAAAGTCACGGCGCAGCGCGATTCCCATGCGTCCAGCCAGACAGATTGCGGCAACCGTCGACAGACATCCAAACACGATAAGGATACTCATCCCATGGTCGGTCAGCTGTTCTGTAGAATAGGCGATCACGACGGTCGCAATCCCCCAGAACACCAGACACGTAGCCGCCACCAATCGCGGCATGCGCGAGGCAAAATACGGCAAACGTTCTGAAACCGATCGCATGTCTGAAGTTGAATCAGAGGTCACAGATCACCAGCCCAGCTAAGAGTTTTCGTCTCATCAGGGCTACAGGCTTAGGTAGAAGTGTTTAGAATTCTGTGAATAAAGAGAGTTCAGACAGTCACCATTTCAATAAAATGACAGCGCCATGACCGAACACCGCACAGCGAAAGTCTCCCGCAAAACCAAGGAAACCGACATCACAGTCACCCTCGACCTCGATGGGACGGGGGCGAGCGATATTGAGACCGGCATCGGGTTCTTTGATCACATGCTGGAAAGTTTCTCCAAACATTCGAGCATTGATCTTCATGTCCGAACCAAGGGCGATCTCCACATCGATATGCATCATACGGTGGAGGATACGGGCATTGTTATCGGCGAAGCCCTCATCAAAGCGCTTGGCGATTTCGGCGGCATCACGCGCTATGGACACGCCTATTTGCCGATGGACGAAACCCTGAGCCGCGCAGCCCTCGACCTCTGCAATCGCCCCTATTTCATCTGGAAAGTGGTGTTCACCCGAGACAAAATTGGTGACATGGACACAGAGCTTTTCAAGGAGTTCTTTCAAGCTTTCGCCACGCGCGGCGGCATGTGTCTGCACCTCGAAAATCTCTACGGCGACAATTCTCACCATATCGCGGAAAGCTGTTTCAAAGCCCTTGCCCGCGCTCTTCGCATGGCAGTGACCGTGGATCCCCGTCTCGCCGGGGCACCAGCGTCAACAAAGGGTGCCCTCTAGCGAAACCGGTCAGCTGACGAGGATTGCAGGTTCGGTAGAACGCGCAAGCGTTTCGGGAAAACAAAATCTATCCGACCGATCTCGCGCCTGCCGCATACTCCCGGTCATGCGCACCGATAACGCCCTGTTTCCCCTTGCGATCGAGCAGATCGGCCTTGCGGTCATCGGCCTGATCGGCTGGACGGGCGTGCATCTGGCCGAGCGAACCCCCGCCAAATGGCGCCTCCGCCGGGCCGGAACAAAGCTGAAAGCGCTGGAAAATCTTGTCCGCCGGCTGATCATGCTCATCGCCCTGAAGCTGGACGTCGCACCCAGCGAGGGATGCAACGTATCCAAAGTCCAAGAACAGGATGCAGGATCACAAGCCTCTGAAACATATGAAAATATTGAGCAAGCTGTATTCCCGAAAACGCGCCGGGTCAGCCTCTCCCTCCTGCCGCCGCTGATGGATTTTTCCGAACGGCCGGATTTCTCAGGGTTTCAGCGGACCCGGGTGCCAGTCTATATCGCTGTGCGCCGGTTTTCCCGGCGGATCGTCGCGCTTCAACGCGTGCTTGATGCGCCCGAAGCCCACGCGAAACGCCTCGCCCGGCGGCTTTATGACCTCCGCCAA
>JBCBUY010000055.1:0-19358 GCA_039817885.1 Pseudomonadota bacterium | reverse complement strand
CGTCGTGTCTGCGATCAAAAAGTAAGCTCTGCTTGCAATCGAAAATCAAAAGCCGCTCCAAATCCGGGGCGGCTTTTCATTATTGCGCCTGAGCGAGGTTTGAGGCACAACACGCGCTCGCCTGAAGGGGTATAGCTCAGTTGGTAGAGCATCGGTCTCCAAAACCGAGGGTCGCGGGTTCAAGTCCTGCTGCCCCTGCCAGGCGGTATAATCTTGAATGTCAATATTTGATCATTGCTGAGCGGCTGGGTGCTCAGCCTTGAGCCCATCTCATGTGAGCGGCGGAGCTGCGATACGGAGATAGCGGGAACTCATTTCGCGCGGGAAGCAGTCTTGAACGCGCTTCATGTGACCACCGGCCACGGACGCAAAAAGGGAATCATTCACCGCTGAAGGCCCTGCCGGGCGTTCTTCGCCTGGCTTTGATCCACAGGATCAAAGCCTCTGCTCCGCAGACCAGCTTCGAACTCCACTGCAGCTTTTTCAGGTCGGTGCTCAGCCCTGAGCGCATCTCATGTGAGCGGCGATGCCGCGATACGGAGATAGCGGGAACTCATTTCGCGCGGGATTTGATCCACCGGATCAAATCTCGGTCGCGAAATGGTGCCGGCTGAGGGACTCGAACCCCCGACCCCGAGATTACAAATCACGTGCTCTACCAGCTGAGCTAAGCCGGCACCCGAACGCGCGGATGTATTCCGGTTCCGAGGCGAAGGCAAGACGTGATTGACAGGCTTGTGGTTGGACGAATTCACGTATTGGGTGCTGGCATGTCTGTCTTATAAGGAGGAGCACCGCGATGACCCACGATCTCCAGGCCATGGAAGCGATCAAGCAGCTCAAATATCGGTATGTCCGCGCCCTCGACAGTGCCGACCAGGTGGGGCTTGAGGCGTGTTTCACAGAAGACGCCCATATCTGTTTCAAGGGCGGCGTCTATACAGTCGAGTTTACAGGGCGCGACAAGATTCTGGAGTTTCTGGCGACGAGTTTTCATTCAAAGGCGGCAGCATCGCATCAGGTCCACCACCCGGTTATCGATCTTCTCTCGGATACAGAAGCCCAGGGGCAATGGAGCCTCCAGGACGTCTTCCACGACTTAAATGCCCGGGTCATCATCTCCGGCGCAGCGGAATATGTCGACACCTATAGGAAAGGAGCGGACGGAGCCTGGCGCATTGCTGAAAGCGGATATACGCGCCTTTATGAGATGACCCAGCCCATGCCGGAGCAAATGGTCTGTACCTATAACAAGCTGGCGGAGACGGGCCGAGATCTTGGACTCTAGGTCAGAGCAGATCACCCGGTGCGCCCGGTAGCATTTTCATATAGCGCCCGGCGGCGGACCCGCCATCAATCGCAATCTCAGCGCCCGTGATGAAGGAGGCATCATCGCTTGCGAGGAAGAGGAGCAAGTCAGCGACCTCGCGGACATTGCCCATTCGGGCGAGGGGGAAATAGGTCATCACCGCGCTCATGTTTTGAGGGTCTGCGTCCATCGGGTTCGACATCTTTGTGTCTATGGCTCCCGGATGGATTGAATTCACGCGAATGTTCCGTCGGCCGAGTTCGATCGCTGCAATTTTGGAAAATCCGCGCAGGCCCCATTTCGATGCAGCATAGGCACCGAGGCCATTTGCGGCGTCGAGACCTTCTGTCGATGAGACATTGATGATGGACCCGCCGCCCACGGCATCCATATGCGGGATAACGTGGCGATGCCCGATAGCGGCCCCGATCAGGTTGATGCCGATGACATCCTTCCACACGACAGCATCTTGTTGTTCGATTGTGCCGATGTGAACAATGCCGGCATTGTTGACGAGAATATCGAGGCGGCCAAAATGGTCCACGGTCGTTGCTACGATGCGGACCCAGTCCTCGTCCTTGCGAACATCATGAGGCAAGAAGAGACAGGCGTCACCCAGCTCTTCGGCTTTTTGGGCACCGTCCTCTTCCAAAATGTCGGTGATGACCACGTTTGCGCCTTCTTCGATGAAGCGCCGTGCGCCGGCGTCGCCGATCCCACGGTCCCGCGCGGCACCGGTGATCAGCGCGACCTTGCCATCAAGCTTGCCCATGGCTCTGTCCCGTCTGAAGCTCTGAAAATACGCGCTCGCCGAACTCGATCACTCTTGTGGCGGCGTCATCGTCCATTGCGCTGTTGGACGGATCCTTGAAGCGCATAAGGTGCATGTATGCGCCACTCTTTCCGGAGACATTATCTGAGCAGGCCAGGTGGATGACGGGTTGTGCTGCTTTTGCTGGACCCGGGAAGAAGGTGTGGATCATGCCATTGGCGAGGGGCCGAATCAGTGACGGCGCATCGCGCGCAATGTTTGAGGCGACGGGGCCTGGGCACATATGGAAGACATCGATCTCCGGCGTGCCGTCGGCCGCGCGGTAGCGGGCTGCCAGGCCGCGGATCATCAAACTCAGGGCGAGCTTGGAATGACCGTACTGTTTCATTGCCCCCGATGTCTTATGGGGGATGAGCTTCCCCAACTCTTCGAAATCTATGGGCGGTGCTGAACGGTGGGACTCTGACGACACCGCGATGATGCGTGGGCGTGTTGGCTCTGTCGTTCGGGCGATGACTCCCAATTCGACAAGGCGCGTCGCAAGGCGTTGATTGGCGAGGAAGTGGACCGCCAACATTTTTTCAAAACCCTGCGCCGATGGCTCAGCTCTGGGGGCCATGAGGCCTGCATTCAAGATCAATCGATCAAGCTTTGTTCCTGCCGCCACCAGGCGATCGCACAGAGCGTCGACAGACCTGAGATCCAGAAGGTCGACATACTCCATCGTGATGTTTTGATTGCCGGATACGTGGATCAGGTCGTCAGCCGCCTCTGGGATATCCGACCGGCAAGCGAGGATAAGTCTGGCACCACGCCGCGCAAGATCCTCCGCGATGGCATAGCCGAGCCCACTGTTTGCGCCCGTGATGAGGCATGTTTTCTCCGCCATGGAGATATGCTCGGGCACTGGATCAATCAAGCCGTCTGTGTCGCGAATATCGCGAATGGCGGTCATGATCGCCCGAACAGGACCATCCATGCGGCGATTGTCTGGGGATGCCATCAGGACTTGGCCTCCGATGTGGTGTCTATGGCGTCAGATGGTTTCGGAAACGCAGCCCTAACGTCTTCGGCCCGCAGAGCGAAGTCGGCAAGTGCATACTTATGCTGCTTTGTGGACGGTGGTCTTGGTGCTGTTGCTGCCGCAATGGCGGCCCCCGCTCCGTTTTGGGTCAGCGGATCGCCGTGGGCGGCGTAGATCCTTTGGATGCTCCCAGCGGCGTCTTTCATAAGATCTTTGTACTGGATATCGACGACGTTTCGGTCCGGATGCGCCGCGCGGGCTGCAGCAGCGTTCTCGGCCATCCGTTTCGACTTTCGCAGCCAATGGCGGGCAATCGCCGCTCGATCAGGATCATCGCAGGACAGGCTGTGGGCATGCACCATCAGTGACGAACAGGAGGCGACAGTTTGCATCGGGTCGCGGTGGGTCTGTATCACTGTCGCGTTTGGAAAGGTCTGGAGGGCGATATCCAGGTATTCTGCATGATGCGGAGATTTGAGGACCCAATGGGTGCGCTTGGGTTTTCCAGGTCGCATCCACATCAGAGTTTTCAGGACATCGCGGAAATAGGCGTAGACCGGCCTATGATCCTGCCGCTCCAGCCAGGCAGAGTAAGACGGGACATATGTCACCGCTTCAGCTGTCTGCGACATCATGGTGAGGTCCAGGAGAAGAATGTCTTCTTCCGGTGCATCGTAAGCCACAGGGTGAACGGTCTGGAAGTCTGGCGCGAGCCAATTCATGAGTTTGGTCGTCTGCTGTGCGCTCTTTTCTCGCTTGTGGCTCTCGGCCATGTCCTCGCCGGGAACGGGGGCTGGGCATAGGGCTTCCCATGAGGGCAGGGCGCGGGCGTGCGGGTCGGCCGCCAGCGCGCGCTGGAGAAGGGTCGTTCCTGTTCGTGCGAGGCCGGCAATCAGGAGGACATTCGGTTCCGGCTGGTCTTGAATTTCCGGATGACGCTGCATGATATCATCGAGACGGAGGCGGTTGACGAGAAGCCCCATAATCCGCTCGCGCTGAACGATTCTGCCGAACGGCGACAGGCGGGCTTCTGTGTTCAGAGCTCTGCACAGATGCTCCAAGGGCTCCATAAGGGGGGCCTCGGAAAGCTCTGTTAGTCTGGTCTTGGCCTTTGCGGCGTCCAAGATGTTTTCAGGATGGAACCCGCGTGGCCCCCCAGGCCCGCCGAGCCGGTTGAATAGCTTGATGGGCCACGGCCTATACGGTGCCGCGTGATCTGCGTGAGTGGTGTCCCGGGATGTCATTCGCCTATCGCGGCTGCCAGGTCAGCGAATTTGACGATTTGGGTTTTTGGAACCGGTTTTTCGGCCGCCCGAACCCAGCGCCAGCACATGGTGCCAAGCTCATGGCCCACGGTGCTGATCCAATTCGTGTCTGGCAGAGCAGGGTCCTTATGGGCCACGATCACAACCACTGAGCCATCGGGTCTGTACATGGCGAGATGCTTGTTTGTATGGATTGTATGCCGTGTATAATCGAGAGATTCGAGCCAATAATTGTTGAGCTGAAAATTCCAGTGCTCGCATTGCGGCGGCATCGCTTCTATTAGCAGGGCTTCATCTGGGGCGAGGGCCCAGTGGCTGTGATAATAGGCGATATTTGGGTCCCCGCCGGCGCGGTTTGACACCTCGTCGGAGAATTGCGGCAGCTGGTTGGAGTGTTTCTGGAAATCCCGCGCCCATTTGGCAAAGAGAATCGGAGCTCCGGCAACGAATGTTCCTGCTGAGCGAAGGCCGGAGACAAGTTTTTCCGGCGTGAATTCACCCTCATTGTGGGGCTCTGCGTCGAGGCATTCTATCGTCAGATCGGCAATTGCTTCGGTGTCTCGATCGAGATGGGTCTGGCGCACCATGAAGAGGCAATAGCCATCCGGGAGCGGTAGCCAGTTTCCGGGTTTGCGGTCTCGGCTGAGTATCATCTCGAATGTGCCGTCGGCATTGAACGTCATCTCGCTCGCATCGATCTCACCGACCGGCGGCATGGCACCGCCTTCGCCATAGTGGCCGGACTTGGTGGCAAAGCTGAGATAGGGGATGGTGCCGCGCGTGCCGCTGACGCGGTAGGTATACCGTCCATCGAGATTGCAGCTTTGATAGTAGTTGTCGGGATTGTCGGCTCCGAGTTTAATGGTCTCGTGGCAGAGGCGGTGTAGCTCCGGCGCGCGCGTGTCGCCGTGTTCAATAAAGGCTTCAAGTGCTGCGCGGGTGAGCCTGGAGAGGTAGCGATACCCTTCGGCCTGGTTGAAGGGGTCTTGGGGCGTCGCTGGGAATTGCAGGGCACCGCCAGCGCTTTTCAGCGTGTCGCAAAACTCTTCCCAAGCCTTTCCCGAGACCGTCTTTTCGGCGAATTCGTCTGCCTCGGTTTTTCCGCTGAGGCTGCGCCAGCCGAGCCGTGCCTTGCGGAAGGTATCCAGTGACCCAATCAATAATCCGCGCATTAGGTGTCCTTTAAACCAGGATTCTCGTCGATCAGGGCTGACACCTCAATGCTGATTTGTAAAGCTTGAGATCCGTATGTCATCCACAAGCAAATGATGCTTGCAGATTCGGGGTCATTGCTCCGCTCCCTGAATCTGTCGCATAAGACATAAATGAGTGAGACCGACGATCACGGCCCGGATACCGCGACCTATTCCATGTTTGGTGAGGCAGAGATGGGCGCGACCAAAGCCGGCTATGAAGTTCTCGCCCGCAAGTATCGCCCGCGGCTGTTTTCGGATCTCATTGGCCAAGAGGCGATGGTGCGGACGCTGTCCAATGCCTTCGAGACGGGCCGTATTGCCCATGCCTTTATGCTGACGGGGGTGCGGGGTGTTGGCAAGACGACGACGGCGAGGCTCTTGGCGCGGGGGCTGAATTACAAGACTGATGAGGTGGATGGTCCGTCCATTTCCCTGGACCCTGCGGGCGACCACTGCCAGGCGATTATGGAGAGCCGACATCCGGATGTCCTAGAGCTAGATGCTGCGTCCCGGACCGGTGTTGCCGATATGCGGGAATTGCTTGATGGCGTGCGATATTCGCCTGTCTCGGCGCGCTACAAGGTCTACATCATCGATGAGGTGCACATGTTGTCGACGGCGGCCTTCAATGCGCTGCTGAAAACGCTCGAGGAGCCGCCGGAGCATGTGAAGTTCATCTTTGCGACGACAGAGATTCGGAAAGTTCCGATTACTGTCCTCTCGCGCTGCCAGCGGTTTGATCTGAAACGCCTGGACCCTGTCGGCCTTGCGGCTCATCTGGGCCGTGTGGCTGAAGCGGAGGGTGCCAAGGTTTCGGAGGAGGGTTTGGCACTGATCGCTCGGGCGGCGGAGGGCTCTGTGCGGGATGGGCTCTCTATTCTCGATCAGGCGCTGGTTCAAACGACTGAAGGCGAGGAAGTCTCTGCTATTGCTGTGCGAGATATGCTGGGGCTTGCCGACCGGGCTCGACTGCTGGACCTCTTCGACAAGGCGATTTCAGGGGATGCTAAATCGACGCTGGAGGAGGTCACCGGGCAGATCCATGATGGCGCCGACCCGCTGGTCATCCTCAAGGATCTCATCGATATCGCCGCAGATGTGTCTACTGCCAAAGCACTCAGTGGCGATTATGATCCCGGCGGACCGTCGGACTGGATAGAGCGTACAAAGGCGCTCGCGCAGAAGCTGACACCCGCTCAGGCGTCGCGCTATTGGCAGCTTCTGCTCTCTGGTTATGGCGACGCTCAGAACGCCCCCGATGTGGCGACGGCCGCGCGCATGGTTGTGCTAAGGCTTGTGGCTGCCGCTGGCCTTCCGTCACCGGAAGAGGCCGCACGGATGGTGGCGGCCGGTGGAGGAGAGGCCGCCAAGGGGGCGGGGAAGGCCCAGGACCCTTCCGGCGGCGGGCCAACAGGGTTCGACGAGGTCGTCGCACTGATGGACACCAAGAAGGAAGCGATTCTGTCGAGCGACGTCAGCCAGTATGTCCGCCCGGTCAGCTGCAAGGCCGGCGAGCTTGTATGCGATGTAAAAAACGGCGCGCCTGGCAATCTCTTGAAGCGCATCGCGCTGTTCCTTGAAGCGGAGACTGGATCAAGCTGGTCGGTTGTTCGAAGTGATGAAAGGTCGGATACTGAGACCCTGAAAGAACGTCATCTGCGGGTGCGATCGGAGAAGATCAGCTCAGCCGCAGCCCATCCAGCGGTCAAGCAGGCACTTGATTTGTTTCCGGGCGCTGAAATTACCGATGTGCGGGTCGAGGGGGCAGCTCACGAACAGGACGAAGATGACAGCAATATCGTGCCGCTCGACGCGCGACGGTCTGCGAAAGGATAAGAGATGAAGAATATGGCTGATATCATGCGCCAAGCGCAGGAGATGCAGGCCAAAATGGCCGAAGCGCAGCAGAAGGTCGAGGAGGTTGAGGCCGAGGGCGTCGCGGGGGCCGGGCTGGTGAAGGTCACGCTCAAAGGCAAGGGCGATATGATCGGCCTGTCTATTGATCCGTCGCTCATGGGCGATGATGCGGAAATTATCGAAGATCTCATCAAGGCGGCCCACAATGAGGCGCGGCGGAGCTTAGAAGAGGCCACCACCAAGGCCATGAAGGACGCGACCGCCGGGCTTTCCGGCATGCTGCCTGGCTTCAAGATGCCGTTTTAGCGGCCTCGCAAAGTACCATTATGGCAGAACGCATCGCTGGTCCTGAAATTCTCCGTATGATCGAGTTGATCGGCAAGTTGCCGGGCCTCGGCCCCAGGTCTGCGCGCCGTGTGGCTTTGCATCTCCTAAAGCGACAAGATGTGTTGTTAAAGCCGCTGGCCGAGGCGCTGGCCGACGCGGCCAACAGTATCGAGACCTGTGAGATTTGCGGAAATTTCGACACGATGCAGCCATGTGCTGTGTGCCGGGCCCCAGGGCGAGACGACGGGCTGTTATGCGTTGTTGCTGATGTCCCGGATCTCTGGGCGTTGGAGCGCGCTGGGGCGTTCCGCGGCCGGTACCATGTGCTTGGCGGAGTGCTGAGCGCGATCGACGGTATTGGGCCAGATGAGCTGAATATTTCGCAATTGATGACACGCATTGAAGCCGGTGGCATTCGCGAAGTGATTATCGCCCTTGGTGCAACCGTCGATGGCCAAACCACGGCTCATTATCTTGCCGACAAACTTACAGCCGAAGGGCTGCACGTGACGCGTCTGGCCCATGGGGTGCCTGTGGGCGGCGAGCTCGACCATTTGGACGATGGCACACTCGCAACGGCGCTGAGATCCCGGCGGGAACTGTAGGCTCGGCCATACCTACGCATTTGTAATTTTTTCATTCAGGCGACCGGGGATAAGGCAAGCTCCGGGCTCGGGTCGGCATCCAAAGAGACTTGGAGAAAGATCATGATCAGAGACATACTGATATCCATCGCATCAATAGGACTTCTCGCGGGAACCGCTGCGGCACAGGAATGGAACCAGTTCCATGGACCCTATGTGATCGGCGAGATCGGGTACGAGAACGGTGAAGGTGGGTTCGATCAATTCATTGGCGGCGGCGCTGTCGGGGCAAATTACACGATCAGCGAGAAGATCTTTGTTGGCGGCGACGTTGAACTTCTTGGGTCGGCTGATGGCGCTGTGGATTTCACCTGGGGCATTCACGGGCAGATCGGGTACATTGTCCAGGAGCGCCATGCCGTGTTTGCGCGCGCTGGATACCGCGAATTCAATTTCGATTCCCCCGGCGGATCGGATGGGGATTACGCCCTTGGGGTCGGGAGCCAGTTCGAACTGTCTGACAATTGGTCTGTTCGGACCTTATTGGACACGGTCGCCTTCGACACGATCGGGGTGCGCGGCGGGCTTGTGTTTCATTTCTAAGAATCGCTGTTTCAGGCATTGGATGAAGGGCTGCTGATCGGCAGCCCTTTCTCTTTTTTGGAATTTGCGCGGTCAGGGCCGCCCAGACACCACGGTTGACGGCGTGGCCCAGGTGGCGCGATGTGTCCGGAAAACCGGAGGAACAGGAATGCCAGCCACGAAGCTTCTGTCTGACATCAAAATTGCGGATATGAGCACGGTTATCTTTGGCCCCTATTGTACGCAAACATTTGCGGATATGGGCGCTGATGTCGTGAAGATTGAACCTGAAAGAGGCGATGATTTCCGCAATGTTGGAAAGCCAGCGAAGACGCGCGGTATGGGCCCATGCCATATGACGATGAACCGTGGAAAGCGGTCCGTGATTTGGGATCTGAAGTCGGACGTTGGTGCGGAGGCCGTCCGCAAGCTGATCACCGCGAGCGATGTGTTCATCCATAATGTCCGGGGATCGGCGATTGAGCGGCTTGGCCTGTCCTTCGACGATGTCAAAGCCATAAAGCCAGATATCGTCTATGTGCATTGTGTTGGGTTTGGGTCAGGGGGTCCTTACTCCGGTCGCCCGGCCTATGACGATCTGATTCAGGGGTTATCCGGCGCGGCCAGTCTGTTGCCCAAAGTTGATGGCAATCCGAAGCCTCGCTTTGTGCCCACCGCCTTCGCCGACAAGGTCTCTGGGCTACATGCGGCGTATGCCACGCTTGCCGCGCTTCGCCACCGAGACAAGACAGGTGAAGCGGTCCACGTGGAGGTGCCGATGTTTGAGTGCATCACGCACTTTCTGTTGGAAGAGCATTTCTATGAAGCTGTCTTCGATCCGGCCATCGGACCGTTTTGTTACCAGCGACAGGTCGATCCGGCGCGCCAGCCTTTGCAGACGAGTGACGGCTATATTGTGCTGGCCCCCTATGTTGATGCGCGATGGATCCGGCTATTCGGCGACGTCCTCGGTGTGCCGGAAGAATTGCAGGATGAGCGCATCAACGACTATCGCGGACGTTATTACAATATGGCGTATATGCTGGAGCGGGTGCAGCATTATCTGCTTCAGAACACGAATGCGCATTGGCTTGAGGCGTGTGCCAAGGCGGACATCCCAGCGGCTCCGGTGAATGATTTTGATGATCTGCAGAATGATCCGCATCTAAAAGAGACCGGCTTCTTTCAGCGCCGGGAACATCCCACCGAAGGCGCCTATTGGGAACCGCAACCGCCTGTGCGGTTTCACGGTCTTGAGCAAGTGGAGATCCGTCCTGCGCCGCTGCCCGGACAGGATACGGAATTGGTGCTGATGGAGCTTGGCTTGGGTACGAACGTTTAGGCTTCGGTCAGGCGTGGCCGGCACCAGATTGGAGATGCAGGGGCGATATCCCGATGCCATCGAGGGCGCGTTTCCACTTGTCTCCATGACTGCGGGCGAAGACGAGATCAACATCGATATCCGCCACAAGCCAGGCGTTTTCGGCGATTTCCCGTTCGATTTGTCCTGGACCCCAGCCGGAATAGCCAAGCGCGAGGATGGCGTGCTCCGGCGGTTCCTCAGAGGCAATGGCGTGGAGCGCGTCCCGCGTCGCTGTGAGGCAGATATCGTGCCCGACGTCCATTGTGGCGCTATCGCAGGTGAAGTCAGAGCTGTGTAGAACGAAGCCGCGATCTCGGCCGACTGGTCCACCATCGAGCACCTGATATTCCGGCAATGCTATGGTCATGGGGATTTCGAGCTGGTCAAGCAAGGCGGGTAAGGTCAAGCCCTCAACGGGTTTGTTGAGGATCAGGCCCATGGCGAAATCCTCTGCATGGGCACAAATCAATATGACCGATTGGGTGAAGCGCTCGTCGCCAATCTCAGGCATCGCGATTAGTACTTTGCCGGTCAGGTCCATTGCATCGGGATTTTCCATGGAATTATGCTCGCCCAGTGAGCGTCAGCGCGCAAGCCTCGAAAAGAAAGTTGATCCGTCTGACAAGATGGTTAGGTTGCGCACAAACCATTCGGAGAACCTGTCATGCCTATTCAAATCGGCGATAAACTGCCTGACGTGACCTTTATGGAAGCCACGGAGAACGGACCGGAACCGCGGCGCACTGAGGATGTGTTTGCGGGTAAAACCGTCGCCCTGTTTGCCGTGCCCGGTGCTTTTACCCCGACGTGTTCGGCCAAGCACCTTCCGAGCTTTGTAGATCATGCGGATCAGCTTCGGGCAAAGGGTGTCGACGATATCATATGCACATCGGTGAACGACGCTTTCGTTATGGGAGAATGGGCGAAGTCGTCGGAGGCAGACGGGATCCGTATGCTCGCCGACGGGAACGGCGCATTCGCAAAGGCGATAGGACTTGAGCTGGATGCGTCCGGCTTTGGCATGGGGTCGCGGTCGCAGAGATATTCGATGCTTGTTGAAGATGGCACGGTGACACAGTTGAATGTCGAGGATGGTCCTGCCTTTGAAGTGTCATCGGGCGATTATCTGCTCGCGCAACTCTGATCGAGAAAATCAGAATAAACAAAGTATTAATCGACACGGCGCACTCTCAGGGTGCGCCGTTTTGCTTTCCGGTGCTTATTGAAAAACAGTAAATCGTTCTTACGTCTATATTACTTAAGAATAGGGGACTACAAATCATGGATGGCGCGATTACAATATTTATACTGTTCGCTGTGGCAGTCATAATACTTTTGCAATCGGTAAAATTTGTTCCGCAGGGTTTCAACTATACAGTCGAAACCTTTGGGCGTTACAGCAAGACGCTGGGGCCGGGTCCGCACATCATCATACCGATCTATCAGAGCATTGGGCGGAAGATGAATATGATGGAGACGGTGCTCGATGTGCCGCAGCAGGAGGTCATTACCAAAGATAATGCGATGGTGTCCTGTGACGCTGTTGTGTTCATTCAGATTATTGATGCGGTCGCGGCGGCCTATGAGGTCAACGATCTGCAGCGAGCGATCACGAACCTTGCATTGACCAATATCAGGACCGTTGTCGGGTCGATGGACCTCGATGAGGTTCTATCCAATCGAGATGATATCAATGCCCGGCTCCTGTCTGTCATTGATGCGGCCACGAACCCGTGGGGCGTGAAAGTTACGCGGATCGAGATTGCTGATCTGACGCCTCCGGCGGACATTACGGAGGCTATGGCGCGGCAAATGAAAGCCGAGCGATTGAAACGTGCGGAAGTTTTGACCGCCGAAGGTGAGAAGCAATCGGCTATTCTCAAGGCCGAGGGGCAGAAGCAATCGCAAATTCTGGAAGCGGAGGGTCGGCGCGAGGCTGCCTTCCGTGATGCCGAGGCGCGGGAGCGTGAGGCTGAGGCCGAAGCAAAGGCGACAGCCATGGTTTCCCAGGCCATCGCAAAAGGAGATGTCAACGCCATCAACTACTTCCTCGGCCAGCAATATGTAACGGCCTTTGAGAAGTTGGCTGTGTCAAATCAACAGAAGACAGTCATCATTCCGGCGGAGTTCTCCTCCATTCTCGGGACCATCGAGGGTGTGAAAGGCATTGCGGATGCGGCACGGGAGAAGAGGTCTCAATCGTCGGACACCGGTACGGCGGTGCCCCCGGCGGGCACGCGGGACTAGGTCGGCGCGGATAAGGAGGATTAGTCATGGACACATTTCTAACCACACTTGGTCAGTTAGAGGCTTGGCACTGGATCGCTCTTGGACTTGTGCTGATTGGGATTGAAGTTGCCGCTGGAACATTTGACCTCTTATTCGTGGGAATTGCTGCCTTTGCGACAGCCTTGTTTACGGCGGTTGCACCGGGAAGCCTTGCCGATTGGCAAGGGCAGATGTTCTTCTTTGCTGGCACAGCGATCGCTCTGATTGTCCTCAGCCGGACGGTGTTCGCGGATATGCGTAAGCAAACCCATGATAAACCAGGCCTGAATCAGCGCATGGTCGGGATGATTGGTTCGCGGGGCGTGGTGACACAGCCTTTCGCGGCCGGAGCAGGTCGCGTGAAAATAGGCGATACGGAATGGTCGGCCGAAACATCCGACGGTAGCAATGTTGACGCTGGCACCGCGATTGTCGTTGAGGGCACAGAACTGACTGTCTTGAAGGTCAAGGCTGTCTGATCAAAACAGGCTGCCTTGGTCCGTTTTTGGCTTCGTTGATTTTGGCGGCTTTGCCGTGTCCAGTTTCGGTTGTCCTGGTGCGTCCATGGGCTCAACGTGCACATCACCATCGGCAAATGTCAGGCGTAGCGCCGTCTTCTGATTTGCGGCTGCCGCCGAGCGCAGGATGGTTCCGTCGGTGTCGCGGGCAACGGCGAACCCGCGCTGCAGGGTGGCTTGATAAGAGAGCGTTTCCAGGAGCTTCGATTGGGATGACAGCCTGTCGCTCAGCCGTGCATGCAGGCGATTCAGCGCTGGGCGTGCGCGAACGGCAACTTCACGGAGCTTATCTTTGCGGCGCTTAAGGTCGAGCGGTAGGGCTTCCGGTCGAAGCCGCGCTGAGATGCGGGTCAGCGCGATGGATTTTCGGTCCACTGCCGCCTGCAGGCCACGTTTCAAGCCAGCCTCTGCATAGTCAAACCGTTGGCGTTTTGGCGTGAGGATTGTGTCAGCCCTAGGAAGTCGCGCCGCGCGCAGGCGATCTTTCAGGTTAGAGACGCGGGCAAGAAGCGAGCGGCGGAGCCTGCTGCCGCTTTCATCGACCGATGCCAGCAGCTCACTGCGTACTGGCACGGCGATTTCAGCAGCGCCCGTCGGGGTTGGTGCCCGGGCGTCTGATACATAGTCTATAAGGGTTGTGTCGGTCTCGTGGCCAACGGCGGAGATCAGGGGTATCTCGCTCGCAAAGGCAGCCCGCACGACACTCTCTTCGTTGAAGGGCCAGAGATCTTCAATCGAGCCGCCGCCGCGTCCGACAATAAGAACATCTGGGCGGTTTGAATCGGTCATCGCGTTAAAGCCCTCAATCGCTGTGGTAATCTGAGCGGCGGCGAGTTCGCCCTGGACCAGAGCCGGCCAGAGGATCACGCGGACTGGAAACCGATCTTCGACCCGATGGAGGATGTCGCGGATAACGGCTCCGGTCGGGCTGGTGACCACGCCGATGGTCGAGGGGAGATACGGCAGCTGTTTCTTGTGTTTCTGGTCGAACAGACCCTCAGCCGCGAATTTCTTTTTACGCTCCTCGAGCAGCGCCATCAGAGCACCGGCGCCGGCGGGGCGCATGGAAGAGGCGATCAACTGATAATTCGACCGGCCGGCATAGATCGACAGCTTTCCTTCGGCGACGACTTCCAGACCTTCCTCAGGTCGAAAGGAGAGGGCGTTGACCTGACCCTTCCACATCACGGTGTTGAGGACGGCTTTTTCGTCCTTGATATCTGCATACATATGGCCGGACCGGGCGATGGTCACGCGGCCAAGCTCTCCGCGCACACGGATATGATCGAAGTTCGTCTCGATGGTACGCTTCAAGCTCGCGGCGAGCTCGGAAACGGTCAGATCTGGCGTATTGGTGGTGACGGAATCGCTCATGCTGTTCTGATAGCTGGAAACGGCAGCGCCGTCACATCCAGGCCTTAAGGCCGATCGCATAATCTACATTATGGGAAATTGACCATTAACTAAGGACGGCGTTTATCCATAAGGAATTTCTACGGTCAGGCCATCATAGCCCGGTTCAACGTCATCCGGCAGGTCTCTCAGCAGCGTCTGATAATCCAGATCAACATGCATATTCGTTAAGATGGTCCGCTTTGGCTTTAACTGGTCAGCCCAGTCCAATGCCTGGTCCAGATTTGCATGGGACGGGTGCGCTGTGTAGCGCAGCGCATCGATGATCAGAACATCAAGGTCCCTCAGATGCGAGAGCGATCTCTCGGGAAGCCGGTTGAGATCATTACAATATGCCAGGTCGCCTATTCGAAATCCCAGAGAGCGAATATAGCCATGTTCCTGATCGAGTGGTGTGATCTCTATCGGCCCTGCTGGCCCACTGATCGCGAATGATTTGTACGGCTCAATCAATGGCTGGCGATCGAGAATTGCCGGATAACCGCCGACGCCTTCGAAGCAATACGCGAAGCGCTTGATAAGGGCCGCGTGGGTGGCGTGATCCAAAAAGACCGGCATACGGGCCCGCTGACGCAGAACGAGCACGCGGACATCATCCAGTCCACCAACTTGGTCCGCGTGTTCATGGGTGAAGACGATGGCATCTATGCGATCCACATTCTCGCGAAGCAGCTGCTCGCGCATGTCTGGTGAGGTGTCGATCAGAATGCGTGTGGGATCCGGCGAGGTCTCCGAGACTAACTCAAGGAGAGCGGAGCAGCGTGAGCGTCGGTTCTTCGGCTCGTGCGGATCGCAGGCGCCCCAATCATTTCCAATACGCGGCACGCCGCCAGACGAGCCTGTGCCGAGCAGCGTGAACCGCAGCGTCTGGTTCATGTCGTAACCTTCGAGAACAGTCGCAGAGCGTTGGCGTCCGTCATCGCCGCAACCTCCTCCATCGGGCTGCCAATGAGAGTCGCATAAGCTTCGCAGACATGGACCAGGTGGGCCGGTTCATTGCGGCGGCCGCGAAATGGCACTGGGGTCAGATAAGGGCAATCGGTTTCCAGGATCACGCGGTCCTGCGGAAGGGTTTTCACCACGGCATGAACATCCTTGGCATTCTTGAAAGATGCGATGCCCGATACTGAGAAATAAGCTCCGAGAGCCGCTGCCCGCTCGGCCAGCCGCTGGCCGCCTGTATAGCAGTGCAGCAGTGGGACAAAGGGCGCGCGGTCCATCTCTTCTTCCAGAATGTCGCCCATGAGATCGTCGGCATCGCGTGTGTGGAGGATGAGCGGAAGGCCTGCCTCCCGCGCGGCCTGGATGTGTTTGCGCAGAGATGCGATCTGTTCCGCCTCTGCGCTGTATCCGTAGTAGAAATCGAGACCTGTTTCCCCGATCGCGACAACTTTGGGATCGGATGCGGATTTAACGAGCGTGTCCGTCGTCAATTCCGGAAAGTCCTTGCTGTGGTGGGGATGTACCCCGACTGAGCACCACATATCAGCATTGCGTGATGCAATGGCTTTCACGGCATCAAAATTGTCCAGCCGGTCGCAAATGGCGAGAAACCGGCTGACCCCAGCGCGTCTTGCGCGCTGGAGCACTTCGTCCAGATCGTCGGCATAGGTGTCGCCGTGAAGATTGACGTGCGTGTCGAACATGGCTTGCTGATTAGCGCGCTTTGAGGCCGTTCTGAAGTGTCGCCACCAGTTTTGCGGCCGCCTGGCCATAGTCCATGTTCAGTTCCCGCGCATTGGCCAGCAAACGAGAGCAGTTCAGCCATGCAGACGCGATCTCTGGGCGCGTTTCGGTTTCTCGCTCAAGCCAGTCCAAGATCGCGTATCCCATTGCTTCAAAGGCGGTCTGATCAGCCCCGCCTCGTGCAATGAGATCGCTCAGAGCACTGTCTGGCGGGCGCGGAAGGCCGCGTAGGTAGTTGCGGGTTGCGTTGAGCGCGGCGAGGCCAGATGGACTGGCGAGCATGACCCCTCGTCCGGGCCGCCCGCCTGCGAGTTCGCGCGCGGCTGGGTCGATCGTGTCATGATCTGCCAGCTGTTTCAGAATGGCTTCTGTGTCTGCATCGCTGAGCGCGGCGAGACGCAACAGCCGGCACCGCGAACGGATTGTGGGCAATACCGGCTTGGTATTGTGCGAAATCAGGATGATCAAACACTTGGCCGGCGGTTCTTCCAAAGTCTTCAATAGCGCGTTCGCCCCCGACGCATTTAGCTCGTCCAGGGAATCGATCACGCCAACACGCCAGCCACCAAGCGCTGCTTTCAATGAAAAGAAATGGTTCAGCTCACGAACAGAATCGACGGGTATGTCTTGTTTGACCTTACCCTTGTCATCGGCACGGCGGCTCACCCAGCGAAAATCTGGGTGCCCGTCGGCCAGGATCTTCTGAACAATGGCGTCTGTGTCATCCGCATTCAAAGTTCCCTCTGCGCAGTTGGCCCCGAGAACCTTTGCCGCCATGCGCTTCGCAAGTCGCGATTTGCCGATGCCCGATGGTCCCTCAAGGAGCCATCCATGGTGCATCCGATCACTGGCGAGCGCGTCGACGAATGTCCGTTCTGTATCGGCGTGACCGATGGTGGGCCAAGCGATATTGTCGGTCATGCTCTGCCGGCACCTGACAGGCACCGCGCTTCAATTGCCGCCCAAGCCTCTTCCAGGAGGCGTCCGGGGGCTTGTTCGGCGTCCAGAACAACGCACCGTTCGGGGTTCCTTTGTGCAATCTGCAGAAAGGCATTCCGAACAGCACGGTGAAAGGCCATCGGGCGCGTCTCAAATATGTCGTCGTTTGCTGGCCGGGTTTTCCGCCGTTTGAGAAGTGCTTCCGGCGGCGCATCAAGGATGAGCGTCAGGTCTGGTCTGGACCATTCCAACACGGTGGCCTCCAGCGTTAACAGCGTCGGCATCGACACGCTCCCGTCAGCACTTTGATAGGCGATGGTGGAATCGGCGAAGCGATCACAGAGCACCCACTGACCGCGTTCCAGCGCTGGTCGTATGCGTTTTTCCAGATGGTCTGCACGGGCAGCGTTCATGAGCAACGCCTCTGCGAGGGGCGACCAGGTTTCACCATGCGGAGGTGTCAGCGCGAGCTTGCGCAGCGCCTCCGCGAGCGGTGTGCCGCCTGGTTCGCGCGTCACTTCTGCCGAGATGTCATGCGCTTTTGCGCGCTCGGCCAGGCCTGCGATCAGTGTTGATTTCCCTGACCCCTCGCCGCCCTCCAGGGTCACGAAGCGTCCTAGCAGCGGATCGCTCATGTGTTTCCGCTCGTCATCAGGCGGTTCAATCCTTCTGCCATGCGGCCAACGAATCCGAGCTTCGCGACATCCCGTGTTGCATAGACTGGGGCCCGGACAGGCTCGCGGCCACTCAGCGTGATAACCAGCTCTCCGACCTCATCGCCGGCCTTTATGGGCGCATTGAGCGGCCCTTCGAATACGATCTCGCTCGTCGCATCTTCAAACGCTCTTTTATGGCCGCTGACCTCCAATGGTTCACGCAGGCCAATCGGCACGGTGCGGTCGACCCCCAACCAGACATCCAGCTCGGCTAGTTCTCCATTCTCGGGACCAATTGTCTTTGTCTCGAATGCAGAAAAGGCAAGCCGCATAAGGCGTTCGGCCTCCTGCGCGCGGCGGGCTTCGCTATCCATGCCGTTGATCACGATAATTCGGCGCTCACCATTCTGGTCTGCAGACGCTGTTAGACCATATCCGGATACTGCAAGATGGCCGGTTTTCAGCCCGTCAACGCCGTCAATGCGCCCGAGCAGAGGATTGCGATTGGGTTGGCTGATACCCCGCCATTCGTAGCTGCGTTCGTTGTAAAAGGGATAGTAATCGGGGAACTGTTCGATCTGGAGCTGTGCGAGCTTTGCAAGATCAATTGCTGATATGCGATGGCCTTCGGCGTCTAGACCGGTGGAATTCTGGAAGCTAGCGCTTGTCAGGCCGATCTGTTGGGCGAGGGCCGTCATCTCGGTGGCAAAGGCTTCCTCTGAGCCGGAGATTCCCTCTGCCAAAACGATACACGCGTCATTTCCAGAGAGCACAATAACACCGCGAAGAAGTTCTTCGACGGTTGGATCATCGCCAATGGCGAGGCCCATTGTGGATCCGCCTGAGCCCCAACCGCCTTCACTCCAGGCGCGCTCGCTGGTCACGAAGCGATCAGAGAGTGATATTTCACCTCGTGCAAGCCGATCGAAGACAACATGCGCTGTCATCATTTTGGTCATCGATGCTGGGATCATGGCATCGGCGCCATTTTTCTCGAACAATACTGTGCCGGTGTCGTGGTCCAGGATCACAGCATGGCTGGCATCTGTCTGAATAAGCGGAATCTGGGCCCAGCTGCTAAATTGCAAGGCAATCGCGGCGAGCAGCAAACAAGCAGTTCGCATGATGTGGACATGTCCTCATTTGTCTTGCCAGTCTGATATGACCGGAACGCCCCTTGCCTGCAAAAAAGGCGAGTTCGCACGTGAGGTCAACGGATCGTCCGCTCAATTTTCAGCGCTGACAACAACTCCGCTGGCGACGCCTTGCCGGGCAAGTTGGTCGCGCGCTGCATATGCTGAGGGTTTCGTATCAAAGGGACCAGCGAGCACTCTGAAAAAGTCGTTCCCTCTTATGTTGACGGAGACCACTTTCACATTTGTCCGATTGCGTGCGACGCCGTGCAATCGCTGTGCGTTTGAGATATCGGAAAACGAGCCCAACTGGACGAAGAAAGCGGGCGCTGTCTCGTGCGTTGGGAAGGACACTGTCTGCACTGGCGGTGCAATTTCTGCCTGTGCCACGACTGGTTCGGGGGGCGCTTGCGGCGTTGCTATAGGTGCTGGCGGTTCGGAGACAATAGGAGCGGGCCCGAGATAC
>JBCBUY010000054.1:0-19845 GCA_039817885.1 Pseudomonadota bacterium | reverse complement strand
CCCTGATGCGCGATGGTCAGTGTCCAGTCTTGCCCAAGTTTGGCATCGAGCCGCGCATCAGGGTCTTGAGCAAAATGATGTCCCTCGGACCCACTCAACCATTTTCTCGCGAAGTTTCGCAGGCACGACGATCGGCACCGATCTTCGGCGTGACAAGAACCAAGACCGCAGCCTCACCTATTTGAAGATTGCCGGTCCGATGCGATTAAAAGTTGCAGACTTTGGAGAGCTGACCCTCTCCTATCAGCCGAGACAAGAAACTGAGCGAAGAATTCGCGGCGATGGCTTGGACATAGACCAGGCCTTCAGCTCCGATCTCTTCGCTTTCAACGGCAAGTTTGAGCGCGAATTCTCCCGTGCCTTTCTCACCTATGGTCTCGACCTGTCCCATGAAACCGTCGACAGCCGCAGAACCGATCTCGACCCTTCCACCGGGCTGACAAGCATTCGCGTTCAAGGGCCAGTTGGCGATGACGCTATCTATCAACAAGCCGGCCTATTTGCGGATCTCACCTGGGATATCACGGATCAGTTCCGTTTGGATCTTGGCGGCAGGCTGTCCTATGTGCGCGCTGATATTGGGCGCTTTGAAGACCCGGTTTCTGGCGGCCCGATCTCGTCCCAGACTGACTGGACCAATTTTTCCGGGTCCGCGCGTGCGAACTATTTTTGGGGAGCAAACAATCGGTCCAGTCTTTTCATATCCGCCAGCCAAGCCTTCCGTGCCCCAAACATCGCAGACATCAGCCGTTTTGGGCGGAGTAGATCGAATGAGTTTGAAGTCGCCTCTTTTGACTTGCAGCCGGAGACCTTTCTCTCGAGCGAGATCGGATACCGCTACGCGCTCGATAATCTGACATTTACAGCCGCATACTATTACACCGATTTACGCGACTATATCGTGACCGTGCCGACCGGGCGGATTGTCGACGGTCTGTTCGAGGTCAGCAAGCAAAACAGTGGCTCGGGTGACATACAGGGCATAGACGTCACGGGCGCTGTAAATCTCCCCGCAGGCTTTGATCTATCGGGGAATCTGACCTGGACAAGAGGGGATCTGACCCGAGCCATAGCGGGAGGCTCTTCCCTCACAGAGCCCATCAGCCGCATTCAACCGCTGACCGGATTCCTCGCGCTTGCCTGGTCCGGGAACGACTTTGGAGATCTCCCAGGTCCGTTGGAAAACACCTGGATGAGCGCCGACCTGAAAATCGTTGACCGTGCAGACCGGCTAAGCGCGGCAGATCTGTCGGACACCCAGAGAATCCCGATCGGAGGCACTCCCGGTTATACGCTCCTAAATCTGAGGTTTGGTTGGACCGCGACCGAAAACCTCACCCTAACAATCAGCGGGAATAACCTGCTGGACGAGGCGTATCGAACACATGGGTCCGGCAGCAATGAGCCCGGACGGCATATTGTAATTGGCATTGATGCCTCGTTCTGACGGGCTTGCGACCGACACGGCATATCTGCGACGCCCTTCCGCCCATCGCTGCAGTGTCGTTTGTTGCAAACACATCGCAGGGGACGCCACGAGCCAATCGCTTGTTGACGAAGTGTCACAGTTGGCCATTAAGACATAGCTCCAATTCGATCATATTTGAGGATGAACATGTCCACTCGAAACGTCCTGACCACGACTGTTGCAACGGCGACGCTCCTACTGTCATCGTGCACACATACGCCAATTGCCGAAATTCAGGACGCTGAGCCGACCAGGCCCAAGAATGTGATCCTGATGATCTCTGACGGAATCGGTTTCAATGGTTGGTTGGCCGCTGATTATTATCAGGGTTTGGCTGGAAAACAGTCCTATCAGATCACCCGCCCTGATGGCACAACACCTCTTGTCTTTGGTCTTGCCCATAGCGCGTTGAACTTGGTCGACGAGACCGGCGATCTTCTGCCACGCGGATCTGATGTGGCGCTGGCATCTGGTGCGGTCGAGCAAGGATACGATCCGACGACAAGATGGGATCGCTTCGAAAATGCCATGGCCAATGATTTCCTGCCGGTGGGTCAAAGCTATACCTCTTATACCGATAGCGCCGCAGCCGGCACGGCACTGATGACTGGCCGTAAGACGTCGGTAGGCCGTATCAATGTGGACTGGACCGGCGAGAACAGCTTTGCGACGATTGCCGACATCGCCATGGACCAGGGCCTCTCGGCAGGAGCGGTGGCCTCCGTTATGGTCTCCCATGCCACCCCCGCCGCGGTCATCGCCCACAATATTTCTCGGAACAATTATGTCGACATCTTCCAGGAAATGGTGGCGAGCGACCTCGATGTGATCATGGGAGCCGGTCATCCCCTTTATGACGGAAGCGGGGGCACAGTGGACGGGCCAGACAGAGATTATAAATACGTCGGCGGCGAAGACACCTATGCCGCAATGCAGGCTGCAAGTGGGATTAACGGGTTCGATTATATCGATACGAAAGCAGAGTTCGAAGCCCTGGCCGCCGGGACCAATGTCCCGGAGCGTGTCGTGGGTGTCGCTCGCGCCGGTGCGACGCTGCAAGCGGCCCGTCAGGGGCTCAGCGATGCGGACACCCCCTCAGGTATGGCTTTCAACACCGATGTGCCGGACCTTCCGACGATGAGTTTGGGGGCGCTGAATGTCCTCAGCCAGGACGAAGACGGCTTCTTCGTCATGATCGAGGGCGGGGCCATCGACTGGATGGGCCATGCCAATAATATGCCTCGCTTTATAGAAGAGCAGATCGACTTTAACCTCGCCGTAGATGCGGTCGTCGCCTGGGTTGAGGAAAACTCAAGCTGGGAGGACACTCTGCTCATCGTCACGTCTGACCATGAATGCGGCGGTGTATGGGGCGAAGGGACATGGACAAACGGGGTCGGTGATGCTGTTGCGACCGATAGAAGTAATGAGGCTTTGGCCGCGGCGCGTTTCGACCCGGCGGAAGATGTCTTTAATGACTTCCTCGCAGTGCAAGACCGCGGCGCAGGCAACATGCCTGGATATCAGTGGGCTTCACCCAACCACACGAATGAACTCGTGCCCCTTTGGGCCATGGGTGCTGGCGCGGAGCGCTTTGCCGAGTTCACACGCACCGACATAAAGGCTGGAAAACTCTGGGGCGAAGCCTATGGGTGGACGGGCGACTATGTTGACAATACTGCCGTGTTCGAAGTGATGAATGCCGTTCTGGAACGGTAGGCGCGCCGCTGGAACAGCTTTCCGGCTGGATCCGTTAGAAGGTGCAAGGATGCGGGATCGATCATTGATCTGTCCGAAGCGCATCGTTCGATCGCGGCGCTATGAGTTCACATAACAATGCCGCTTTTTCGTTAGCCCTCTTCCGATTGTTCCCTCAAAAGACGAGCGCGAATGGCCAGATCGTTCGCCGCTTCTAGAGCTGCCACATCATTCAAGTTAATATAGTCGCCGGTAAGTTCAAATAGCGAAACTTTCTGCCCCGCCTTAATGAGCTCGTCGACGAAATTGATAAATTCAACCGAGGGCCGCCCACTGTCATAGGCGTCTTCAAGGAGGCCAAATATATCGGGGTTAATAAGAAAGCTTGCAATACCGAGATTATCGTTTGTTATCGTTGTCGGGTTCTCCACCAGACGGATAACACGGGTTCCGTCGCACTCGACGGAAAAGTTCTTTTTGATAATGCCGGGTTTTCTTCTCGCTTATAGGCAATTGTCACCGCGCTATCTTTATAGGGGGATTTATAGAACTCAGCGTGATTGCATCCGAGGTAGAATTCGTCGCTTAGCATCACACAAGCATAACGCCCCGCCAGATACGGCTTGGCCAGCAGAATTGACCAGGCCCACCCTTTATCCAAGTGGTGGTTTTCGATATATGTGAGCTTGACGCCTAGATCGCTACCATCACCGAAGGTTTCTTGAACGGCATCCGCCATATAGCCGACGACAATGACGATCTCTTTGATGTCATATTCGTCACGCATGATGCAGATGTTGCGCTCTATGTTTGACTGTCCGTCAATGGCAAAAAGCCCCTTGTGCACCTCGTAGCTATACGGCCGGGCACGCACGCCGCTACCGGCGGCAGGAATTATTCCGAGTAAAGAAGAGGTCAAGTCCATTTCCCCAAAGGTTCGAGTGTAGTGTTGGCATAAAAGTTTTCGACCATTGCCCGGAATTGACTGATGTCCTCTATCCGGTCGTACTCCATAAGCAAAAGGTGCGATAATTTTAGATTATGTATTTCGAGCTGGGTGCGCGTCTCCACATCCTCGATACCGCGAACATCGATTACACCCGCAATACCCAATGTCCGCCGTGCAAGCGAGCAGGCGCAAAATCCAACCGCATCCTGCAAAATACGCCGCATAAACTCTGTCTTGTAAGCAGCAAGGTCGGCATCGCTCAAAAAGCCGTCGGACAGTAGCGCGGCATCACCATCGTCGTCACCACTTTCTCGTGCTGCCCAAAGCGTCAGAAACTCCTCCTCGAAAACCGTCCAGATATTGAATGCCTCGTTTAGAAGCCAGCGCTGATAGTCTGCACCGCCCTTATGATAATAATGAGACGTATAGCTGAGGAGAAAGTTTGCGATGATCTTGCCCACATCGAAACCGAAGGGGCCAAAAAAGGCAAATTCGGTGTCGATGACATAGGTTTCGTCATGGTTTGCCATCAAGGAGCCGGTGTGCAGATCAGCGTGCAGAAGCGCATCGGTTTTGGTGAGGAACAGTTCCTTAAACCTCAGCACCCGTCGCTTGTAGTCGCCGTCGCGGCGTAAGGTTTCTTGAGCATAACGAGTAGAACCCGTTTCGGAGTAGTTAGATGGGTCATCGATGTAGGGGAACGTGAAGATAAAATCCTCCGTCAACTTACAAAGTTCACTGTTTAAGGTGAATTTATCCATAAGCTGACGGCGCTCTAAACTGCCCATACCGAGGCTACTCGTTTGAAACAGCGTCTGCGCCAGGAAAATGCCTATGTCCTTGCCGATATTCGCATACCGAATACCGTCAATCATCTGACCTCGAACGACTTGGTGATCCATAAGCGTCTGCATCACGACGACGCTCATCTCTTCATCGGCGTGATATATCTTTGGTACAAAACTTGGCACGATATCGTTGTAGATGCGCAAAGCCCGGATCTCGAACGTCATCCTATCGCGGCTCAAGGGCCAGGAATCTCCGGCCATTCTGAGATAAGGTACGGCCTGCTTCACGATAACCGAGCGGCCCTTGTCCGCTGCCTGACTGACGCGAAAGACAAAATTTAGGTTGCCGTCGCCGATCTCATCGATCTGCAGTGTTGAACAATCTCCAAGCACTTCAACGACCGTCGGAAGGCCGGCAAGATAGGCTGGAAGCTTGTCTCTATCTAGAATTTCGTAAGTCATTGAATTTCGGGATTGCTTTTAGTCAGTGGTGAAACCGTCTGCGAGGAATTTCGAACTGTCAGGATTTGCAACGGCCAGTTTCTCCAAAATGGCCTCATGCATATTCCCGTTCGACATGCAGACATCGCTTCTGTCCAGCTTCCAAGGTTCGCCGTTAAAGTCCGAGACGACACCGCCAGCTTCCTGCACACAAAGTGCTCCAGCGGCTATGTCCCAAGGCGCGATATTCAAGGTGACAAAGCCATCAACCCGGCCGGACGCCACGGTATAGGATTCGATGGCTGCCGAGCCCATCTTGCGAAAGTCCTTGATACCGACATTAAGCGCGTAGCTCATTGTCCCAAAACGAATGTTGTTTTTGTCGCCCCCCGGACAGCCCACGATGTATCCTTTGTCCAGCTTGCTGGTTGTCGAAACCTCCAACGGCCGGCCATTCAGTGTACATCCATGCCCTTTGCGAGCCACTGCCAGCTCTTCGATGAAGGGCGCGAAGATAACCCCAGTGATCGGCTCATTTTCGTAGGCGAGGCAAATGGACACTGCGAAAAAGGGATTGTGATTGACGTAGTTTGAGCTGCCGTCGAGCGGGTCCACGACCCATGAATATGGGCTACCATTGTCGATATGGCCGGTTTCTTCGGTCAGCATATCGTGATCTGGATGTCGCTTGGTGATGAGATCAATGATGATCTTATCAGCCTCATTATCGAGTATAGAGGTGATCTCCTTTGTAAGGCCACGGTTGGAGACCGAGAGAGTCGTGGAGCCGTGCATTTCGATATGGTGGCTCTTGTATTTGCTCAGCAGATGCTGCCCGGCCAACAGCGCGGCATCGACCGCTGTCTTTGTGAAAAATTCCACTTTCAAACCTCTTCGATAACTCAACGCGCGCTTGTAACGCCCCATTACGACCCAGCATCTGCAAAAGATGTACCAGACCATCGCTTCTCAAGGCGAATTACGAATTCTTGTCAAACGAATGTAAAGTCGACAGGCATGATAATTTGGCTAAGAAGCAAATCTACCTTGGGTTTTGAGCACAAGATCCTGTCAGTGGGCACTCGTACAGTTTGAAGTGACGGTGGTCCAGCAAGCGCGTTTACCGCTTTCGAGCGGTCCTTAAACGAGGCAGATCTGAAGCCTTTGTCTACGTCATATGCTGCGCAGGACCTCGTCGCAGGTGGCGATCAGTCGGGTAATGTCCTGATCCCGCGACAGGCGATGATCGCCGTCCTTAATCAGTGTGAAGGCGAGATCTGTTGTGGTGAGCGTCGACACCAATTGCTGCGCATGGGTCCATGGTACATCGAGGTCGACCATGCCCTGAAGGATACGAACGGGTCCGGTGAATGCGATCGGTCCATCCAGCAACTGCCATTGCTTGCCATCTTCGATCAGCTGTCGGGTGATCGGCACTGGCTCACCATACTCTGACGGCTGGAGGTGAACACCGGTGTCGACAATTTCTACCTGCGCGGCTTGCGACAATTTGGGCCACATCAATTTCTCGGTAAAGTCAGGAGCCGGTGCGATCAGCACGAGCCCTGCGACCCTGTCCGGCCGAGCCTGCGCCGCCAGCAAGGCTAACCAGCCGCCCATGGATGACCCGACGAGGATTTGAGGTCCCTCGGTTAGCGCATCAAGGGCAGCCAGGGTATCTTCGCGCCAGGCAGAGATCGTCCCGTCGGCAAAGGCACCTTCGGACTCCCCATGGCCAGAATAATCAAATGCCAGGAACGCCTGTTCGCGTTCTTTGGCCCAAGCCTCAAGCGCGAGCACTTTGCCACCCTGCATGTCTGACTTAAAACCAGACAGCCAGATCAATCCAGGGCCGGGCGCGCGCCCCTCGAATTTGCGATATGCAATCAATCGGCCTTCCGGCGTGGTCAATCTGGAAACGGTCATGGTAGAGATACGTCAAAACCTGAGGGGGTAAGGTTGTCAAATCTTCCGAGCGTTGCCGGACAAACCATATTGCAGGTTATCCCCGAATTGTCTGCGGGGGGGGCCGAGCGGACTGTGATCGAAATGGCGGAGGCGATCACGGAGGCAGGTGGTCGAGCCTTGGTGGCGAGCGAGGGCGGCCGTTTGGTCAAAGAGTTGGAGACAGCCGGCGGCCAGCACATCTTCATGGAACTCGCGACGAAGAACCCGGTTGCGATTTTTCGGAACGCCCTGCGCCTCACTGATTTGATCAAGCAAGATGGTGTGAGCCTTGTCCATGCTCGCAGCCGGGCTCCAGCCTGGAGTGCTTGGCGTGCGGTTCAAGCTACGGGAACCGCCTTTGTCACCACCTATCACGGTGCCTATTCCGGCACTTCCGGGCCGAAAAAGGCGTATAATTCCATTATGGCGAAAGGCGACTTTGTGATCGCCAATTCCCGCTGGATCGGTCATCGCGTCAAGGAGATCCATGAGGTCCCAGACGATCGGATTGTTATCATTCCGCGTGGGGTCGATTTCGATCATTTCCATGCTGATGCGGTCAAACCGGAAAGGGTCGCAAGTCTGAGACGCGATTGGAGCCTCGTCGACAGCGACAAGCGCCTCGTAATCCTCCTCCCTGCAAGGCTGACGGAATGGAAGGGTCAAAGACTGGCGCTGGAGGCTTTAACCCTCTTATCTGCCGAAGAACGGGCGTCGCTTGTGCTTGTGTTTGCCGGCGATGCTCAAGGGCGCTCAGCCTATGTCGACAAGCTCCAGACCTATATCGCCGAGCACGGTCTCGTGAAGTCCATCCGGATTGCAGGTCACTGTGTTGATATGCCCGCGGCATATGCGGCTGCGGATATTGTGCTCAATCCTTCGCTCCGCCCGGAGGCGTTTGGTCGGACCGCTGCCGAGGCCGCAGCAATGGAGCGGCCGGTGATTGCAGCCGACCATGGCGGGGCCCAGGAGACCGTTATTGACGGACAAACGGGCGTTCGCTTCGCCCCAGGGGAAGCGCAATCACTCGCTGCAGCTCTGCGGTCCCTTATATCGGTTGGCGCGGACGCTCGTCTTGGTATGGGACGTGCAGGTCGAAACCATGTGAAAGCACACTACTCAAAAAGGGGGCTTCAGGCCGCGACCCTCAGTGTTTATAGTTCCCTGATTGCTCAAGGAATTGCTCAGCGCGCATGAGTTCAACCCGAATACTCACCAAACGCCCGGTCAATCCGGGTCGGACTGCCAAGCGCGTGCTGGTGATCAAGCTGAGTGCGCTTGGTGACTTCATGTTGGCTCTGGGCGCGGCAAAAGCTGTGCGGGACGCGCACCCTGCCGCTCAACTCACTCTTCTTACGACGCCGCCTTTCAAGGCATTTGCGGAGAAGTGTCCGTTCTTCGATGTGATTGAGACAGACGGAAGGCCAGACGGCGTGCGGGCGACCCGAGACCTGATTTCGCGAATTCGTAAGCAGAAATTCGATATCATTTACGATTTTCAAACGAGCGGGCGTACAGCCAATTATTTCAAGGCGTTGAATATGCCCGGGCGTAAACCGCCGCTTTGGTCCGGTCACGCTTTGAACAGCGCCTATTTTCACGACAATCCGGACCGAGCCTCAATGCATTCCATCGATCGGCTCGCTGAACAGCTTGAGATCGCCGGGCTCGCCCCTGAGGGCGGATATGTTCCCGATCAGATCCCAATGCCGGACTTTTCTTGGATTCCCCTGGCCTTGAACAATCGGCCAAGCCTCACGCCAGCCTATTTCGGTGTGAATGGAGATTTTGGTCTGATCATCCCCGGCGCTTCAGAGAATCACCCCGAGAAACGGTGGCAGCCAGAAAACTTCGCTGACATTGCGCACCGAATGGCAGATATGGACATCACGCCAGTACTGATCGGAGCAAAGTCCGAGGGTCAGATCGCATCTGCCATCCAGAAGATCGAACCGCGTGTGGCGAACCTTGTCACACGCACCGATCTCTTTCAGATCGCATCGCTCGCCTCGAAGGCACGCTTCGTGATTGGAAATGACACCGGCCCAATGCATATGGCAACTCTGGCCGGTGCGCCGGGGGTTGCGCTATTTGCGACAAGTGTTTCCGATCCGGATCAAGCGGCCCCCCGCGGCCCATTGCCGGTGATTGTTGTCCACGGAGAAACCCTTGCCTCAGTGTCACCGGACGATGTTTGGCAGGCTGTTCGGGCCCTTGGGGTTTTGTAAACAGGTAACAGTTAACTTGAAGCGCCTCCCATTGAGGGGCATATTAGCTATTCGTATTAACAGCTAGAAGGAAAAGACCCATAGCTCGCAGACCCCACGCGGCTCCTCCGGTAAAGAAAGCAGCCGGCCCCCGCACAAATCAGGAAATCACGGCACCCCGCGTACTCCTTATCGATGAAAATGGCGACAAACAGGGCGAGATGCCCACAGCCGCTGCGCTGGACGCAGCTCGCGAAGCCAACCTTGACCTTGTTGAAGTCGCCCCCGATTCTGACCCACCAGTCTGCAAGATCCTCGACTATGGCAAGCTGAAATTCGAAGCCCAGAAGAAACGGGCAGCGGCGCGCAAGAAGCAGAAATCTGCGGATCTTAAAGAGATCAAAATGCGTCCGAATATCGACGTCCACGATTACGAAGTGAAGACCAAGCAAATCACGCGCTTCTTTGAGCAAGGTGACAAGGTGAAGGTTACCATGCGCTTCAGAGGCCGAGAGATGGCACACCAACACCTTGGTATGGATCTTCTAAAGCGGGTTCAGGAGGAGTTTGGCGAGATTGCCAAAGTCGAGCTAGAACCGAAACTGGAAGGCCGCCAGATGACCATGGTCATGGCTCCGCGGTGACCCGGCCGCCTTGCCGTAAGGCAGGGACGGAAATAAAATTTGGTCTGGCTCACGGGCGGAGATGTAGATGGGGGACTTGCTTAAAGCCTTTGGGATCACCATTGCGTTCGTCGTGCCGGGAATGGTGCTGTTGCTGGCATTCGCTTTTATCTATGACGATGTGGAAGCCGGACTGATGTATATCGCTTCCGATGCCCTCAAGAATGTGGGGGGTATTATTTTGATCGTGGTCTCGGTTGCATTCGGTCTGGTCGTCCACGTCTTGGCATGGTTTGCGTTCGAGATAGGGGCAATGCATCTTTACTATAAGCTTCGCGGAACCACGCGACCGTCTTTCGATATAGGAAAGGCCTTCGACACCGAGGACGGCCAGAAGGCATTCGATTACATCAACGAGCAGACATTTCGATATCACCAGTTTTTCGGCAGCCTGAGTATGGTTCTGCTGATCATCAGTTTTCTCTTCGCCTGGGAACGAGCGCTGCCGATACCTGTCTTGTTTGTGTGTTTGGGAACCAGCGGTCTACTTGCAATCGCCTCGGTGAAGATGATGATCAGCAATCACAACAATCTGAAGAGCATTTTTCCAGTAAGTTGATCATCAGTCCGGCTTGATTCCGGCCAGCGTTTCCGCCATATACCGCGCTTTCCGACCTGTGTGGGCCGAAAACGGCATGCCTGCAGGGTCCTAACAGTAGACAATAAAGGGTCTTACCGCCCTTCAGGAGATACGAAATGCCGAAGATGAAGACGAAGAAAGCCGCTGCGAAGCGGTTCAAGGTCACGGCTACAGGAAAAGTGAAGCATGGCGTCGCCGGCAAGCGTCACCGCCTGATCAGCCACAATTCCAAGTACATTCGCCAAAACCGCGGCACAGAGGTTGCCTCGGATGTGGATAAGCCACGCATCATGAAGTGGCTCCCCTACGCGAACAAATAAGCTGATCTGAACCGAATACCGTAAGAGAGACACACCATGTCCCGCAGTAGAAACAAAGTCCCGGCAAAAGCCAGGCACAAGAAAATCCTGAAAGCCGCCAAAGGCTATCGCGGCGCGCGCTCCAAGCAGTTCCGGACCGCCAATGCTGCCGTCTGGCAAGCCGGCCAGTACGCCTATGTCGGCCGGAAGGTGAAGAAGCGGAAGTTCCGTTCGCTCTGGATCCAGCGCATTAACGCGGCTGTCCGCGAGATTGACGAAAATCTTACCTATTCGCGCCTCATCGATGGTCTGAACAAAGCCAATATCGATGTGGACCGCAAAATGCTCTCCGAACTCGCCATTAACGAACCGGCTGTATTTAAAGACATCGTGGAGAAGGCAAAAGGCGCGCTCGCTTAGGCGATTGGCCTTTTTGACTTTCTCCGCTATTCCGACCGCGTAAGCGGGGCGGAAAAGCCCTGTTTGCGCCAAAGCAACAGGGCTTTTTCATGTCTGACCTCACAACCATTGAAGCAGAAGCCATTGCCGCCGTGGAGGGCGCAAGCGACCTGGATGCGCTAGACACCGTTCGTGTCGGTGAACTGGGCAAAAAGGGGCGTATTTCGGGCCTGATGAAGGGCCTCGGCGGTATGGACCCGGAAGAACGGAAGGTGATGGGCCCCGCCTTGAATGCCCTGAAAACGCGTGTCGCAGATGCTGTGGCGAGCCGCAAGGCCGTCCTGGAAGATGCCGCACTTGATGCCCAACTCGCGACCGAAAAAGAAGATCTCACCCTGCCCCCACGCCCCGAGCCTGTCGGCGCGCTGCACCCTGTCATGCAGGTCTTCGAGGAACTCGCGGCAATTTTCGGCGATATGGGTTTTGCCGTGGCTGAAGGTCCGGACATTGAAGACGACTGGCACAATTTCACGGCACTGAACTTCCCTGAAGGGCATCCGGCGCGGGAAACCCACGACACGTTTTTCTTTCATCCGCAGGAAGGCGCGGCTCCGAAAGTGCTCCGCACTCACACGAGTCCTGTGCAGATCCGCACGATGATGGATCAGAAGCCACCTATTCGTATCATCGCACCCGGCCGCGTTTATCGGAATGATTGGGATGCGACCCACACGCCAATGTTCCACCAGGTCGAAGGTCTGGTTATCGAAAAGGGTATCCATATGGGGCATTTGAAAGGCTGCCTTATCGATTTCGTGAAGGCCTTCTTCGAGGTCGATGACGTCGAGGCGCGCTTCCGCCCCCACTTCTTTCCCTTCACGGAACCCTCAGCGGAGATGGATGTGAAATATACAAAGAAGGGCGAGACGATCGAGATTGGCGCTGGCGACCGCTGGATGGAAATCCTCGGCTCTGGGATGGTCCACCCGAATGTGCTGCGCAATTGCGGCATCGATCCAGACGAATATCAAGGCTTCGCCTTCGGGGTCGGCGTCGACCGGCTGGCTATGCTGAAGTACGGCATGCCGGACCTCCGCCCCTATTTCGAGGCCGACGCCGAGTGGACCCGCCATTACGGCTTCCGCCCCTGGTTGACACCAAGCATGAGTGGTGGGCTGAGCTAGTGGACACTCAGCCCTCATATAAAGGACTGAAAACGTTCAAGTTCGGGGACAGCCCAGCAATGGCTGACCGCCTCGCCGCGCTGGTTGTGGCGGGCGTGAAGACGGGCACATGTTATGCGGCTGTGCATGGACCGGAGGCTGAGATTGGAGAACGTCAGATTTGTCTGAGCAGCGAAGACATCCCTCTATGCGAGATTGAAACCGTGTCCCTGCAGATCCTGCGCTTCGATGACGTGACGCCGGAAATGGCTGCTTTAGAGGGCGAAGGCGACCTCTCCTATCGGTATTGGCGCGATGTTCATCAGGCCTATTATCAGCGCGAGAAGACCTGGGCTCTCGATATGAACGTGATCTTCGAGACCTTCAAGGTGACCCGAATTCTGGATGAGGATTTTACCGCAATGGCACAAGAGGCGCTGAAAGCCGAGCGCGCAGAAGCCTTCGCAAATGGCTATACCGCTCTGGGGGTATCTCATGGGTAATGACAACAAGGTCGAAATGTTCATCGCCCTATGCGCACTCGTATCCTCTATGGTGGCGGTGTTCATTGCGTGGGATCAAGGCCGGGTGATGCGCGCCCAGCAACATGCCGATGTTCTTCCCGTGCTGCAGATCGATGGGATCATATCCAACGAGTCATATGGATCAGAGCTTGGGCTTCGCATTACCAATACTGGTGTGGGCCCTGCTCGGATTTATTCCGTCGACCTTACGATCGATGGCGAACGCGTCGATAGCCTTGTTCCGATCATTGAAGGTCTCCCGTTCACGCGCAATGTCTCGTGGCGAAATGTTGCAGGACGATCACTTGCGCCAAGTGCAGATATTGTTCCCGTATCCATCAAGTGGAAAACAGGCGAGATTGATCAGGGAGAATTGCTCGCTTTTGGCCAAACATCAGAAACTTGGATAATACAAATCTGTTATTGCTCCGTATTTGATCGTTGCTGGAAAACCAGAAGGCTTGGGTCGTCGTTCGCCGACCGCGTTGACAGCTGCGACCTTTCAGAGACGGATATTTTCACCGAACTTGGACTGCAGTCCCCTCTGGTACGGGGAGCCGAAGGCGGCGGTGTGAGAACTGTCGAGCAGGGCGACGCAGAATGATCCAAAGCCCGGACATCTATTCCCTAAGCAATGAGACCGACCGAAATGGGTAATGGCAACAAGGTCGAAATGCTCATTGCGATTTGCGCGTTGATCTCCTCGGCGGCGGCCGTGTTCATCGCCTGGGATCAAGGCCGGGTGATGCGCGCCCAGCAGCATGGCGAAGTGTATCCAATTTTGCAGGTCGATGGGTTTAGTAACAACTCGGCGACCTACACAAATCTTGGCTTCCGCGTGCGCAATAGCGGCGTCGGACCTGCGATCATCGACTCTGTGGAACTCGAAATTGACGGCAAGATCATCACTGACCCTGGCAGGCTGCTTTCGGGCCTACCCGGAAATTACGATATCACGCGAGCTCCATTGACAGCCCGAGCACTTGCACCTGGCGAGGAAGTCACGCCCTTCGAGCTAGGTTGGAAGCGTGATGACATCACTTTTGAGCAAGTCTTTCAATTTGTTCAGGAGACGCAAAGCTGGCGACTGAAGATCTGTTATTGTTCCGTCTTCAGAAGATGCTGGCAGACGTCTGAGCTCAGCTCCGCCCGGGCGACCCGTGTTGGGTCTTGCCCACGAGGCGATACAGACATTTTCGCGGCATTTACACCTGCACGCCCAACATCAGACCTAGAACAACCCCCAACAATTGAACAATCGTCAGCCGACGAGGTAACACCATGAAATTCACACTCTCCTGGCTGAAGGATCACCTGGCCACCAAAGCTTCGCTCGACGACCTCCTTGCCCTTATGGGCCAGATAGGATTGGAGATCGAACATGTTGAAGATCCGGCGGAAAGACTGGCCCCGTTCACGATTGCGAAAGTGACTGCTGCTGAGCCCCATCCCGACGCAGACAAGCTTAAGGTCTGCACTGTGGAGACGGTTGACGGGACGAAGCAGATTGTGTGCGGCGCGCCCAATGCCCGCGCTGGCATGACGGCTATCTATGCACCGCTTGGTGCTTTTATCCCAGGCCTCGATTTCTCACTGGACAAAAAACCCCGCAAGATCCGCGGGGTCGAAAGCCATGGCATGCTATGCTCGGCGAAGGAACTGGAAGCCGGCGAAGACCATGACGGCATCGCAGATCTTGATGAGGCATGGGACCTGGGCACACCTGCCTCAGAAGCGCTTGGTGCAAATGATCCCGTTATCGATTTTGAAGTCACCCCGAACCGGCCGGACTGGCTCGGTGTTATGGGAATCGCGCGCGACCTTTCTGCAGCCGGTGGCGGGCGCCTTATCAGCCGCGAAACGAAGTCCATTGGCGGATCCTATGATTGCCCGGTCGAAGTCGGCATCGTCGACGAGGACGCATGCCCGATCTTTGCCGGGGTGATGATCCAAGGTGTCGAAGATGGTCCGTCCCCGGACTGGATGCAGGACAGGCTT
Organism: Pseudomonadota bacterium; assembly: GCA_039817885.1. Classification (GTDB taxonomy): domain Bacteria; phylum Pseudomonadota; class Alphaproteobacteria; order Caulobacterales; family Hyphomonadaceae; genus CALLCD01. The sequence continues at coordinate 4,701 of JBCBUY010000054.1, read as the reverse complement.
AAAGCCGTCGGCATCCAGCCAAAAAGCCTGCTGGTTGATGTCACAAACTATGTATCGCTCGATCGTGCGCGACCACTCCATGCCTATGATGCCGACAAGCTCGATGGCACGGTGATGGCCCGTCTTGGCAAGAAGGGTGAGAAGGTCGAGGCGCTTGATGGCAAGACCTACGACGTGACCGAAGATATGTGCGTCATTGCCGATGACTCCGGTCCGATCGGCCTCGGCGGCGTGATGGGAGGTGAAACCACCGCGGTATCGGAAACCACCACGAATGTGTTCCTTGAAGCGGCTTGGTTCGACCCTATGCGGACGGCGCGGACAGGACGCGCAACGGGCATCCAATCGGATGCGCGCTACCGGTTTGAGCGTGGCGTGGATTTGAACTCCTGCCTTGAAGGCCTGCAAATGGCTGTAACGCTCATCAAGGATCATGCAGGTGGTAAGGTGTCCAAACCCATCATCGCCGGCGCACCTCTCGTTCGCGAGGAGAAAGTCACGTTCTACCCACCAGATGTCGAACGCCTGACGGGTCTATCCGTCAAATCGGCAGACATGAAAAAGATGCTGAAAGATCTCGGCTTCGTTGTCGAAGACGCCGGCGAGGCCTGGTATCTCACAGTTCCGACATGGCGGTTCGATATGGAACAATCTGCCGACATTGTTGAGGAGATCGCGAGACTTGTTGGATATGACACGCTGCCGACAACGTCCTTGCCCCAAACGGGTGACACGAAGCATGGCCGGCCCACGCCACTGCAGCAGCGCGTCCGAACCGCTCGCCGTGTCATGGCATCGCGCGGCTTTCTGGAGGCCGTAACCTGGAGTTTTATGGCAGCGGATCATGCGCGTCTTTTCGGAGACGACAATCCAGCGCTTGAAGTGGCAAACCCGGTTGCCAGCGAGCTGAACCAGATGCGCCCATCCATCGTTGGGAACCTTGCCCGCGCGGCTCAGAAAGGGGCCGATCATGGTCAGACAGGCCTGCGCCTCTTCGAGGCTGGCCCTGTCTATCTTGGTGACGGACCAAAGGATCAACGAACTGTGGTCACGGCCCTTGTGCAGGTGAGCAATGAACGTCACTGGCAAGACGCAAACGTGTCCTATGATGCGCAAGCAGCCAAGGCAGACCTCTACGCTATACTTGAAGCCCTCGGCCAACCACCTTCGCGGTTTCAGATCGCGGAGCCACGTCACAGCTATTGGCATCCGGGTAAGTCGGCGCGCCTAACGCTTGGGCCCAAGACCACGATTGCCCATTTCGGCGCGCTTCACCCGCGGGTCCTGAAAGCGCTGGATGTGGACGGACCCGTCTACGGGTTCGAGCTTAACCTCCAGGCTCTGCCCAATATGAAAGTCGCCGCCACCAAGACCAAGCCGGTTCTGGAGAAGGCCGACCTCACCCCGGTTCGCCGCGACTTTGCCTTCGTCGTCGATGAGAATGTACCAGCCGGGGACATTATTCGCCTAGCTGAAAAAGCAGAAAAGACGTTGATCACAGATGTCGGTGTCTTCGATGTTTATCAGGGTCCCGGGATCGATGAGGGCAAAAAGTCGATCGCAATCGAGGTAACGCTTCAGCCGCGCGGTGACACACTAACCGATGCGGAGATCGACGCAATTTCGGAGAAAATCATCGCCGGCGTGTCCAAGGGGACAGGCGGCGTCCTGCGAGGCTGAGCGTTGAGCACGCCTTCCCGAGGCTGATAATCTGGTCCATGTTTCTCAAAAAACTGGGAGGCATGGATGCGGGACTATACAGACTATGATGGGCTTGGCTTGGCTGAGCTGGTTCGCAGGGGCGATGTGACAGCTGCGGAGCTTCTGGACGAAGCTGTCTCACGTGCCAATGCCGCTCAAAAAGAATTGAATTGCTTCGCCAATCTGTTTCCGCACATTGGCCAAGAACAAATAGAATCTGGTTTGTTAGATGGCCCCTTTAAGGGTGTGCCCTTTCCAACCAAAGACCTGATGGTCGACATCAAAGGTGCGCCCCTCACCCATGGCTCCCGCGCCTGGCGAGACAATATTGCCGACCATGACAGCGAGATCACCAAGAGATATCGCGCCGCTGGCCTCACCTTGTTCGGTGCAACAACCACCCCCGAGTTTGGGCTGACGACCACGACAGAAAGCCTCCTCTTCGGCCCGACACGGAACCCCTGGGATCTCTCTCGGACATCTGGTGGATCTTCCGGCGGGGCCTCGGCTGCGGTTGCCGCCGGCGTGGTCCCGGTCGCCCAGGCGAGCGATGGTGGGGGCTCGATCCGTATTCCAGCGGCCTGTTGCGGCCTATTCGGACTGAAACCATCGCGCGGGCGCACGCCGATGGGACCAGCTGTTACGGAGGGCTGGAATGGTCAGTCCTGCACGCATGTGATCTCCCGCTCGGTTCGCGACAGTGCAGCGCTGCTTGACCTCACCCACGGCCCGGAAACCGGCTCCCGCTATGTGGCACTTCCGCCGGAGGCCAGTTTTCTAAGCGCTCTTGACGCTGACCCACGCCCCTTACGGATCGCGGTGTGGTCCATTGCTCCAAACGGAACGCGTCCTGATCGGGATGCCCAGGCTGGCCTCGACTCTGCGCGGGCACTACTAGAAGACCTCGGTCATCGTGTTGAGGAGGCGGGCCCGGATCTTGATGGCCCTGCTTTGTCGAAGGGCTTACCCATGACCGTGGCAGCAGCCATGGCGATGGTCAAAGCTGCACGAGAGGCCGAGCTCGGTCGTGTGCTCGGCCCAGATGATCTCGAGCCTGTCACCCTGCGCCTTGCGGAACTCGGAGACACCGTACCCATGGCTGAGCTGATGCGTGCCAATCGAGCTGCCATCAGGGCTGGTATTGATTTCGATCATTTTATGATCGAAGGGGCGTTCGATGTCGTCCTTGCGCCGACCCTTGCCCGGAAGCCAGATCCACTGGGTGTCCTCAGCCTCGCGCCCGCAAACATGAAGGCGAATGGCGAAGCTGTATCCACTTTCGCGCCGTGGTGCGCGGTCTTCAATCAGATTGGTGCACCCGCCATGTCTGTGCCGCTTCATTGGACCGAGGATGGTCTGCCTCTCGGCATGATGTTCGGGGCGAGGTGCGGACAAGAACGCCTTTTATATGGGCTGGCCGGTCAGCTGGAACGTGCCGCACCCTGGGCCAATCGCCGCCCACCCATTTTCTTTGCGTAGTGCTGGAAAGACCTATCCAACTGGTCGGCGTACAGATGTCGGTTCGGCCGCCATCATGCGCGCCTGGCTGACCCAATTGTCGCGTTCTATCCTGCCATGGAACGCGTCTAACAAACTATCGACCCAGTCAACCTGATCCGGGGTCCACTCGGCGATTTGCCAGAAATAATACACCCCAACGCCATGCAACATATCCCGCAGCTTCGGCCCGACGCCGCTGATGCGTTCCAAGTCATCCGGTGTACCAAAGGCCGGCCGTACAAGGAGGTTCGCTTTATCGTCCGGACGCCGCTCGGCCTGAAGCGGATCCGGCGGCCGCGGTGGCTCGGGCTGACGGAGCGACGTGTTGCTGAGCGATGATGGCGGCGTGATTGGCGCGCTATATTGATTTCTCGTCTCTAGCGGTTGGGGTGGCAAATAGCTCGGAGCAGGTTGGCGCGGAATCTGAGCGGCATACTCAGAATTGTCCCGCGATCGCACCAGTTGATGCAATGATGCTAGGGAGTATTCAATTGCCGTGAGACGGCTTTCGAGGGACCCAAAGTCGAGGCGGCTGTCCATGGCCCGCAATTGTCCGATAACAGGCCCCAGATCAGGCTGATGTAGCCCCATAAGGGAGTCCTGCAAAACCGCCAACCGACGTTCGACCGTTTCTAGCCCCTGACCAGCCCCATATTGTCCTGATCCGAGCTGAGCCCGGATTGATCCGAGTACGGATTCTATCCCTGTGATGGTTTCGGTCAAGCTAGCAAGGCGTCCGTACACAATGTCAAAGTTCTGGTCGGGCACCATCATTCTGGACGCCAGGAGTTCCATCTGCCGTTGGACCGGTTCCAGGTCAGCTGCGCTTTCGGCCTGGGCAATCAAAGCGCCCTCAAAATTCGCCAGGCGCACATGCAGACCCTGCAATTGCTCCTGGATCGGGTCGAGGTTCGGCAAAGCCACCTCTGAAAGCAGCCGTTCGATCCCCGATAGTCGCTCTCTGACCGCCTCCAGATCGGGCTGCTCCATAGTCGCGAGAGCCGACGAAATAGCACCAAGCTGACCGGTAATCATGTCAAGCGTTTCAGCGCCCGCGCTATTCTGATTTTGACGAAGGTCGGCCACCGTCTGCACAATATGATCCAGCTGGCCTTGCAAGGGTGAAAGGTCCGGATCTGTTGGGCGCAATCCCTCCAATTGTAGTTGCACATCCGCGATCGCGCCGTGTACGGATGTCAGATCAAGTTCCGGAGCTCCCGTCGTTTGTAGAACCGCTTCGAGCCGAGCCATGCGCGCCTCCAGCGGTCGCAGATCCACCCATTGTTTCTCCGTGATCGCGGCGGAGAGTTCGTGAACACGCTCTGACACACCCGATGTGTCATTTGCTGGGATTGCCGTCAGTTGTGTTTGGATCGTCTCCATACGATCTGAAATCGATCCAACCCGGTTGGACAGTGACTCCATTTCGGGGTCCGACCCAGAGAGCAGACCCTCGATCATCTCCAACCGGCTGAGCACTGGCGAAAAATCAGGATCCGG
>JBCBUY010000053.1:0-20096 GCA_039817885.1 Pseudomonadota bacterium | reverse complement strand
TGGCACCGAGACTATCGAGGTCGGTCACTTTCGCGCGCACTTGGTTGCTCGCCCGGTAGCCAATGAGTCGCGCGGGCCCGTCGCGGCTATAATCGTAATTTGGTGACACGCTGAAATTTGAAGTCTGTATGTCGCTGTCCGCGATTCCCGCATCTTCCAGGGCAGCGAACACACCGTTCATCCGTTCGGCATTTTCCGATAGTGCCTCGGCAGCCGTCTTCGCCTCTGTCTCGACACCGACAGTGATATAGGCAAGGTCCGGAGCGCGGTCGACAACCCCTCTTGCCGATAGGCTGAGGGTCGTCTCCGGTTGGATCGAATTTGGGTGAGCGGTCTCGAATTGAAGGTTGCGCTGCGACGGCGCAGATCCCTCGCCAGGGACCTGCGCACACGCTGCCGGAACAACGATAAGCGCTGCAACAATAGTGGATAGAAGTCTCTGCGTCATAACGTGTTTCATAGTGGTTGCGTCTCCCCTTTTGCCGCACTAACACATACCGGCATTGCGGCGGGATCAAGACCTGACCTTGTTGCCGCTGCAATCGGGCCTGTAGCTCAGTTGGTTAGAGCGGACCGCTCATAACGGTCTGGTCGGGGGTTCAAGTCCCTCCGGGCCCACCATTCCCCGACCTGAAAAAGGTCTGGTGGAGTTCGAAGCTGGTCTGCAGAGTAGGGCCTTCAGCGGTGAATGATTGTCTTTTTGCGTCCGCGACCTGCGGTCACATGAAGCGCGCTCAAGACTGCTTGCCGACCCGGATTGGATCCGGGGCAACCATATTCCGAGGATCAAGCTTCAGAGTTGACCTCGGCCAGCAGCCGCACCCATGACAACAGTTTCCAACTGTCTTAGGACTCTTAAATCACACAGCCGGTGTTTGAGGAGCAGGATGAGCACCAGGACAATTGTCATAACTTGTCTGGTCGCCGCCGCACTAGCGGCTATTTTCGTATTTGCGAGGTCGGCCGAAGCCCCATCTTCCAACAGCGATAGCGAAGCCACCCGTCCGAATTTCGTGATCTTCATCGCCGATGATGTCAGTTGGAACGATATCCAGCCCTATTCGGACACAGCGGCAAAGACACCCAACATATTGCAATTGGCCAATGTCGGGATGCGGTTTGACAATATGTTTCTGACAACATCCTCCTGCACACCAAGCCGCGGCAGTATTTTGACGGGCTTGTATCCCTCCCAAAGTGGCTCGAAGCATCTTCACCAAGGGCTGGAAGCTCGCCATGTGACATTGGCCTCTATGCTGCGCGAACAAGGGTATTATACAGCCGTTGCCGGCAAGGCTGGCATTGGCGCAATGGGAGCCCGTCAGTTTGATATCGCCGTCGATGATCCGGACGATTCCAGTGGCGCGGCGCTCTGGACAGATGTCGTCAGAGGACGTCCGATGGACAAACCTTTCTTCTTCTTCTTCGCGTCGCGAGACCCCCACCGGCCTTTTGATACAAGCGGTGAAAATCTACCACCTCCAATTGATCCGGACACGATCGAACCACCAGCGCCCTATGTGAATAGGCCAGCGACCCGAAAGAGGTTTTCTGAATATTATCGGGAGCTGCAGCGGTTCGACGTCTATGTGGGGAAGGTCATAGAGGCGCTAAAACAACAGGGCGTGATGGACAATACCATCATCATGGTCATGTCGGATAATGGGCGCCCATTTATGCTCTCCAAACTGACACTTTATAATGAAGGGCTGAGGGCCCCCTTTATCATGCATTGGCCAAATAAAATTCCGGCGGGCACCTCGTCGGGGTCTCTTTTAAGTGCGATTGACATTGTTCCGACAGTTCTCGAAGTCGCCAATATAAACCAACCTGACTATTTGCCGGGGCAGTCCTTTAGATCATTGTTTGATGCGCCGGATTTGGAGGTTCGAGATCACATCTTCGCCGAACGCAATTGGCATGGGAAAAATGCCCATGAACGTGCCGTCAGAAATACTTCTTATCTTTATAAAGAAAACCAATATCCAGAGCATGGTGAATGTATTTCAAGCCAAGCCGTGAACCGCGCTGAAATAAAGGACATCAAGGCCGCTTTCGATGCATCGAACATGCCGGCTCGGTTTGTTGATTGTTTCTCCGAACAGCGGGCCCCGCGAGAACTCTATGCCATAAACCAGAACGGAGACGTCGACTTCGATAACTTGATCGACAATCCTGACCACCAAGAGGCCCAAGCCGACCTGACCCAGCGGTTAAGCGATTGGCGACGGGCGGTTTCGGATACCGATTACCAGCCATATGCCGGCGAAGACCGCTGAGGCTGTCTGGAGAAGGGTGCCATCAATGACAATGAAACAGATCACAATCGCCTTTGTCTCGTTGATAATTGGGGCCCTCACAGGATGGTTCTTCGCTGGCGAACACGCCGCTAGATTGCAAGAACACGGCCGCGTGCAGAACGACGCGTCGGCCTCTCCCCAAGCAAAACGGACCGAGCGCGCACCGGGTGGCAAATATAACGGCCCGGCATGTTTCGATCGAAAAGCGCGCCCGGGAGAACCCGCATCATATTGCGGCGACTTGACATCACTCGCTGCCGTAAATGTGCGGGAAGGAGAGTTAGATGTCCTCGTCGAGGAATTGAAATATCCTTGGGCCTTTGAGTTCCTGACGGAGACAGACATAATCGTCACTGAATTTTCCGGGCGTCTAAGCTTGATCGATACGACAACAAAAGAGAAGACGCTCATCGAAGGATTGCCCGAGATCGAAACGGGTGGAGGGCAAACCGGCTTGATGGACGTGGCCCTTCATCCGGACTTCAAGATAAACGGCCTTATCTATATCAGCTATTCTATCAAAGATCCTGAGACGGACACATTTGCTTTGGCGGTTTCCCGAGCGGTACTGTCGGACAACAGGCTTGCAGATGTTGAAGAGCTCATTGTCGCCGAACCTTTCGCGCCATCCAGGTCGAATTTTGGCGGAGCGCTTATGTTTGACGATCAGGGGTTTCTATTTATCGGAACCGGTGATCGGTCGAAAAGAAATTGGTCTCAGGACGGTAAGTCCCTGACCGGAAAAATACTTCGTCTTGAAGACGATGGCACGGTACCCGGGGATAATCCTTTCATTCAGTCATATATATATCATCCGGCAATCTACGCGCTGGGCGTCAGAAACCCGCAAGGGCTCGCACACGATCCCGTCACCGGTCTCATTTATGAAACCGAACATGGGCCTATGGGCGGCGATGAAGTGAACATCATTGAGGCTGGAGCAAATTATGGCTGGCCGACCGTCACATACGGAATGAATTATACCTACCGCCCGATTGGCGAAGGGCAGAGAAAGCCGGGCGTGAAGGAACCGATATTCTACTATCTGCCATCCCTCGCAATATCACCGATTGAGATCTATCGAGGGCCAATGTTTCCGGAATGGGATGGGGACTTGTTGGTCGGTGCCTTGAAAGGGCAGACCGTAAGCAAACTCGACAAGGTGCAGACGGCTATTTTGTCGGAGGCACGAATATTGGACGAGATTCGCGGGCGCATTCGAGACATCAAGGTGGCTGATGATGGGGCGATCTGGATTCTGTCCCAGCGCGGCAAGCTCTTTCGGTTTTCCAGGCGTGATCCGGAACCTGAACAGATAGCGCTCGTGGCTGGCCAGAGATCGGGCCAACAAGTTTACGATCTTGTATGCAGCAGTTGCCATAGTCAGGCTCTGCCGGGTATGCCCCGCCTGGGCGTCAAGCAAGATTGGACGGCCCGATTGGCAAAGGGAAACGAGGCCCTGTATCAAAGCACAAGGCTCGGCCTAAACGGTATGCCGGCACGCGGCCTCTGTGACGATTGCACAGACCAAGAACTCGTCAGAGCTGTCGACTACATGATTGCGCGTGTTGAAAGTTCAGACGCGCAATAAGACCATACCGCCAAGACATGTCCAGAGAGTCGGTCTCATTGGGGATCATCTCGTCATCTCTTCTGCAAACAGACAGAATGTGCCCAAGTCTTGTTAGTAACCGCCCGGCGGGATAAGCCAGCCCATCCCTTCTTTCGATAATGGACCCGAAATAGATGTTTTCCCGGACCGACCAGCCGACTGCCGAAGAGCTTCAAAAACGAATTCAGGACTTGTCCGAGCAAGTCGAAGCTCTCCGTGCTGAATTTATCGCCAAGAACAGGCATTTGCATAATCATAACTTAAATGCCCTTCGCAGTGCACGGGCTTATATCGATCGCGGAACGCAGTTCCTCATGCAGGAGCGCTTCAAAGAAAAGGCCCAAAAGGGAGAAGTTCTTCCTTTTCGCGATGTTGAATTTTCCAATTATTCCCAGAATGGGGAAGATGGTGTGCTTCACTATATTTTCTCGCTGGTCGGTGCAACAAATCGCATCGTTGTCGAATTGTCAGCTGGCCATTGCGAGCAGTGCAATGCAACGAACTTAATTATAAATGACAATTGGAGAGGTATCTTATTTGAAGGAAACAGGGATAAGTTGGAGCTCGGGCGCAAGTTTTTTCTAAGACATTTTACGCGCTTCGAAATTCCCACGCTGTTGGGGGACTGGGTGACAAAAAACAACATCAACGCTCTGATCGAAGAGGGGGGTGTGTCTGGCGAGATTGATCTTTTCTCTCTCGATGTTGACGGTGTCGATTACTGGTTGTTAGAGGCGTTAAGTGTCGTGTCGCCCCGTGTGATCATTGCCGAGGCTCAGTATATGTGGAATGCCGATACGGCGCGTACGGTTCCTTATGCGGATGATTTTGTGCAGAAAGTCGTGAGGGATAAGGACGACATACCTTTCCAGTATTGCGGCGCGTCGATCGCCGCATTTGTCAAGCTCGGCAAGGCGCGTGGATATCGGTTGGTCGGTGCGGTCGGCGCTTCAGGCCCGAATATTATATTGATGCGAAATGATGTCGGTATCGAGTATTTTCCTGAAGTGAGCGTAAGTGATATACTTGATAAGACACCCATGGCGCACAAAGTGCATTTTGAAAAATGTCGAGAGATCGCCAAGGGTTTGGATTGGGTTGACGTCTAGTCAGAGCATCGGAAATATCGCTAGCATTGGTCAGCTGGAGCATAGCTACAATTCTCGCCATATTGCCTTATACGTTTTGGCTGTCCTTCCGATGGACCGGCATGGACAAACCGCTCACCGCGCGTCGGCTTAACAATTCTCGGCGAAACCGGAAATATTCTGCAGGCCGACCGCCGGTGCCGGTCTCCATTTGGCCTGTGCCTTCCACAAGTCCTGTTCGATCCAACGCACGACGGAAGTTCTGTTTGTGCAAGGACAGCCCAAGGATCCCCTCTGCGGCCGTTTGGAGCGCTGAGAGGGTAAAGCGTTCCGGCATCATCTCGAACAGCACCGGTCGGTACTTCAGCTTCCCCCGCAGGCGAGAAATGGCCGTCGCGAGAATGCGCCGGTGATCCGACGCCATCGGCTCGCCAAGTGAAGGCTGAGACCTTTCCTGCTGCGCATCCCGCATCGCTTCCCTGACCAGACCGGCCTCGTACAAAAGCTCATAACGCTCGAGCGCGCGTTCTTCGATCCAGCGCTGGTCATCGAGGGCAAAGGCAAGGCGAATGCGGTCAAGCTGCGCCTCCTGACCTTTCGCCCATTCGGTCAGAGCCGGGGCAATCATATCATTGATCAGAGCAGGCCGGCCTTGACGGTGATCCTCCCATGGGAAGTGCGCATACCACCCCGCCCAACGCGCTTCGAAGCCGGCTTCGACAGATGAGGCAGCCGGTGTGAGCGCGAGATATCCGACAGATACCGTCCGCGCATCGGCCTCTGCATCAGGCAAAACAGCCTGGGGTGTCTCCCGGCCGCGGTCTCCAAATGTGTAGAGCTGCTCCACATAGCCGAGGCGGAAGCCGGTTTGGCGGGCGACCCAGGTGCGCAGTGCAAGCTCAAATGTCCTGTCAGAGATCGGATCAAACGTCCCATAGGGCAGGGCCGGAAGCCCATCTTCCCGCGAGATTTCGAGGCTAAGGGGCAATCCGTCTTCAATGGCGACGATCACAGCCGATAGACCGATCAGAAGATCCACACTCATCTCACCTGCTCCGCTTCGATTGCCGTCTGGAGCGATATGTGCCGCGCCAAAAACTCGCTTTGCGCATCTTCGGCGGGCTCCGGCTTAAGATTGAGGTGTATGCTCGTCGGCGGATGACCGAAAAACTTGTCGGCCTCCCCCGCACTGAACCCGGCCAGCTGAACGGCCTCGAACCAGGCGCAAATCCTGTCTGCGCGCTTGATCGCCTTCTTCAATCCTGGCGGTGTCCGCGCCGGAAGGCCGAAACGAAGATGAATGGCCTCTTCAAGTCGCTGCTCTACCCCTTTGTAACTATCGCCGAGGATGGCCTTAAACGGCGAGATCATATCGCCGATGACATATTCGGGACCATCATGAAGGAGCGCCATGAGCCGGTGCTCGGGGGATAGGGCAGGGTTGAGCGCTTCGCAAATGTCGACAACGACCACCGAATGCTGCGCGACCGAGAAAGCATGCGAACCGGTCGTTTGCCCATTCCAGCGCGCGACTCTGGCGAGGCCATGGGCGATATCCTCAATCTCCACATCCATCGGGGAGGGATCGAGAAGGTCCAGTCGCCGCCCGGACAACATGCGTTGCCAGACCCGCGGAGTGTTAACGGATTTTGAGGAACGCGTCGCCATGGCACCCGTCTTTAATCCTTTGTTGGCAGAGGTAAAGAATTGGAGGCATTTTGGTTACGCTTTGGCCCAATTCGAACCGTAATTGACTCAATCTCCGTTAAGACCTCTCAGCGACACTAGGCCCATCTTAGATTACACATACGGGTGAACCTTCAATGTTCGAGCTTCTGATAACCGCCGCACAAAACCCCCTGACGCCGCGTCTCATTTTGGCCGGTGTAACGGTACTGTTCGTCGTCGAAGCCTGGAAGTCGAGTTCGTCGGCTCTGCTAGGGGACATGTTCTCCGAAGGTCTCGACGATTAGCCCAAGGACGAGCCGATCGCCTCAGCGGCCCGATCAGCATAATAGGTGATGATGCCGCTCGCGCCAGCGCGTTTCAGTGAGAGCAATGCCTCCATCATCACGCGGTCTCCATCGATCCAACCCTGTTCAGCGGCGGCCATGATCTGGGCGTACTCGCCGGAGACCTGAAATGCGAGTGTCGGCACACTGAAGGTTTCTGACACGCGCTGGACAATATCGAGATAGGGTAGCCCCGGTTTCACCATAACCATGTCAGCCCCCTCAGCGAGGTCCATGGCCACTTCTCGAAGCGCTTCGTCACTATTCGCGGGATCTTGCTGATAGGTGCGCTTGTCGCCTTTAAGCGCCGTTGACGATCCAATCGCATCTCGGTACGGGCCGTAAAACCCGCTCGCATACTTGGCTGCGTAAGACAGGATCAGCGCATTGCTATGTCCAGCTGTTTCGAATGCCTGGCGGATCGCACCGATTCGTCCGTCCATCATATCCGATGGGGCGACCACATCCGCGCCGGCTTCGACCTGCATAACGGCCTGCTGAACCAGCACCTCGGTCGTCTCGTCATTTAGAACATAGCCCGCATCATCGATAATCCCATCATGCCCATGGCTCGTGAACGGATCGAGGGCGACATCACATATAATGCCCACCTCCGGCGCAGCCGCCTTCATTGCGCGGATCACCTGCGGGATCAGACCATCTGGATTAAGGGCCTCCGAACCGTTCGTATCCTTAAGGTCAGGTGAGATGTTCGGGAAAACGGCGATGGCGGGAATGCCCAGCGTCTTTGCTCTGACGGCGGCTTTCGCAGCGTCTTCCACATTGTGCCGTTCAACGCCCGGCATAGAAGGCACGGGCACACGAGGCGCATCGCCATCATGGACAATCAGGCTCCAAACGAGATCGCTGGGATGAAGACGATGTTCGGCGACAAGATCGCGGATCCAACCGCTTTGACGGAGCCGCCTCAGACGAGTCGATGGGAAACTTGGCCTTGATATCTCTGTACTCATTGAATCTGTTTGGCCTTTTTGGCCGCGCTTGTCATCCCGATAGTCTAAACAGGCCGCGTCGCACAGGTCGGCGCATGAAGCAGCGTTTGCTGACATCCATGCTTTCCGCCTGAGCCTCCTCGATCACAAACATCCAGTCTTCGAGTTTTTTGCGGGGAATTTCCTTAAATCCGAGAGATCGGTAAAACGGTCCATTCCAGGGTAAGTCGCGAAAGGTCGAGAGGGTGACGGCCGACAATTTGTGGTCTTCAGCCAGAGCAAATACGTGAAGCATCAACAGACGGCCGAGACCTTTGCGGCCATGGCTCGGATCAACCGACACCTGATCGAGATATAGCACGTCCCCCATGATCTGGCTCATCGCAAACCCGACCGGACCCTGATCATCCGTGACCACGATGATCATTCCGTTCTCGATGGCCTGGGACAACTCGTCAGCCGGAACACTCTCGGGAATGATCGCCATGTCTGGAATAAGGCCCGTGGGGCGAAACAGTTCGGACGCGGCCCGATCCGCCGCAATCAAGGCCGGAATATCAAGCTGCTCGGCGAAGCGGATCTCGTAGCCTTGCGGCAATCCTGCCATTTTAATTCAGCCCCCCTTGTGGCATGTCTTGCCTGCCTCTTAAGCGAATTCGGGAGAGTGTGCCAATGAGTGCGCCGTTTACAGACGAACAAGTTATGATTCAGGATATGGCGCGCAAATTTGCCGCTGATCAACTTGCTCCCAATTCGGAACGCTGGGACGAAGAAAAGCACTTCCCCGTAGATGTCATCAAACAGGCTGCTGAACTCGGGTTTGCGGGCATCTATGTCCGAGAAGATGTCGGCGGGTCTGCACTTTCGCGCCTCGACGCCGTCCTTATCTTCGAACAATTGTCCCAGGGCGACGTGTCCACGGCAGCCTTCATCTCGATCCATAATATGGCCAGCTGGATGATTGATCGGTTTGGTGTCGAGGAGCAGCGCCAATACTGGTTGCCAAAGCTCACAAGCATGGAGCTGATCGCCTCCTACTGCCTGACCGAACCAGGTTCGGGGTCAGATGCCGCTTCCATGACCACCAGGGCCGTAAGGGAGGGGGACGAATATGTCCTGACGGGCGGCAAACAATTTATCTCGGGGGCCGGGGTGTCGGATGTCTATGTTGTCATGGCACGGACATCGGATGACGGTGCCAAGGGCGTGTCGACCTTTATCGTCGAGAAAGATGCCCCCGGCCTATCCTTCGGGGCCAATGAGCGGAAGATGGGCTGGAATTCCCAGCCGACCCGGCAGGTGCTCTTCGATGGCTGCCGTATTCCAGCGAAAAATCGCATCGGTGAAGAGGGCCATGGCTTCCGCTTCGCCATGGCTGGGCTCGATGGTGGCCGGCTGAACATCGCCGCCTGTTCCCTTGGTGGTGCCCAGGATGCCCTCGACCGGGCGCTCGCCTATGCGCAGGAGCGCAAGCAATTCGGCAAAGCGATCGCAGAGTTCCAGGCCACCCAGTTCAAGCTTGCCGATATGGAAACCGAGCTGCAGGCCGCCCGCGTGATGCTCTACGAAGCCGCGACCCGCCTCGACGCGAAGACCCCCGACGCGACCCGTTGGTGCGCCATGGCCAAGCGGTTTGTCACCGACACAGGCTTTAAGGTGGCCAATGACGCCCTCCAGATTCATGGCGGCTACGGCTATTTGAAAGACTACGGTGTCGAACGCATCGTCCGCGATCTTCGCGTACACCAGATCCTCGAAGGCACGAACGAGATCATGCGCGTGATCATTTCCCGCGATATGCTTAAAAGCTGATATCTGGATGAGGTGTTGATCAGCTGCCTTGAGCACGTCCTATGGGCTCGCATAAGCGAGTCCGAGAACAAATAACAAAGAGTCCCAGGCCCGCAGGGCGCTAAGGCGGGATGACATCTGCGCAAAACCTGCCTAAACCTCCGCGCCGATAGATAAGAGATAGACTCATGTTCGATCTTCGCGCCATTCGCGAGAACCCCGACGCGTTCAAAGCCGCCTGGAACCACAAGAAATCTGGCTTGGGTGATGAGGTCGTCGACGAGATCCTGCGTCATGATGTGGCGCTTCGTCAGGCCATCGCCGACAAGCAAGCCGCCGAAACCGCGCGGAACGCGAAATCAAAGGAGATCGGCAAAGCCAAGGCGTCCGGCGATGAGGCCCTGTTCGAACAGCTCCGCAACGAGGTCGCCGAGGCAAAAGACACGATTGAGACCGCCGGCGAGCAGGAAGAGGCCGCACGCGGTCTGCTCAATGATGTGCTTCTTGGCCTTCCCAACATACCGCTCGCCGGAGTTCCCGAAGGCGACGATGAAGACAGCAATGTCCAGCAGGGCAATGGCTGGGGCAGCCCACGTGAATTCAGCTTTGCTGTCAAAGACCATGCCGATCTCGGCGAGGCGCTGAAGACGGCCAAAGGCCAATCCATGATGGATTTCGAGGCTGCTGTCGCCATGAGCGGATCACGCTTCGTCGCCCTGCGCGGGGACCTTGCCCGGCTGGAGCGCGCCATCGCCGCCTTCATGCTCGACATGCAGACCCAGGAGCACGGCTATGAGGAGGTCTCGCCGCCGCTGCTGGTGCGCGATCAGGCACTGATCGGGACCGGCCAGCTTCCGAAGTTCGAGGAAGATCTTTACAAGTGCTTCAAGCCCACGCTGGCTCAAACGCATGATGGCAGTACTGCGCAATTGCCACGTCTTGAATCATTGGGCGAATACTTAGTCCCCACCGCCGAAGTGCCGCTCACCAACCTCGTCCGTGAACAGATCCTGGACGCTGACACGCTGCCGCTCCGCTTCACGGCCCATACCCCATGCTTCCGGTCTGAAGCGGGCAGTGCAGGGCGGGACACGAAGGGCATGATCCGCCTGCACCAGTTCAACAAAGTCGAACTTGTCTCCATCGTTCGGAATGAAGAAGAAGGCCTCGAAGAGCTGGACCGCATGGCCGGCTGCGCCGAAGCGATCCTGCAAAAGCTCGACCTGCCATACCGGAAAATGCTGCTCTGCGCCGGCGATATGGGGGCAGGCGCGCGCAAGACCTATGACCTTGAAGTCTGGCTGCCGAGCCAGAACACCTATCGCGAGATTTCGTCCTGCTCCTATTGCGGCGACTTCCAGGCCCGGCGCATGGATGCCCGCTGGCGTCCTGCGGCGACCGAGGACGATCCGAAACCGAAGCCCGAATTCGTGCACACACTAAACGGATCCGGCCTCGCCGTGGGGCGGACGCTCGTCGCGATCCTTGAAAACTATCAGGAGGAGGACGGCTCCATCACGGTGCCTGAGGCTTTGCGCGGCTATCTCGGCGGGCAGGATCGGATTGCGAGCGCTGGGTAAATTGAACTGTCATCCCGGAAAGCGCGGCAGCGCTTATCCGGGACCCAGTTTGGCGTGTTGTCGTAAACATCCTGGGTCCCGGCTCTCCGCTCCGCGACGGCCGGGATGACAAATGAGGTGGTGCCGAATAACCACCCCGTGACTTGTGTTTGGCCCCCGATCTCGTGCAGAACGCGCCGGGGCGCGAATTGAAGGTCTTGCATGCGCATACTCCTCACCAATGATGACGGCATCCACGCAACCGGGCTGTCCGTCCTTGAAGACATCGCACGGGAACTGTCCGATGATATCTGGGTCGTTGCCCCGGAAGTTGAGCAGTCGGGCAAGTCCCGCGCCGTCACGCTCACAGAACCTGTTCGGGTCCGCCAAGCCGAAGAGAAACGGTGGGGCGTGACCGGCACACCAACAGACTGTGTCCTGATCGCGCTTCAAAAACTGATGAAGAGCCACAAGCCTGATCTCATTCTCTCCGGCGTCAACAATGGCCAAAACCTCGCTTACGACACGACAATGTCGGGCACGATTGCCGCCGCTCTCATGGGCTCAGAGATGGGCGTTCGCTCTATCGCGTTCAGCCAGGCGAAAAGCTTCCGGGAGCGGGGCTCTCTGCCATGGGATACGGCACGGAAATGGGGTCCAGACCTAGTAAAACGCCTAATCGCCGAAGGCTGGCCGGAGCTTGTTACTCTGAACGTGAACTTTCCAGACCGCGAGCCGGACGACGTCGCAGGCATCCGCCATACCCGCCAGGGCCGCCGCGATCGCACAGTGATCGAGACCCACACACGCACCGATCTGCGCGGCAATGACTATGTATGGATTGCCTATAACGGCAAATTGTCGGACCCTCCGGATGATACGGATTTGAGGGCCATTTATGATGGGTATATCTCGGTCACGCCGCTCCAGGCAGACCTCACCCACCAGGTGCAACTGGGGGCGATGAATGCCTATGGGGGAGCTCAGTCATGATCCATTTCTTGCCGCACGGCTGATTTTGACCCTGCGACAGGTTGGGATCACCGAACCTGATATCTTGAAGGCCATTGAGGCGGTCCCGCGAACGGCCTTTATCGAGCCCGAACTGTCCGGCCTTGCCTATGAAGACTGCGTATTGCCCATAGGGTGTGGGCAGACGCTGGAACCACCCTCAGTGATCGCCGCCATGATTCAGGCCTTGGGGTTAAAGGCGCGGCCCAATGCGAAAGTCCTCATCGTCGGAGCCGGGTCGGGCTATACGGCAGCCGTGGTCAAGCGCCTTGCAGGATCAGTCTGTGGCGTTGAGCGCTTTCGTCGCCTGGCGGATCGCGCGCGCACCAATTTGGAGGCAACCGGCGTGAGCGATGTGGACATCCTCCATGGCGATGGTCTCAAGGGCTGGGCCGACCGCGCGCCCTTTGATCGTATACTTCTAACCGGGGCCGTCGAATCGGTTCCGGGAGACCTTTTCCTGCAATTGGCCGAAACCGGTTTATGCGTTGCACCAATTGCCGAGCCGCAACGAAACATGCTCGTGGTCTATGGTCGCTCGGCAGAGCGCATATCTGCGGTGCCGACAGTCCAGCATACCCCGCTGCGGACTGGGGTTTCCAAAGTGTTGTAGCCTCCTTATGTGGAGGTTTGATTCTGGTGGGGCGACAGCGGTATACCCGTCGCCTTAAATACTAATCCGAAAGGCGGTTCCATGACCGTAATTGACACGACCGGTCTAACGTCCCTGTTCCTTGCCGCACCGCCCTCAGCAGGTGCCGCCGTATTTCAATCCATTCTGCCATTTCTAATTCTGTTGCCGCTGTTCTGGCTGCTGCTGATCAGACCGCAACAACAGCGCGCCAAGCAGCATCGTGAGATGATCGAGGCGATCAAACGCGGCGACACCATCGTCACGACAGGGGGGCTGATCGGCAAGGTCACCAAGGTTGCCGAGAACGAACTGACCATCGAATTGGCCGATGGCGTGCGCGCCCGACTTGTTAAAAACATGGTGGCCGATGTGCGCGGCAAGGGGCAACTCGTGGCGGCTAACGACGCCAAGCCGGATTAGGTCAGATTGTAGCGGAGTACCCCGCCCATGTTACATTTTTCGAAATGGAAAATTGGCACCATAGTATCGGTGCTTCTAATCGGGTTCATGCTGGCGCTTCCGAATGCGTTGCCAAATGCGTTTATGGGCGTCGCACCCGATCAGCCGCGATCTCAGTCCTCTGAAGATCTCGCGGCTTTTCAGGACGCTCGCAACGCCGCCGAGGAATCCTGGTGGCCGGAAGTGTTTCCGGAAAAAAAAGTCAAGCTGGGCCTCGATCTCCAGGGCGGCGTCTATCTCCTGATGGAAATCGAGCCAGACGAGGTCGTTGCCAACCGACTGTCCAACTTTCAGATTGATATTGTCGCGGCCCTTGGCGATCAACCCAGGGTGACGCGCGACCCTCTCGAGCAAAACAATGGCGTCATCACGCTAAGGCTTAAGGATCCATCACAGTCCGACGAGGCCGCGCGGCGACTTCGAGATATCAATCCTCCCATGCAAGGTGCGATCGGCGGACAGAGGGAGTTCAACGTTCAAGACAATGGCAACGGGCGGTTTTCGATTTCGATGACCGCAGCTGCCAGGGAAGCGGCGATCAAAGACGCTCAGAGCAAGACAATTGAGATTGTCCGCCGCCGCATCGACCCCGACGGCGTTAGCGAGATTTCCGTTCAACCCCAGGGCAACAATCGCATTGTTCTCGAAAGCCCTGGAGAGGCGGACCCCCAGAGGATCAAGACCGTCCTAAGCCAGGCGGGCCGAATGACGTTTAACCTGGTCAGCACGTCTCAGACAGATCTGGAGACCGCCCTCGGTGGACGCGTGCGCCCCGGATACTCTCTGCTCAACGACATCGACACGGGCGTGCCCCTCCTGATCAACAATACGCCCATTGTGACGGGGTCCGATATCGCCACCGCGGCCCAGGAGTTCGATACCCAGGGCACAAACTCCGTCATCGTAACCTTCCGCTTGAACGCAGCAGGCGCAAAACGCTTCGGCGATGCCACGGCGCAGAATGTCGGACGCCAGTTCGCGATCGTCCTTGATGAGAGAGTGATGTCCGCCCCGCGTATCAACGAACCAATCTTTGGCGGCAATGTGCAGATCACGGGCAGCTTCACAATCGATGAAGCGCAGGATCTCGCAGCGATCATTGAGGCGGGTGAATTGCCGGCCAAACTTCAATTCATCAATGAGCGGACGATCTCGCCGACGCTCGGAGAAGACTCGATCCGCGCCGGCACCACGGCCTCCATTATCGGGTTGATCCTGGTCGCTGTGTTCATGGTCTTCGCCTATAGCCGCCTCGGCATTTACGCCGTGTTGTCCCTGATGGCGAACATCATGCTGATCCTTGGCGCGCTTTCTTTTATCGGTGCCACGCTGACCCTGCCGGGAATTGCTGGCATCATCCTCACCATCGGGATGGCCGTCGATGCAAACGTGCTCGTTTTCGAGCGGATTCGTGAGGAATCAAGATCCGGGCGCGGGGCGATGACAGCTGTTCAAGCGGGATATGAGCGGGCCCTGTCGGCCATTCTCGATGCGAACATCACCACCTTCATCGCTGCAGCGATGTTGTACTCTTTTGGCTCAGGTCCCGTTAAGGGCTTCGCCGTCACGCTCGCCATCGGTATTCTGACATCGGTGTTCACAGCATTCGTCGTGACACGATTGTTTACGTGGCTCTGGCTGACCAGAGCGCGCCCTAAGAAGCTGGCGATTTAGAGAAAGGGAGACACACCATGTTCATGCGCTACGTCCCCGATAAGACCAATTTCGGCTTCATGCGGCTTCGCTTGCCGTCCTTCCTATTCTCCCTCGTTGCGGTCGCTCTGTCGATCTTTCTGGTGGTCACCCAAGGGCTCAATTTCGGCATCGATTTTCGCGGCGGTTCGGTGATCGAGACGACCAAGCCCGCCGGTGTTGAAGTGGAAAACATTCGCTCGACCATATTGAGTCTTGGCTTTGACGGTGCAGAGATTACCGAAGCTCGCGGTACTGGCGTCGATGCAGCCCAGGTTTTCGTCGTAAAAATCCCGACACAGGACGCCGAAGAGGGCGAGAACCCGGAAGCCGTCCAGCAGGAGGCGACGGATCTCATTGCCAATACGCTGACGGAAACCTATGGCGGGCTCGAGGTTCGCGGACGAGAAACCGTGGGCCCGAAAGTTTCCGGTGAGCTATTCCAGGCCGGTATCACAGCACTCAGCATCGCACTTGTGCTGATGATGCTGTACATCTCATTCCGCTTCCAATGGCACTTCGCCCTCGGAGCCGTCGCCGCACTCGTCCATGATGTCATCTTGACCATCGGGGTCTTCGCCGGCCTTCAGCTGGAATTCAACCTATCGACCATTGCCGCACTGCTCACCATTGTTGGGTACTCAATGAACGACACGGTGGTCGTTTTTGACCGCGTCCGCGAAGAACTCCGCAAATATAAGAAAATGGCGAGCCGGGAACTCATCGATCTGGCGCTCAATGGCACCCTGTCCCGCACCTTGCTGACCTCCGGAACCACGCTCCTTGCACTTCTGGCAATCTTCATCCTCGGCGGCCCGGTGCTCCGCGGCATGTCCTTTGCGCTCATCTGGGGGGTGATCGTCGGCACCTATTCGTCAATCTTCGTGGCGTCATCACTGCTGCTTGCTCTGCCAGGCGGTTGGCGACGCACCGCGAAGAAACCGGAAGTGCAAGGGTTTCAGCCCTCGGCCTGAGATCAAGCCAACGCCGCGACCAATGGCCGTAGCGCTCTTTCTCGCCTGCGAGCGTGCATCATATAGCTTTGTAAACCAACGGGATGTATAGGTCGCTGGCGATGGCAGAGACAACAGAAGACAATGTCAGCTTCGGCTTCGAGGATGTGACCGCCGACGAGAAAGTGTCCCGCGTAAAGGGCGTATTCCGCTCGGTCGCGCCGCGCTACGATCTCATGAATGATCTGATGTCGGCCGGTGTACACAGGCTCTGGAAGGCCGATACGATCGCCCGTCTCAATCCCCAGCCCGGTGAACACCTGATCGATGTCGCCGGCGGCACGGGCGATCTTGCAAAAGCGTTTCTCCAACGTGCTGACAAGGTTGCCAAGCGCCGGGGCCTATCCAGTCCGGCGACGGCCACGATTTGTGACATCAATGACGCGATGCTCTCAGCCGGCCGCGAGCGCCGCGATATGACCAATTTCGACGACCGGATTCAGTGGATCTGCGGCGATGCGGAGGCCTTGCCATTTCCAGACGCCTGCGCTGATGCGTTGACCATCGCATTCGGCATACGAAACGTCTCCGGGCGAATGAACGCTCTCAGAGAGTTCCGACGCGTTTTGAAGCCAGGGGGACGCCTCGCCATTCTCGAATTTTCCCATATGACCGCGCCGCTCTTCCAGCGCGCCTATGATACCTACAGTTTCAATGTGATCCCACCCATGGGGGGGCTGATCGCCGGTGATCGGGACAGCTACCAATATCTCATCGAGTCCATTCGCCGATTTCCAAAGCAAGATGATTTTGCCACCGAAATTGAAGACGCCGGTTTTGCACGCGTTGCCGTGACAAATTTCTCAGGCGGCATTGCGGCGCTGCACACGGGCCGGGTGATCTGATGCTTGCTGCCATAGCAGATTATGGCCGTCTTCTAAGGGCTGGGGTCTCCCTGGCACGCCACGATGTCGTATTGCCGAGCGAGTACAAATCGCGCATGCCGGCCCCCGCACTTGGTGTCGGCAAACTGCTCCGCTTGCTGACAGGTGGCGCTCAAGGTCGCCCCGGAGAAAGACTGGCCAAAGCTCTGGAAAGTCTCGGTCCGGCCTATATCAAGCTCGGCCAATTTATTGCCACGCGGCCCGATGTGTTCGGTGTCGAGGCCACACAGGATCTGTCCCGGTTAAAGGACAAGCTGCCACCCTTTTCCATGGACAAGGCTAAAGATGCTCTGCAAACGGAATTTCAGCCTGACAAGGCAAGCGCTCTGTTTCCAGAATTGAGCGAGCCCATCGCCGCCGCATCCATTGCCCAGGTCCACAAGCTGAAAACGGAGGATGGCGTCTGGGCCGTCAAGATTCTGCGCCCTGGTGTTGAGCAACAGATCCGCCGGGAGTTGCGCGCGATGAAACGCGCTGCCTCAGATGTTGAGCGCACATCAGAGGACAGTCGCCGTTTGGAACCCGTCGCTTTTGTCGACACCGTCGCCGCTGCCATGGAGAAGGAGCTCGATCTCACGCTCGAAGCCGGGGCCACGGATGAAATGCGAGAGAAGACCTCCGGAGACGGACATTTCCTGATACCATTTGTAGACTGGGAACGGTCCGGCCGGCGTGTGCTGACGACGTCATGGGTCGACGGCAAGCCAATGACCGATTCCGACGCGCTTCATGGGATCAATAACAAACCAGAGCTTGCCAATGCCGTGACCCGAGGCTTTCTCACCCATGCGATCTATCATGGTGTCTTCCATGCCGACATGCATGAGGGCAATATGATCCTCACCCCCGACAATCGCATCGCCTTGGTGGATTTCGGGATTGTCGGTCGCATCGGTCCAAATGAGCGGCGGTTTCTGGCCGAGATCCTCTACGGTTTTCTAAAGCGCGACTATCGCCGCATTGCTGAAGTGCACTTCGAGGCCGGCTACGTCCCGCCCGATCGATCCGTCGATGATTTCGCCCAGGCCCTGCGATCTGTCGGCGAGCCCATTCACGGCAAAGCGGCCGAAGACGTCTCCATGGGCAAGCTGCTGCTGCAATTGTTCGACATTACGCATGTGTTCGGCATGCATCTGCGGCCCGAATTGGTGCTTCTGCAAAAGACCATGGTCCAGATTGAGGGTGTGGCCCGCAATATCGATCCGGCGCACAATATCTGGAAAGCGGCTGAACCCATTGTGGAAAAGTGGATTCGCACGCAACTCGGGCCGGCAGGAGCAGCGAAGCTCGTTCGCGAGAATGTCCGCGAAGTGTCAGATCGCCTGAAACGTCTTCCCCAGATGATGGATGCGATGGAGCAAGCCGTGGCAAAGGTGAATGCCATGCCGACCCAGCCGAAAAGAGAACGCTTTGCGCCCTGGTGGGGGTGGTTCGCCTTCCTCGGCCTGATCGCTGTGCTCGTCACCGGCATCATTGTGGAGAATTAACCAAGACGAAGGTCGCGTCCCGCGCGAACAGACTTGGCGGCGAGGGGGAATACGCCCTAATTTGCCGTTATGGTTTCGAAACGATTAAGCATCTGGCTGCGCGAAGAGGAAAACCAGGATCGCTTGCGTGTGTGGATCGGCGCGGCAGCGGCTGCCCTAATATCTATCCTGACCGTGCCGGGCATGGCCGAAGCCAAGGACGTTCGGATAATTAGAGCCGATGGGGCTGTGGTCCAGGGCGACGTCCCGGCCGGGATCACGATGGTGAACCGCCGCAGCAAGTTCGTTTTCGTCGACCCGGCAGAGTTCGCTCCGGGTTTGGCCGGCGGTCCATCAGAACCGGCGTATCGCTCAAACCTCTACCGCGTGAAGACGCCCCGGACAAAGACGATTACGGTTTATACGGGCAATAGAATATCTGAAGCTCGCAGCCTTATTCAGTAGCCGGCGAAACAGATGGACACGCGATTGGTGTTTCATCCTTGCTGTTTGATCATCTAAGGCAGTGAGACCGTCATAACGGCTCCAACAACCACTCCACGAGCTTTCGATCTTCCAAGACGATATCAGCCGACAATTCCATACCAGACTGGAGTGATGTTTCATTCCCGAATGCGCGCATCGTTTGCTTGGCGAGGGACACATCAACCCGGTAAAGCGGCTCCGGCGTGGGCGAGGCAATGCCGAGTTCCTCAGGCAAAAGCGCGGTGGCCGAGACGTGGATCACCTCACCTTCGGCAATCCCGAACTTCTGATATGGAAAAGCATCATAATGAAGTTTGACGGGATTACCTATTTCAACCAACGCAATCGTCCGCGAGGGCAGATAAAGTTCTGCAATAAGTTCCGCATCATTGGGCGAAATGGTCAGTAATGTTTGGTTTGGTTCGACGCGTTGACCGGGGCGCGCCTGCAAGGAAAAAACCCGACCGCTGAAAGGTGCTGCGACGACATATTCCGAATTGGTTTTAGTCTGGCGGACCTGCCCATCAATCTCGGAGAGCCTTTGTTCAATATCGGTCCGTTTTTGATCATGCTCATCTCGCATGCGCTGCAGCTCGATCGTGAGGGCCGACTGCTCCGCCTCTGCGGCGCTAATATCCGCCTCCAGACGAAATTGGGTTGCCCTGAAACTCGCCAACTCATCGACGCGCAGCATATGCGCTTCGGTAGTGATCAATCCCTCCGCGAGAAAGGTCTCTGTATCATTGACCCGCTGGACGGCGGTATCAATCCGTGCACGTAAGGCCGAAAGTTGCCGGCGCCTCTCCCGCGCCCTGCGTTCGGTGTCGGCGATGCGCTGATCCATGTCATCTCCGGCGATCTCGGCGGACTCATTCATGTTGACGAGACGGAGGGAGAGCAGGTGCCGCTCTTTTTGGAGAGTCGCGAGAACATCCTCGCCGAGCTTTGTACCATCAGCCAGGACGCGGTTGCCTGTAATAGACACGAGCCTCTGACCTTCGGTCACGCGGGCACCATCTGTTACATAAACGCTGGCAATGACACCGGATTCTTGGGAAGAGACTCTTGCTTCGGTACCGGTTGGCCGCAACTTACCCCTAATCGTTTCCTTATGGGAGAAGTTCGCTGTCAGCAAA
>JBCBUY010000052.1:0-20519 GCA_039817885.1 Pseudomonadota bacterium | reverse complement strand
TGATGCTCATTTGTACCTCAATCACATAGAGCATCACCAAGGGTGTGGATGAACTCTCCGGGCTTTAGGCCGCACGACTGGGCCATCATCAGCGTCAGCAAGGCATAGGAGGCAATATTGAATGGCACTCCCAAAAAGACGTCAGCCGACCGCTGATAAAGCTGGCAGGACAGCCGACCGTTCATCACGCTGAACTGGAAAAAGCAGTGGCATGGCGGCAAGGCCATATCATTCACATCTGCCGGGTTCCAGGCTGACACGATCAGTCGGCGCGATGACGGATTGGTCTTAATCTCGTTCTGGACCCATGATATTTGGTCAATGGAGTCCCCATTGGGAGCGGCCCAACTGCGCCATTGCTTGCCATAGACCGGTCCGAGCTCACCATTTTCGTCCGCCCACTCATCCCAAATGCTCACCCCCTTCTCCTTCAGCCAAGCAATATTGGTCTCGCCACGAAGGAACCACAGCAATTCATAGATGATTGATTTCAGATGTAGTTTCTTTGTCGTTAGAAGTGGAAAGGCGTCCTGCAAATCAAATCGCATCTGATGACCGAAAACCGCCCGCGTGCCGGTTCCGGTTCGATCAGGACGCTCGACGCCATCGCTTAGGATGGTTTCAAGCAGATCAAGATACTGCTTTTCCATAATCGTCTCCAGAATCACCTGTCTATCCGCCATCGTCCAACAATGTGGCGGCGGCGGCAAGGATGGGCAGCGACCGGAGATGGGGTAAGTTGTGGTTAAACAGCTCTTACCGCAACGTTCAAAACTGCTCACTCTCATCTAAGAGCATTTCAATCTGTTTGCGCAATTGTCTGCCCCGACACCTGTAGAAGGCAGGATGATGAGGTCATGCACATGGGCGAGCGTCAGATGAAAATGAACTTTAAGAGATTCCTGCAGGATTCCTCAGGCAATGTGGCTATGATTGCCGCGTTTTCTGTGATCCCAATGCTTACACTCGCTGGAGTAGCAGTTGATTTCCAGCGCGTTATCACCAAGAAAAATACCGTCCAGCACACGCTCGACGCGACGATCATCGCCGCGGCCCGCGAACGCCAGGCAGGCCGGTCTGAGTCGGAAATCAGGTCGTTCGTCTCCGAGCAGTTTGAAACGCTTTTGCTGGCCAACGATCCGGCGCTTGGTTGTACTATTCCGGCTGTTGTCTTCGATCCTGAGTCTGAAGCAATTGACGCATCCGTGACGTGTTCACAGCCGACAACGCTGACCGCTATCATCGGCTTCGAAGAACTTAACTTCACAGTCGAAACCGCATCGACTTACGGTATTGGCCAAGTTGATGTGGCTTTCGTCTTCGACCTCTCAGGGTCGATGAACAATAGTGGGCGGCTATCTGCGCTCAAATCTGCGGCGAATGACGCCGTCGACGTGTTGATACCCAGTGATGGTCCGTCCAATGATGAGGTTCGCCTGTCGATCGCGACCTACAACCACTCTGTCAATGCGGGACAGTTCTTCGACTCTGTTGTCAATTTCAACCGGCGGCCATCTAGCATTCAGCGGTCTGAAGAGATTGGGGATCGCTATGCGCGCGACTATGTCGGCGAGGTTCAAGTCGACTCCAGCAATAACCGCCAATTCTACGACTATGAGGTGATTCGACGAAACGGTGGCAGCAGCTTTACCGACTTCGGTGCACGGCTCTACTACAACAGCACATGCGTATACAATCGGACGGGCGAAGAGGCCTTTACCGATGCCGGGCCTGGCGATGGTGCCTACATTTTCGCCGGTCATCCCCTCTGGGACTATGGTGCAAACCGTAATGAAGAAAACAGCTCCACCGTTCGCAATAGAAAAGAGGACGGCCAGGATGAAGTTGAAAACCAAAACGCTCAAGGGCGTAACAGCCTGAACGGCAACCAAACCTTCTTCAACGATGGTAGCTCCGTGCGTAGTGCGGGTGCCTACACACATCACATCCGCCTTCGTAATTCTATCAATCAGAACTTCCCGATAACGGCGTGTCGTCCAAACAACGAACCTGTTCCATTGACCAGCGACGCCGATGATTTGCGGAGCTTCATCAACGGCATGACCGCTGGTGGTGGTACAGCGGGTCACCTCGGGATTGCCTGGGGATGGTATTTGTTGTCTCCAAACTGGTCGAATATCTGGCCAAATGGATCGGAGCCTCACCCGTATAACGAGCCCGACACCGCAAAAGCTCTGATCATAATGACGGACGGCGAGTTTAACTCTGTGTTCCCGCGGACCTATGACCCAGACGGCACCCCCAGCAACAGCGATCGAAGCACACAACTCGCAGCTCAGTACTGCGACGCCATCAAGGCTTCGACGAACATCACCATCTTCACCGTTGGCTTCTCCGTGCCCAATGACGTGCCGAAGGTGAATGGGACCAGCCAAACGATCCTGGAGTATTGTGCGTCCGGACCACAATTCGAGTTTGAGGCGGACAGCGCCCAGGAACTTAGCGACGCTTATTCACAGATTGCTTCACAGATCTCTGATCTGCGGCTCGCTCGGTAGAGTCCAAGACATATCAGATCGAAAGACCGGTCACCCAAAAGGGTGGCCGGTCTTTTCTTTTTAACGAAGGGCTCTTATCTTAGAGATGTTCTCCGGAACTATAGTGATAAACCCTTGCGTAATAAGCGGCTCGGACCCGGGGGCAGTACCCGGCGGCTCCACCATCTCCCCTTTT
Source organism: Pseudomonadota bacterium (assembly GCA_039817885.1). Taxonomy (GTDB): domain Bacteria; phylum Pseudomonadota; class Alphaproteobacteria; order Caulobacterales; family Hyphomonadaceae; genus CALLCD01. The sequence goes on along the minus strand of JBCBUY010000052.1, from coordinate 17,825 downwards.
GACGAGATCATATGGGGCCGAAACAGGATCGACGGACGTGTAAAGGCAAAGACTTCACTCGCTTGAGCCCCGTCAGAAGCTCAACAAGCAATAGTTGCTAACGATAACTTTGCTGAAGGTGAACTGCTCGCTGCGTAAGCAGTGCGAGGTTTACCGCCTTTAACTCCTAAGGCATCAGCGCCTTAGGCGGGGCCCGGAGGCGCCTGGCAACAGAAGCCTCCACCTATTTGGCTCGCGCCATACGTTTCGAACGTGACCTTTATACACGGGACAGCGGGCAAATCGCGCCCAGCTGCACTTTGCTGCAAATGGTTGCTCGCCTGCATGACGAACCCCGTTGTGTGCAAAATGACAAGGGCTTATGTTTTTTGCGAGGGTCAAGAGGACAGGTCGAGTGACGGACTATATCGGGTACGACAAGCTGACAAAGGCTGCGATGCGGGGCGTCGTAAGAGATGTTCTGAAACGAGCGGTCGATATTGGCTCACTTGAAGGTGAGCATCACTTCTACATTTCGTTCCGCACAAAATCCCCCGGCGTAAAAATCGCCGACCATTTGATCGAGCGCTTTCCGGAAGAAATGACCATCGTGATCCAGCACCAATATTGGGATTTGGAAGTCGATGACGATCATTTCGAGATCATCTTGAAATTCTCTGGTGTGCCTCAGCACCTTCATATCCCTTTCGGAGCGCTCACGCGTTTCGTCGACCCGTCGGTGAATTTCGGGCTGACATTTGAACAGGAGCAAAGCGGCGAGCAGAGCGGCGTTATCGCCCCGGTGTCCGATGCGCCTGATATGAGCGAGACAGACACCGAAGACCAGGGCAACGGCTCTGAGGGAACCGTTGTCAGCATAGACGCCTTTCGCCGCAAGTGACCGGATCTCCGAGCGACAGGCTGCCCCAATTGAGCGATGCGGAGATGCTTGCGCGGTTCCAGAACTCGAAGAAGCGACCGCCCTGCTCTGATACGTTGGGGATGCGGCTCTCTGCGGTCGACCAGGCGGCAAAGGCCATAAGGATGGATTTTGACGTCAGTCCATCCTTCGCAAACCCGACCGGTGCCGTTCAGGGCGGCTTTATCTCCGCGATGTTGGACGAAGCTATGTCTACCTGCTGCATCATCGCCTCAAATGTCACCATGACTGCGCCGACGCTGGAGATGAAGACGAGCTTTCTCAGTCCACTGTTTCCTGGTCCGGCAACGGTGGATGCGCGCATTGTCAAATGGGGCAAATCAGCCGCGTTCATGGAGGCTGAAGCGCGCGACCCGGATGGCAAGGTCGTGGCGAAAGCGACGGCCACGGCCCTACCAAAACCGTTCAAACGGCTTTGATATCTGTTCCCGGTCTCGCGTTCGCGAGCCCATGGAACATGCTAAGGGCTTTGATATCTGTCCCCGGCCTCGCGCTCACGAGCCCATGGAACATGCTCAGGGCTTTAAAATCTGTCCCCGGCCTCGCGCTCGCGAGGCTAGGCCTTTGATCCGGCCTCTTTCACCGCCTCCCCTCTCGTAACAGCGATGAACACCAACAGGGTCGCAACGATCAAAACGCCTGATAGGACAAATGGTGCACCCGGCAGGTAAAAAGGCGCGTCATCCGCGGTGTAGATGCGAAAGATTTGCGACATCACAAATGGTGCAAGGATAGCGTTGATGCTCATGACGCTCGCAATGACACCCTGAAGCTCACCCTGCTGATCATCGCTCACGCGTTCCGTCATGAGCGCTTGCATGACGGGACCAGCAAATGCGGTCGGTGCAGACACAAGGATCAATGCATAGGCCATCCACCCTTCGGTGATGAACCCGTAGGCAAAGTAGATGAAAATGCCCATCACAATGGAAAAAATGCCAACGGGAACATTGCCGAATCTGGCAGTCGCAGGGCCCGTCAGTCCACCTTGGATAATCGCGATCAGCAGACCGTAAAGCGCGACGGAAATACCGATTTCCAATTTGTCCCAACCAAATAGTTCGATCGTATAGTACGGCCACACAACGCTGAAACTCATCCAGGCAAATTGCATCAGCAAGAATGCAAACAGCACGCCAAGCACGACGCGGTGTTCCCCGATCTTCAGAAGGCCACCCACGGGATTTGCCCTCGCCCAGTCGAACCGTCGTTTCTGATCACCGTCCAAGGTTTCGGGCAACAGGAACATGCCGACCGCAGCGGCAATAAAAACCATCACTGCAGCAGCATAGAATGGAGCGCGAAGACCAATCATGCCAAGCAGTCCGCCGAGGATAGGACCAAAGACAAACCCGATGCCTGCCGCGGCCGCGACAATTCCGAAATTTCCAGCGCGGGTTTCATCGGTTGACACATCGGCCACGCAAGCATTGGCGACTGGCCATGTCGCCCCCAGAATACCGGCGAGAATTCGGCCAATGAACAGCCATACGATTGTCGGCGCGGTCGCCATGAGCACATAGTCGACGGCCAATCCGGCAAGCGCGACCAGCAGAACAGGTCGCCTGCCAAAGCGATCGCTTAATGCGCCCAGAATAGGCGCGAACAAGAACTGCATGACGGCATAAGCTGCGAAAAGGTATCCACCAATGCCCGCCGCCTCTCCCAGCGAGAGGCCGGTAAGCGAGGTAATCAGTTCCGGCATAACCGGAATAATGATGCTGACGCCCATCATGTCGATGAACACGACAAGCGCCATAAAGTAGATTGCACGATTTGTATTTTGCGTTTCGGTCTGTGGTTCCATCGCTTCAGACATGGGGCTCCCCCAAAGAGACTGATGTTCGATCCCTGCTGTCGGCAAGGTTCAATCTTGTTTTAATTTTGGTTGGGTGATGTGAGTTGGCTAAACGAATGCGGTCAGCCGGCGAGGTCGGTTACCAAGGATGTTTCACTACAAGAGAACACATGGGTGGACCTCCGTCCGTCGATGCGAAATATAATCGCATCCGGTTATGGTCAACGGTAATGGGGGAAGCGGCATCCAACGTCAAGTGTGGTCGCCCGGTCCATTTGAATAAATCGTTTCCGTTCGGAAAATACCCCCGCAAAAACAAACCCCCGGACATCGGGACCGGGGGGTGTTTATTGTCTTGTCATTGCGCCTCAGCGCAGATGTAGGTGCCGTCTAGTAGCGGTTCTTGATCATAATCGATGTCAGAACATTTTTGGCGTCTTCGGCGTCGAGGCTCATCCAGGCTGTTATTTGGTTCAGAAATGTCGCCTCGGTCGGATGAAGCTCACCATCGGCGAGGACAATGTCGACACAGTGGGCAAATACCGACAGGCGCATATCCATGGGCAGTGTCTGACAGGCCTGCTCCGCTGACAGGTCAGCGCCCCGTTCAGCCATGCGGCGGTTGACGACTTGGTTCGCCCGGGCAAGGCCATCAGCGTTCAATCGCTTCATCGTGCGAGAGCGTTTCACGAGGGCAGCAATCTCATCGCGCTCTTCTTCGGCGAGGTCGCCATCGGCAAAGGCCGCAGCGATAATCAGGCAGAGATAGGCTTCCGGAATATCCCAGTCGGTTGAGGATTTGAAATCCTGTGACAGGGCATCCAGGTCCGGCACGGTGGCCTTTTTGTCTTCCTCTGTCGTGGGTTTGAACAGAAGCTGCATATCGTCGGTCGTCGTGGTGACGCGCTCAACGGTTTGTTTGAATAAGTCAGTCATGAGAAGGGCCTTGGGTTCACTATCGCCTAACGATTAGTCCACACGTCTCCGGTTGTTAGATGATCGTGTTTCAGGTCGTTCGGGCCAGCCCCAAACGACTTGGTAAGCTTCGTCAAGTTTGTCGATATACTGTTCTTGAAGCGCGTCTTCGGCAACTTTCTCGCCGCTCTCTGGGATCGCCTCTAGAGCATCTTTAACTCTTTGTGGCTGGCTGATATTTGCGCGCAAAGGCTGCGCCAGAAGGTCTTCGATGCTCTTGCGGGTGGTTTCGCCATTGCTCAAAAGACGCGCGACTGTGCTATACTCCAATTGTGCTGCTTCGAAACCTGCAACTTGGGTTTGTAGGTCTCTTATCGTTGCATCGCGCTTCTCGAGCTCTTCCGTGTTGTCGGCGGTTTTCAAGTTTTCGATTTGAACATTCTGTTGGTACATCAAATATCCAAGTCCGCCGCACGCTGCGATAGCAAGCAATGCGATAACCCCCATAAGCGGCGATTGCCGCGTGACCACTTGCGAGCCGCCACCATTGCCCACGCGTTGCGCCTGAATTTCTGGTGGGTGAAAGATCGTCCGATCTTCGATCACGACCGGCACATGTCCGCCATACTGATCATTACTGGCCATGTTTACTTCCTTCGCTTTTCAGCACCTGATCCCGAGGGCATTAAGCCACGCACTCCGTCATTTGATAATAGTTCCAGAAATCAAGAACCATGCTTCTCTGATTCTTATACCGCTCCGGCAACTCAGCGCGACCCCCTCCGTCGAAATTGCACAATTCAGTAATCTCCTTGAGGAAAAGGAGATATGCTTCTCGCTTAATGCCGCCTTGCCCGGTTTGGGGGTCAGCACGCCTGACGGGCTCTCCCGGGAGACCAAATCCCTCAAAGTTGATATTGCGATCATTGGGGTTGATCGGCAAGAAGGCGTCACGGGCACGCCGGCGGATTTGAGCTCTATTGCTATCATAGCGATCATTATCGGAGTACTGCGCCGCAGCGCGCCGCATCAGAAACATCGCTTTCACGAGATTTGTGTCGGCGGTTCCGCCAGACAGGCAATGGGCCTGATTGGCCTCCAAAATCCACTTTCGCGCGCCCAGAACCCTGACCAGGCAAGCATGTCGACGGTACCTGGCACCGTCATCGGTCCCATAAGCGATCGCCTGGTCCGCATAGCTAATTATCGCATCGCTGGCGATTGGGCTTCCGTTGGAACGCCTAGCCGCTGTCTGCAAATCGAGGAGACTGAGTTCATAGTAAGCTCTGCCTCTATGTATCTCAGCATCGCGATAGGACCGCGTGTTCGACAAACCGGCCACACCCGCATACAGCCCTCGGGCTGCGCTAACCGAACCTTGATCAGATAGAAACGCGGCACGCTCCATCGCGATTTTGGCTGATGAGCGGTCTACTCTTTCTGCATTCGCCAGGGCCACACCCTTGGCAACGATGTCGTTGTTCAATTTATGGGCATTGGCTTGTTTCAAATAGTTCTCGCCGGCTGATTGGAGCTGGGGAGTTGGCAAATTCTCGAAAATTCCCGCAGCATTGCCATAGGCGGCGGCGGCCCCCGCCCAATTTCCTTTTGAGAATGCATCATCGGCAATCATGATTTGTGCATCCGGGGAGGTTGCACCTGCCGCGGCCGCCCGCTCAAACCTGACGATGGCCAGCTCGCGATACTCTTCAGCACGACGAAGCTCCGCAGGCACATTATTTGCCCTTGCTTCGATGTACTTTGCCCAATCGGCGTAAATAGAGCCGAGCCTACCTTCCATCACCGCCGCGTCTGCACCTGTTCCCCCTTGCACGGTTAGGAATTGTGTATAGGCAAGCTCAGCGTTACGAAACTCAGCTTCGCCAAGGTTAATCGGCGGGCGTGCAAGCGCTCCGTATGCATCTCCGAGACTTGCCAATACTTGAAGGTTATTAGGGTCTATGTCTGGTTGCAGAACTTGCCTCAGATAACTGATCTTCTGTTCCAGTTCCGCGCGCGACCGAGATCCGTACTGCCCGGATGCCGCTAAAGCAATTGCCGCAATCCGACCCCTCGCCTCCGGCCAATTAGAGGACGTCCGATCTACTTGTCGATAGGCCGAAATCGCTTCATCCGCGCGGTTGGTTCCAATGCTCTCGTTCAACCGCCCTTTCAAGAAGTAATATCTGCTGACTTGGGCAGGGTCGCTGGTTCTGTAACCGAACAGAATGCCCGACACGACAGGATCCTCTAGTGCGTCAAGCGCATTCCGGGCACAAGATGGATCACATTGACCAGCGGCGTTCGCGGCCAGCGCAATGTCGGCAAAGTCCGTCGCCCGCGTAAACAAAAAGGCCTGCCGCGCAGGTTCATGCGCGCGCCGGTCTCGCCGGCCCAGTTTCTTTCTGTCCCAGAGCCTAAGGTTGCCCTCAAGCACGAGATTGGAATCTGAGTTCCCCAACTCGGTATAGGACAAATTCATGAAACCGAGGGCATCGCTCAAATTCGGCTGGTTCGACTTGAAACTTGCAATGGCAGCATGGCGCCAAGCCAGGCCTTTTGTCACATCATTCGCGAGACTATCCCGTGCTGCATCAAGGCATATATTCGCGACGCCGTCTGCTCTTTGTCCTGAGCCAACCTCGAGTAGAAATTCGTAACAATCTGCTTTCTGTATCTGCGCTTGAGCCTGCGCAGACGCCAAAGCGCCTGCCGCAACCGTCGCCAGTCCTGCGACCCAAAAACGCCAATGCAAATCGATCATCATCTCGATCCCACCCACTGATCCGACTCAAGATTATGCGGCGATCTTCTAAACGTAAAGAGGCGTGCAGGAATTGTTAACACATGTGGTTATCGCGCATCGGCGGTCCGGAAATGTCGACCGACAAAAACAAACCCCCGGCACTCTTGAACCGGGGGCTATCTTTCGCGGAGAGGTCCGCTTGGGATTGGGTGAAAGCTTACATGAAGCCTTTAAATTTGTCTTTAAAGCGAGAGACCCGACCGCCACGATCGAGCAAGGTCTGATTGCCGCCGGTCCAGGCCGGGTGGGTCGTCGGGTCGATATCCAAAACGAGACGATCCCCCTCTTTGCCGTAGGTTGATCGGGTCTGATATTCGGTGCCGTCAGTCATCACCACTGTGATGAAATGATAATCGGGATGGCCTTCTGATTTCATGGCGAACCTGCATACGTAACGTGCGCCCGAAAGCGCTGGAATTTCCAAAGATGGGCGACATAACTGAACAGGGACCGCATAGCAAGCCCGGTTATGCGTCTCTTTTGCTGCGCGCCCTGGCGCTTGGCGCTAATCAGATGCGCCCGCGAAGCTATGCCCCTTGCGCAAGCGGTCATGAAGCGGCTTCAACAAGGCTTCATTGGCAGCCAAGATATTGCCGGTTCGAAGCGCATCGCCTCCATCCATTTCCTCAATATAGCCGCCCGCTTCGCGCACGAGCACCATTCCGGCTGCGACATCCCATGGCTGCAGACCACGCTCCCAAAAGGCATCGAACCGGCCGGCAGCAACCCAGGCGAGGTCCAAGGCCGCAGACCCATAGCGACGAATGCCCGCAACCTGTGGGGTCAGTGCGGCAAGTTCACCCCAGAACTTTTGATGCGCAGCCTCGGATTTGCCGATCCAGGGCGTGCCGGTGGCGACAACCGCCTCACTCAGCTTGGATCTGACAGCGACCCTCAATTTCCGATTTTCGAGCCAGGCTCCCCTGCCCGTTTCGGCCCAGAAGATCTCATTCTTGGCGACATCGTAGACGACGCCGGTGAGCAGCTGTCCCTCGCGCTCCAGCGCGATGGAGACCGCGTAATGTGGTTGACCATGCAGAAAATTCAACGTGCCATCGAGCGGGTCGACGATGAATCGATTGGTTTTGTCAGAGCCCTCAACGACGCCGCGCTCTTCCATGACAAAGCCGTAGCCGGGGCGTGCTTTTGTCAGTTGATCATAGATGATCTCTTCTGCCCGGTGGTCAGCATTGGAGACAAAATCTCCAGGTCCCTTTTTGGAGACCTGCAAGTGTTCGACTTCTGAGAAATCGCGCGACAGGGATGCAGCGGCGGCCCGCGCGGCCTTGATCATCACGGATCCGACGGGAGAAGGGCGTGACATCTCTGATCAGCTATCTGCGCGCTTGAGATAGGTGGAGTCCGATGTCTGGACGACAATCTTCTCTCCTTGATTGATGAAGGGCGGCACCATAATGCGCAGCCCGCCATCGCACTGGGCCGGCTTGAAGCTGTTGGCCGAGGTTTGGCCTTTCACGACCGGCTCGGTCTCCAAAACCTCCAAAGTGACCTGTTCCGGGAGCGCGACTCCAAGCGGTGTCGTTTCGTAAAACTCGATCTGGACGGTCATGCCGTCCTGCAAATAGGCCGCCTGCTCGCCGACAAAGTCGCGCTGGAGTTCGATCTGTTCGAAATTCTCCGTGTCCATAAAGGTCAATGTCTCATCATCACCGAAGAGGAATTGGTGGTCCTTTTGCTCGAGGCGGACTTTCTCGACTGTCTCCGAGGCCCGAAACCGCTCGTTCAGCTTGGACCCATTCATAAGATTGCGGAGTTCAACCTGATTGAACGCACCGCCCTTACCCGGCTTGACCGAGTTTGTTTTCATCGCGCGCCAGACGCTGCCCTGATGCTCGATCACATTGCCGGGCTTGATCTCGTTGCCATTGATCTTGGCCATGGGGTCGAAATCCTCTTCTGTGTTTGGTGGCGGGGTAGCCGTGGCCGCCGGGCGGGTCAAGCAAAGGTAGCGGCCATGTCGTGGCTATTCACCGAGGTCACCGTTTCGCCAATGCCACCGGCAGAGGCTGACATAGCTTTCATTGCCGCCGACCTGCACCTGCGCGCCCTCTGAAACGATTTTGCCGTCGGCCCCGATCCGGGCCGTCATGGTCGCCTTTCTGCCGCACCAGCATATGGTTCTAATTTCCCGCAAATTGTCAGCGATCGCGAGGAGCGCGGCGCTGCCCGGGAACAGCGCTCCGGCAAAGTCAGTGCGCAAGCCATAGCAAAGAACGGGGATCCCTGCCTCATCCGCTATTTCCGCCAGCTGCCAGACCTGCTCTTCGGTCAGGAATTGTGCTTCGTCGACGAGTACGCAAGCAAGCGGTGTGTCTCTGTGCCGGTCCTCAATATGCGCTCTCACATTGCGGTCCGGCGGGATCATATCAGCCGGGGCCGAAAGGCCGATGCGCGACGTAATCTCACCGACGGGCCCTCGATGATCTGTTGTCGGTCTCAGCAGCAGCACATTCATGCCGCGCTCGCGATAATTGTAGGCCGCCTGCAGGAGGATCGCCGACTTACCGGCATTCATAGCGGAATAATTGAAGTAGAGCTTCGCCATCAGCTTGTTTCGTGGGCGGTGAGGTTTGCGTCAATCACGGCCTTGAAGGCCAAAGCGCCGGCGGATGGTCCATCTGGATGTGCCCAGAGGCCGGAGGATACGGCGAGAAAATCAGCGCCCGCCCTGATGAGCCCCGGCGCGTTATCGATATTTATGCCGCCAATCGCGACACAGGGGATTTCCATTACTTCCTGCCACCAGGTCAGTATGTCTGGATCCGGACGATGTTCTGTGTGCTTCGTGTCTGTGGGGAAGAATGCGCCAAAGGCCACATAGGCAGCTCCCTCCTCCCCTGCGACCATGGCGAGGTGGCGGCTGTCATGGCAGGTCGCACCAATGATCGCATCATCGCCGAGCCGCGCCCTCGCCTCTTTGATCGATCCGTCCCTTTGCCCAAGATGGACGCCGTCCGCACCGCTCGTTTCGGCCAGCTCAGCGGAATCGTTCATGATCGCGACAGCTTGTGACGACTGAACAAGAGACACAAAGTCATCTGCAATCTCGCGCATTGCCGCCAGATCCGCCGTGATATTGTCTTCTGCTTTCAAACGTAGCTGCACGGCTGTCACAGCCTCTGTGCTGAGAACCGATTCCAGTGTTTGCAGAAACGCCGCCGGGTCGACGAGACGCGGCGGCGTAATCAGATAAAGTTTTGTCTCATGCTCCATCACTCCCGCCTAAGCGGGGGGACTGGCAAACGTCAAGCGATGCTATCCAGCAATGGACGCCCGATAGATCGACTCAATCGACTCTGCCAGCATGGCGTCGAATGCTGCATCGGTCATATCCGCTTTGAGACCTTCGCTGAAACCGCGAGAGAAGCTCGCGATCATGCCTGAGTTTTGAGACAGCATTTGGTTTGACTGCGCGCGCGGATACCCGCCCGACAGCGCGACCACTGTCAGGGTCCGCGGATGGTCGACCAGAGGCTTGTAATGGTTGGCCACTTCCGGGAGCGACAGTTTCAGCATGACTTGCTGATCTTCCGGCAGAGCGTCGAGATTCTTCAGGATCTCGTCGCGCAGAAGCACTTCAGCGTCAGCCTTATCCTCAATTGTGATTGTGATCTCCGGTTCGAGGATCGGCATCAGACCTTTGGCAAGGATTTGCTGACCGACTTCAAACTGCTGGGCCACATTTGCTGCGATGCCTTCAGCGTTTGCCGCATTGATCACCGAGCGCATTTTGGTTCCGAATATTCCGAGTTCGTTCGACCGGTCCAACAGCTTGTCGAGCTCAGGCATCGGCTTCATCAGCTGCACACCATGGGCCTCGTCGGCGAGGCCCTTGTCTACCTTGATGAAGGGCACAACGCCGCGCTTCTCCCAGAGATAGGTCGATGTCGGCAGGTCTTCGACCATGCTTTCAGCGGTGCGCTCAAAAAGAATGGCACCGAGCACTTTTTCGCCTGTGAAGGCGGGTGACGTCATCATCCGTGTACGCATCTGGTGAACCAGCTCGAACATTTCAGTTTCGCTCGCATAGGAGTCCGCTGGAATGCCATAATTGTGCAGCGCCCGCGGGGTTGACCCGCCGGACTGATCAAGGGCTGCGATAAAGCCGTTTCGAGCGGCGACCTGTTCGCGCATTTGTGTCTTCGTCATATCCAATCCATCATCATACATGGGTGAGCCTCTACTCCTACTCGATTCCGTTTCTCAATGCTTCCACGCCCGGAAGCGGTTTGCCTTCCATCCATTCAAGAAATGCACCGCCAGCGGTCGACACGAAGGTGAAATCGTCGGCGGCACCGGCATGGTTCAGGGCGGCGACCGTATCGCCGCCGCCAGCCACGGCAATCAGGTCGCCTGTCTTGCATCGCACGGCAGCTGCCTGGGCGGCCTGTACCGTTGCCCGGTCAAAGGGGGCGATTTCGAATGCCCCGAGCGGGCCATTCCAAACCAGCGTTTTTGCCGCGTCCATGGCCGCCGCTAGGATTGCGACCGTCTGGGGACCTGCGTCGAGGATCATCTCGGTGTCCGCCACCTCATCGAGGCCGCAGGTCCGATGAGGGGCGTTCGCCGCAAACTCTTTCGCCACAACCAAATCCCTTGGCAGAAGGATGTCGCAGCCGGCCTCTTTTGCGGCTCGCTCTATTTCTTTTGCGGTATCGGCGAGATCATGTTCGCATAGCGATTTGCCGACGGAATATCCGCGCGCGGCGAGGAATGTATTTGCCATCCCCCCGCCTATGGCGAGCGCATCGACCTTCCGTACAAGGTTTTTCAGGAGATCGATCTTCGTCGAGACCTTTGCGCCGCCGACAACTGCCAACACTGGGCGATCGGGATTGCCGAGCGCTTTGTCGAGGGCGTCGAGCTCCCGCTCCATTGTAAGGCCCGCAAAAGCGGGGAGATGTTTGGCAATCACGGCCGTCGAGGCATGTTCGCGATGGGATACCGAGAAGGCGTCATTTACGTAGATATCACCGAGGGCCGCCATGCCCCGAGCCAAGGCGTCGTCGCCCTTTTCTTCGCCGGGGTGGAAGCGCGTATTCTCTAGCAGGATCACGCCGCGGTCGGGCAAACCTGCGATTGACGATTTGGCTTCGTCTCCAGTGCAATCGGCTGCAAATGAAATCGGCACGCCGAACGCATCAGAGACCGCTGGTTTCAGCCGCTCAAGGCTCATGTCGACGATGGGTGTTCCCTTTGGTCGCCCAAAGTGCGCCAGCATCGCGACTTTCGCACCGGCGTCCGTCAGGGCATCGACCGTCGGCTTCGCGGCCTTAATCCGGGTTGTGTCAGTGACCTGGTCTCCATCCATAGGGACGTTCAAGTCGACCCGAACTAAGGCTGTCTTGCCGGTCAGATCCCCAGCGTCGCTGATGCGCTTAAAACTACTCATGGCGTCGTCGCGCCCCCAATACTCAAACGCCCGCCGGATGAGGGCGGGCGTTTCAATCTAAATGTGTTTTGCCAGTTCGAGCGCGGTGTCCGACATCCGCGTGGCAAAGCCCCACTCATTATCATACCAGCTCAAGACGCGGACAAGCTTGCCGTCGGTGACATTGGTCCCGCTCGCCGCAAGCGTCGAGGACGCGGCATTATGGTTGTAATCGGCGGAAACAAGCGGCGCTTCGGAGTAGCCCAGCACACCTTTCATAGCGCCTTCGGACGCCGCCTTGATGGCACCATTGATCTCTTCAATCGTGGTCTCACGACCGGCATCAAAGACGAGATCCACCATGGATACATTTGGTGTCGGCACCCGGACGGCAGACCCATCGAGCTTTCCGGCAAGCTCTGGCAGGACAAGGCCGACAGCCTTTGCTGCACCCGTCGATGTCGGGATCATGGATTGCGCCGCCGCCCGGCCGCGATAAAGATCCTTATGCATTGTATCAAGCGTCGGCTGGTCGCCCGTATAAGCATGCACCGTTGTCATATAGCCGCGCTCAATACCGACCGTGTCGTTCAGAACCTTGGCAACAGGTGACAGGCAATTGGTCGTACACGACGCATTTGAGACAACCATGTCGTCGGAGCCCAGCGTGTCATGGTTGACCCCGAACACGATCGTCTTGTCCGCGCCGGACGCCGGAGCCGACACAAGCACACGCTTTGCGCCGGCTTCCAAGTGAGCAGAGGCTTTTTCCTTGGCGGTAAAGATGCCGGTGCATTCCATAGCGATATCGACGCCCATCTCACCCCAGGGCAGCTTCGCAGGGTCGCGCTCTGAAAGGCATTTGAACCGCCGCGGGCCTGCGACGATCTCATCGCCCTCAACAGTGACGTCCATCGGCAGCTTGCCATGTACGCTGTCATATTGAAGGAGGTGGGCATTGGTCTCCACGGGTCCGAGATCGTTGATGGCGACGACCTCAATGTCCTGGCGATCGTGCTCGATAATCGAGCGAAGGACCAACCGACCAATCCGGCCGAAGCCGTTAATAGCCACGCGTACTGCCATGAAATGTCTCCTGAAACGGTATGTATTGGCGCGTTTATGCAGATTCCGGGCCGGTGTAACCCCGTGGTCCAATTAGGTCCAGAGCGGCGTCCTGCCCCAGGGCAGACCTTTCCAATTTGTCGCCGGTATATGCGCAATTCGGGCGGCATCTATCACGCAATATTTGCCACTTAACCCTATTCTATGCCGATATTCAAAAGGGGCCTGGCTCACCATGATCATGAGGATCATCACCGGTATCATTGTCTTCGCGAGCTTCGCGTTCGGGAACTATTACGCCTTCAAAGCGGACAATTTCGACTTCCACAATGCCGGGGCCGAGGAGCGCAGACAATGGCTAAGAGCCAAAGCGATCGGTATGAAACGGCGATTCAAGCCGGATCTTTTTGCAAAAGTGGAACATGCCGAAGCGCGGGGCAGCCAGCTCGTGTTCCATTACAGCATGACCGACAATGCGGACCGCTGCTTTCGGAATGAAATGTGCGAGGAACTGCAATGCCGCAGATATTTTGGCAGCAGCCTCGACCGACAATCCATCCCGGTGCTGCTGGTCTACTTTGACGGAAGAGGCCGGAAAGTTGGTCATTTCCGGGTCGCTGACAGCACCTGCCGTGATTTCAGGGAAGAGTAACAGACCGAACCTCAACGGCCGCCGCTGCTTTTGACGCCCGATCCCTCGCCTCTTCGATGCTTTCTGCGCGTGCCAATGCCACGCCCATTCGACGTTTCATGTAACTTACCGGTTTCCCGAACAGGCGAAGTTCCGTGCCCGGGACCGCTAGGGCCTCTTCAACTCCGTCGAAGGCGACGCCGTCCTCGTCCACTCCTCCATAGATAACGGCGCTTGCGCCTTCACACCGCGATGCCACATCGATCGGCAAACCGAGAATCGCTCTCGCATGCAGGGCGAACTCGCTTTGATGCTGGGACACAAGTGTGACCAGGCCTGTATCATGGGGTCGGGGGCTCACTTCGGAAAACCAGACCTCGTCGCCTTTCACGAAAAGCTCGACACCGAACAGCCCTCGTCCGCCGAGCGCATCTGTCACTTTGGCAGCGATTTCCTGGGCATTTGCCAGTGCCACAATCGTCATGGGTTGCGGCTGCCAGCTTTCGACATAATCCCCGTCTTCCTGGCGATGGCCGACTGGATCGCAAAAATATGTGCCCTCATCTGTTCGCACCGTCAGGAGCGTTATCTCGAAGTCGAAATCGACCTGTCCCTCTACGATCACCCGCGTGTCGCGCTTACGGCCGGCCTCCAGGGCGTAGTCCCAGGCATCGGCGATATCGTCTGCCGAGATCACGCGCGACTGACCCTTTCCAGACGACGACATCACGGGCTTCACGAAGACCGGGTATCCAATCTCGTCAGCCGCAGCCGCCAATTCCTCCGCCGACGAGGCGAAGGCATAGGGGCTGGTCGGCAGGCCTAACTCCTCAGCGGCAAGCCTGCGGATGCCCTCACGATCCATCGTTAGCTGTGTCGCCCTGGCCGTCGGGATGATCGTCGCGACGCCATCAGCTTCTATGCGCGCCAATTCATCTGTGGCAATCGCCTCGATTTCGGGAACGACCAGGTCCGGCTTTTCGTCTTCGACCAAGGCTCGCAGAGCTGCCGCGTCCGTCATATCGATCACATGGGACCGATGGGCGACCTGCATGGCCGGGGCGTTCTCGTATCTATCAACAGCGATGACTTCGACGCCGAGCCGTTGAAGCTCAATCGCGACCTCTTTGCCCAGCTCACCCGCGCCAAGCAGCATGACTTTGGTTGCTGACGGCGAGAGCGGTGTTCCGATGGTGGTCATCGGTCAAGCGATGGCTGCTTTGGCAGCCTCGATCACAGCCTTCGCCGTAATTCCGAAGTGTTCATAGAGATCCTTGATCGGGGCGCTCGCGCCAAAGGTCGACATACCGATGAAGGCGTCATCCGGGCCGAGGAACGCATCCCAGCTCTGGCGCACGCCGGCCTCGATGCCGATGCGTGGAGCCGTTCCCAACACCGATTTCCGATACGCCGCGTCTTGCTCGGCGAAGCGCTCAAAAGATGGGGCCGACACCACACGTGCCGCGATGCCCTGTTCCGCAAGTGCAGCTTTGGCCGCGACGGCAATCTCAACCTCGGAGCCCGTGGCGATGAGAGTCACTGCAGCGCCTTCCACATCTTGCAGCACATAAGCTCCCCGAGCGCAGAGGTTCTCTTCGGAATGAGTAGTCCGCTGTTGCTCTAGTCCTTGCCGCGTCAACGCGATGACACTCGGTGTATCAGTATCCTCAAGTGCGAGCTGCCAGCACTCCGCGGTTTCCACTGCGTCGCAGGGCCGGAACACGTTGAGATTCGGCATGGCCCGAAGCGCCGCGACATGCTCCACCGGCTGGTGGGTCGGACCATCTTCGCCGAGGCCGATACTGTCATGGGTCATCACATAGATGCTCCGCACGCCCATCAACGCAGCGAGGCGAATGCTCGGACGGCAGTAGTCGGTAAAGACAAGGAATGTGCCGCCATAGGGAATGATACCGCCATGGAGCGCGAGGCCATTCATCGCCGCCGCCATGCCGTGCTCGCGAATGCCGTAATAAACATAGCGGCCCGACCGGTCTTCGGCTGAAAAGACACCCAGCTGACCCGTTTTCGTATTGTTCGATCCCGTGAGGTCGGCCGACCCACCCATGGTAAAGGGTAGCGTTTCATTGATCACATTCAGAGCCATCTCGCTGGCCTTACGGGTCGCGACTTTCACAGGCTCGGCAGCGAGGTGTTTCTTATAGGCATCGATGGCAGGCCCAAGCGCTGACAGATCTGTGGCCAATGCCGTGTCGAATGCCGCCTTGTTCGGTGACGCCTGATGGCGCGCTTCCCATTTTTCGCGAGCCGCAGCGCCCTGCGCGCCGGCATCCCTCCACGCCGAGAGGATATCCTCCGGAACTTCGAAAGGCGCGTGATGCCAGCCAATCGCTTCCCGCGTCCCTGCAATCTCATCCTCGCCAAGGGCCGCGCCATGGGCCCCGGATGTGCCCTGCTTGGTCGGTG
Source organism: Pseudomonadota bacterium (assembly GCA_039817885.1). Taxonomy (GTDB): domain Bacteria; phylum Pseudomonadota; class Alphaproteobacteria; order Caulobacterales; family Hyphomonadaceae; genus CALLCD01. The sequence continues at coordinate 1,872 of JBCBUY010000052.1, read as the reverse complement.
CCCCTTTGCCGATGACTGTCTTGCAGGCGATGAGGCTCGGCTGGTCCGTCGTTTTGGCGGCCGCAATCGCCGCCTCGACCGCCGCAAAATCATGTCCATCAACGGTGGAGGTGTCCCAGCCTGACGCCTCGAAGCGTTTGAGTTGATCTGTTGAGTCTGAAAGGTCGACCGATCCATCGATTGTGATGCCATTATCGTCCCAAAGAACAATGAGCTTCGAAAGCTTCTGATGTCCGGCAAGGGCAATCGCTTCCTGGGAGATCCCCTCCATCAGGCAGCCATCGCCGGCAATGACATAGGTATGGTGATCGCAGAGATCAGAACCATGGCGTGCCGCCACATGTTCCTCGGCCATGGCAAAGCCAACGGCATTGGAAATGCCCTGCCCCAGCGGCCCCGTAGTCGTTTCGACACCCGGCGCATGGCCATATTCCGGGTGACCAGCCGTTTTGTAGCCGAGCTGGCGGAAATTTTTGATCTGATCAATGTCCATGCCGGGATAGCCCGTGAGATAGGTCAGCGCATAGATCAGCATCGAGCCATGGCCGGCCGACAGAATAAACCGATCACGGTCAAACCAGTTTGGCTCGCTCGCATCATATTTCAGAAACTTCGTGAACAGGACCGTCGCCACGTCGGCCATGCCCATGGGCATACCCGGGTGTCCGCATCCAGCAGCTTCAACGGCATCCATGGACAGCGCCCGGATTGCATTTGCCATATCGGTTTGAGTCACAGCCATCGCCCCGAATCCCTTATCAACCAGTGTCGAATGCGGCATGGACAAGGGAGCCCTTGCCGTCAAGCTGCTTGGCAGCAGTGCATATGCCCTGATATGTGGGAAAGATGACGAATCTCGACGAGGCGGCCGCCAAACTCGATGGTGCCCTGCGCCGATTGGAAGCGCAGATGGACCGCCTGTCGGAGCAGGCGGGCGACCCGGCCGTGGTGCGGCGGGAAATTGAAGCCTTGACCCAGGATCGGGCGAGGCTCGCCGAAGAACTCGACGCCTCCCTTGCTCGAGAGTCTGAGCTGCAGGCCCTGGCAGATGAAGCCTCCGCGGCCCTTGGGGCCGCCATCGAAGAGGTGCGCGCCGCCTTGGAACGAACAGGAGAGGACGATGTCGAAAGCTGATATCGAGATCTACGGAAAACGGTACTCGATTGCCTGCGCTCCCGGACAGGAAAAAAAGCTCGTCCAATTCGGCATGCGGCTCGACAAACGCGTTCGCCAGATCGCTGGCGCGGTCGGTGATATCGGAGAGTCTCGGCTATTGCTGATCGCTGCCCTCGCGCTGATGGATGAGAACGACGCAATGAAAACAGATCCGCCGCAAAACCGGGTGGAGGCCCGCGCCGCCGCGGCTTTGGTGGATGCGTCCGCCAGAATCGATGCCATTGCCAGTCGCCTTGAAGGGCCAAACCAAGGAGATTAGCGTCCATGCGCGATGATGGTGTGCCGCAGCCGGTGTTGGTGGTTTTCCCGAGCGAAGACGAAGAGCCGAAGGTCATGCTCGATCCCCTGTTCCTGCAGGGGCTCGACGAGGTCGGGCTTTTTCTCTCGGATCTCGCGAAACACTATGCCCGCACCTTCGTGCAGTCCGGTCGGGCGCGTGATCTCCGCGATGCCCTCGATCAGATCCAGGAGATCTTCAACGCCGACATCACCGAACCCTTTGGGGAGGAGGACGGCAGCCAAGGACCTTTGGGTGGGGATTAGACTGGCCGCTAAGGTCCGCTTTGGGTCGATAGTGTTGAAAAAGTCCCTGCATTTACAGGCGAACTCTGATTCACTGATTTCAGGATCCATGGTCTCGGAGCGGTGCGATGATGGGCGACAAGCAGGTGATGCAGGAAGGCCTGTTTTACGAGT
>JBCBUY010000051.1:0-20530 GCA_039817885.1 Pseudomonadota bacterium | reverse complement strand
AGGCGCAGCCGAAGCGGGGGTCAAACAAAAACAGCCCTGAGCGCGTTCCATGGAATGCGCGAGCATTCCGGGAACAACCACCAATCTGTCATCCCGGGATTTGCGTCAGCAAATATCCGGGACCCAGAGAGACAAAGAGCGCAGCCAGTTCTGGGTCCCGGGTCTCCGCGCCAGCGCGTCGCCCGGGATGACAAGTCAAGAGGATGAGATCAGCCTTGAGCGCGTTCCATGGAATGCGTGAGCATTCCGGGAACAATCAAAGACTCCCGCAGGCGCAGCCACCATACAGAGACAAATAAGACCCTATCCCCGAAACGCGACACGGCCGACCAATGCGACGAACACAATCCAGCAGGCCGTCAGAAAGTCGATCTGCCGTGGTGTTTCCGCGGTCACAGCTTCCGGCGGCCAGTCCTCCGGCGTTGGATGGGCCCGGCTAGGACCGTTCAATCCAGAGATTTTTTCGCGCACCGATTTCAAGGCGGCGCGATTGCGGTCTTCCTGGGCATGAACGTGGGACTTGATCCGCCGCTCAAGCATTTGCCGCTTCGTCATAGGCTCCAGCATTAAGGCCTCCCCAGCCCACCATCTGAGGTAGCAAATTCAATGCCAAGGGTTCGCGTATCAGGTGTTTTGGTCTTCGCGCATATTCCAGATCGGGGTCTGCAGCACCATAAAGGTGATCACCAATGTCATGCCGAGAGACGGCACAATCGCCACCTTTTGCGGCCCAAACATATCGGTCAGATAGCCCATCAGCGCTGCCCCAAACGGAGCTCCGGCCATGAAGCCGAGTTGATAGATCGACAACACGCGGGCGAGCTGCGCTTTCGGGGCCGCCTTCTGTACAATCGCCCGGCTCATCGCGATGGAAATGCCAGCCGCCAAACCCCAGCCAAAGACGATCGTGAGAAAGCCTTCATGGGGCACATCGCGCACCAAAATGAGGATAATCAAACAGCCAAGAAACTGCGCGCTCAGCAACAGCCGGCCGGGGTATTTGATATTGCGAAACACCGATAGCACGACCGAAGAGAGAAATGCGCCAAGCCAGAAGGTGACGAACATATCCCGGATACCGTCCGAGCCGAGGCCATAAAGATCCCGGTTCACAATCGGCAGAACCACAAGAAAGGAGCCGATCACAAAAAAACCGACACCAAACATCAGAACGGTCATGGCTGACAGTGTCGGGCTTTCACGGACAGCGACAAAGCCGTCTTTGATGTCGCCGAACGTGGCCCCCAGTCCCGACCGACCGGTCACCACTTGCCGGCCTCGAGCAAGATACAGGGCAAAGGCGGCCCCAAGCGTCAAAACGATTCCCTGAACCGCCACCAAACGCCAGGCATCGATCGGGCCGATGCCGAACCCGCCGAGCCAACCCGGCATCATGGTCTGCTTGTCGGCATATCCGGCAAGGATGAGCCCGGCGATCTGGGCGGCGAATTGGGCGAGGGTGGCAAATGCAACGCCCTGCTGAAGTGTGATCCCAGATCCGATTCGAGACCGTCGCTCGATCACCTCATTCAGGATCGCATCCCGCGCCGGCATCATGAACGCGCCGACCGTGCCGATCATCAGACCGTAGAGGATCATGAAGGCGTAGGCGAGATGACCGGTCATAACGATCACGGCGAGCGCAAATGCCGGCAGACCGGCAAGCACATGCAGGGACACCAGAAGCGGTTTGCCCGCCATTCGCTCGGCCACCACACCGCCGAGAAGGAGAAAAATCACTGAAGGAGCCGACAGCGCCATATTGGCCAGACCAAGTTCCAATCCGCCGAGGCCCAATCGATTGGTAATGAGATAGGGAAACAGAACCATCTGCAAGCCGAAGGCAACGAACCAGCTCGACTGGACCATCAGATAGGCGGGCAGCTCGACATTGACATTTCGCTTCAATCGGCGGGCAAGGAGTGACCTTGCTGTAGGCAAAAGCGTGCTGCCTGCATCAAGTGCCGTGGACACGCCCGATACCGGCGCGCGCCGATCGCCGGCTTGTCGCTCCGTATCGCCGCTCTCGTCATCGTTGAGTTCAGGGGAAAGCCCATCGGTCATGCTGCAAACTCATTCGCTCCGTGCAAGCCTATAGGCGACCGTCGGCGGTGCGCAACCGAAACACAGTATCCAAGGTTGATTGCTTTCCGCGTTGCAGTCGCGTTAAGATGAGAAACAGTAGATGTGTACGGAGTAGATCATGCAGGTTGTCCGCCACTTGGTCAGCTGGGCGCTTTCACTGTTTTTGATTGCAATGTTCCTCCAAGCAACCGTGCATCCTCTCCCTGATCCGCCCGTCGGTTCTGTGAAGCTGTTTGATCTTCCCGGTGAGAACATCGTTTTTCAGACCCTTGCAGATCGATCAGGCTATGTGATGTTCGAGCCAACCGGCCGGGTTGCGACAGCGATGCTCGAATTACTGGCGGCGTTGTTTCTATTGTTTCCGCTAACCCGGCGGTTTGGCGCGTTTATATCGTTTCTAGTGCTTTCAGGGGCTTTGGTTCTGCACCTGTCACCCTGGCTTGGTCGTGAGATCCCCGTTTCGCTTGACCCTGCCAACACGGCAACAGATGGCGGCTTATTGTTCACGCTGGCGGTCGCAATGATCGTCGCGAGCGTTCTTGTCATGGTGGCACATCCCCGCCGCCGGCGTCGGTTGCGATACTGATCGGCTCATCGCCGTGAAAGGGGCGATGTCTACCAGCTGTTAACCCCAGCCTGCGAGACTCTGTCTTCTATCAAAGGGATAGATATGGCAGACGCAGACTTCACCAAAGACACGCAAATGGGCCGGGCGAGACTGGCTTTGCTACGCCGTCTGATTGACACGGTTGCTTTACCGGCCTCGGCAATTGCCCCGCAGGAGCGTTCGCTCGCTGGCGATATCCTGCTCGATATGATGTTCCATACGGATGACGAAGCGCGCTATCTTTGCGCCGATCGATTAAAGGAAACGGTCGAAGCTCCGCGGCGGCTGTTGCGTTATCTGAGCCAGTGCTCCATCGATATTGCGCGCCTGCTTTTGGAGGAAAACGCATCTTACAATGCATCTGATCTGGTCGATATTATAAGATCCACATCCATTGAGCATAGGCTGGTAATCGCTTCGCGCCGCGTTGTGAGCGTTATGGAAGTCGAAGCATTGATCGAATTCGAAGAGCCCCAAGTGCTTCGGGATCTACTCGGCAATTCAGGGGCAGTTATATCCGAAGTGGCGATGGACAAGCTCGTCATGGTGTCCCGGAAAATGGAGGATCTTTGCGCCTTGCTCGTCCAGAGAGATGAGCTTGCACCGGCCCAGGCCATGGCGATGTTCTGGTGGTCGGACGGCCAGACGCGGAAGCTGATCCTGACCAAATACGCTGCCGACCGAAAAATGCTGATCGACCGATGTTCCGATGTGTTCGAGATCATGAACGAAGAAAACTGGTTGGATCCCGTGGCCCGCAAAGCCATCCAGACCATCGAGCGTCGCCAGCGCAATCGTGCGGCGATCGAGCGAAGCGACTATGGCAGTCTGGAAGAAGCGGTCGACACGGCAGCCGAAAGCGGCATGTCTCCCAACCTCGTGTCGGAGATTGGCTACATAGCCGGTATGAAACCCATAAGTGTTGCCAAGGTTGTCAGCGATCTGGGAGGCGAAGGCCTGGCCGTTCTTTGCAAGGCCACGGGATTGCGTCGGAATCATCTAAGAGCGCTATGGCGTTCCCTGCGTCGGCCGGAAACGCTGGACGACGGAGAGGATCATCCGCAACTGGCTTACGTCATTGAGATATATGACACTCTCAGCGTCGCAAAAGCGCAGACGGTTTTGCGATATTGGAATTGGTCATTAACGGGCACCGGTCTTGCCGGAGACGCCGCCGCTTCGGAGGATGACGAAGTGGCTGAAGAGCTCTTTTCGACAATGAAGCGCACGGCTTCCCTCGTATTTGGCACATAACTTTATCTCCTCGCAGCGTTGAAATGTGCCTACGGGTCATCCGACGGTTCCATTTGAAAACAGAATGCACTAGGTCTTAAGGGCGGAGGAGATTCGCGGTCTTGAAGAGGTCTGGCGGGCTTGGTTTACGCAATTGGACTTATTGTTGGCCTGATTGCGTTCTGGCTTGGAATGTCTGGCCATTACACGCCCTTACTGCTTTCGCTCGGCACGATCTCGGTAATGTTGTCGGTTATACTTGCAGCGAGGCTCGACATACTCGATCGCGAAGGCGCGCCATACTTCCGGTTTGCCGGTATCCTGCTGTATCTGCCGTGGCTGATCGTCGAAATCATCAAGTCGAACATCACTGTGGCCAGGGCGTGTTTGAAAGCTGACCTCGATATATCGCCTGTTCTCGTGAAGGTCGGCACCCAATGCGAGACCGATCTCGCAAAGACACTGTTTGCAAACTCGATCACGCTGACCCCGGGAACGGTGACGGTTGCGGTAGAAGAGCGGCGTCTCCTCGTTCATGCCCTCTATGAGGAAAATGCCCAGCCAGAAGCCTTTGTTGAAATGGACCAGCGCGCTCTTGCCGCAATAGACGGCGAAAAGGGGACGGTATGATTGGTATATCGGTGCTCCTTCTCTGCATTGGGACGGCTTTAATTTTGAGCCGAGCCCTCACCGGACCAACGCTTTACGATCGCGTATTGGCAGTAAACTCTTTCGGGACAAAAATTGTTCTTCTACTTGGCGTGCTTGGGTTTTTTATGGGACGGCCAGATTTTCTCGACATTGCCATTCTGTACGCGCTGATCAATTTCGTGGCGACCATCGCAGTCTTGAAATTCGTCAGATATAGGTCATTTCAGGTCACGCTTGTGCGTCGAGACACGGAAGATGTCAGGGCGCGCAGATGATCGAATTTTTCCAAGCACTCGCGTCTTACTGGGCGATCATTCGGCCGATCGCCGGGGCCGCCTTCTGTCTCATCGGTGGTTTCCTTGCCTTGGTCGGGGCCATAGGTGTGTTGCGGTTTCCGGACTTCTATACCCGGCTTCATGCCGCCAGCGTCACCGATACCGGGGCGGTCCTGTCTCTCGTGCTCGGCATGGCGCTCCTAAGCCCGACAGGTTTTATATTCATCAAAGTGCTGGCAGTCGGAATTTTCCTGTTTGTCACGGGGCCAGCGGCCTCCCATGCCGTCGCGAACGCCGCGCATACGGCAAAATTGGAACCGCTGACAGGGCACTTCGGGCGTGTGGACGACCCCGAAGATGGAACACCGCTATGATTATCGAATTGGAACTCATTAGCGTCGGCTTCCTCGCTATGCTGTTCGTTATTGCCGTGGCGATTATTCGCCTGCGCAGCCTGTTTGCGATCGTGATGTTGTCCGGCACGTATTCATTGGTATCAGCGGTGTGGTTCGTCGCGCTCGATGCGGTCGACGTGGCCTTCACTGAAGCGGCGGTGGGAGCCGGGATCTCAACGGCACTTATGCTTGGCGCGATGCTCCTGACATCCCGAAAAGCCAAGGAGGAACGGAGTTTGACCGACGTCGCCTCACTCCTCGTTTGCATCGCAACAGGGGCCGTTCTGATTTACGCGACCATTGATTTGCCGGCCCTCGGCTCTGTAACATCACCGGCGAATGCGTATGTCGGGGCGGAATACCTCGCACGCACGGAGTCAGAGATCGGCGTTCCGAATATCGTAACCGCCGTGCTTGCCAGCTATCGGGGGTTTGACACGCTGGGTGAAACCGCTGTCATATTTGCGGCGGGCATCGCCGTCGCCCTTTTGCTTGGCTTCGGCGAGCGGTCCCTTTCGTCTTCGAAGGCGAAATCGAAGCGGGGGCCGAAATCATGAACGACCGCCATGTCATTCTCCGCGTCATATCGAAGTTCCTGATACCGATCATTGTCGTGTACGCCTTTTACGTTCAGTTTCATGGTGATTATGGCCCCGGCGGAGGGTTTCAGGCCGGCGTTATCCTGGCTGTAGCGGTGATCCTCTATTCTCTCATTTTTGGCGTTCCGGCCGCACTCGAAGCGATCCCTGCTGTGTTTGCGCGCGGCGTCGCATCCGCGGGACTGCTGCTTTATGCAGGTGTTGGCATCTGGGCGATGCTAAATGGGGGTGACTATCTCGATTACGACTTTCTTGTTGAGGAAGAAGAGGGCGGCCATGCCGGCCAGCATTTGGGCATCCTCCTGATTGAGCTTGGTGTTTTGTTCACCGTCTCCGGAGCAATGGTGACAATCTTCTATGCCTTTGCCGGGCGCGTCGCGGAAATACGCGACGAGGACTGGTAGCGGCATGGTCGAATTTATCCTTGGACGGGCCAATTACTGGGCCATCATCGGCCTCATGATGGTCGGTCTCTACATCACCTTCCAATCGACAAATCTGATCAAACGCCTTGTCGGTCTTTCCGTTTTCCAGACGTCTGTCTTCCTGTTCTATATAACGCTCGGAAAGGTCGCGGGCGGAAGCGCTCCAATCCTCTATGGCAAGGACGCCCTTGGTCACGGCGATAGCCATGGCGGGGGACATGGTAGCCATTCCGAGGCCGATGATCATGGCCGTGTTTATGTGCCAGACACGCCGGTAGAAGGTCATGATGCCGGCCAGCTCGACGACGAAGGCAGCCCGATCGACCCAGCCCTGGTGGACGATAGCGGAGAGCATACCGAGGCAGCTGCCGGCGACGGAAACGAAGCCACAGATCATGGCTCCCCTGTTCCGGACGATGCGGCCGAGGGCAGTGTCGCCGGTGTCGAGCAACTCGAACTGACTGGCCTTCAGGAGGTTTACTCAAACCCGCTTCCACACGTTCTCATACTGACAGCGATTGTGGTCGGCGTCGCGACCTTGTCGGTCGGGCTCGCCCTCGTCGTTCGCATTCGAGAATCCTACGGCACGATCGAAAGCGACGAGGTTCGTCTAAAAGACATCTCTATCGCCGATGCCCAAGATGCCGACGACCCCGAAGTGATCGGGAGTGGCGAATGATCGAAGCCATCATGGCATCGTCTCCAGACTTTTTGCTCAGGCACGCGCCGATCCTGCTAGTGATCACGCCCCTGGTGCTTGCTGGCATCAGCAGCTTTATGCCGAACGGGCGTTTGGCGTGGTGTCTGTCGATACTTGCGACAGCAGCCTCAACGATTTGTGCGCTTGTGCTTCTCGGCGAAGTTCAAACAACCCCCGGCGGGGTCGTGTCTTATGCGCTGGGCGGTTGGGCGCCGCCGATCGGCATTGAGTTTCGTGTCGATGCGCTGAACATCTTGTTCCTCTTATTGATTACGATCATCGGTTTCTTGGCCGCGATATTTTCCTGGCCAACGGTTGCGGCCGAAGTTCGACAGGAGAAGCGCGCTCTATTCTATGCCGCTTATCTCATCTGTTTCACAGGATTGTCTGGCGTTGCGATCACCGGCGATGCTTTCAACCTGTTCGTCTTTCTGGAGATCAGTTCGATCGCGACCTATGTGCTGGTGGCGCTTGGTGGGAACCGTGATCGACGCGCCTTCCCAGCGGCCTTCAACTACCTGATCATGGGCACAATCGGCGCGACCTTTTTCGTGATCGGTGTTGGTTTTCTCTATGCCGCCACCGGCACGCTGAATATGGCTGATATCGCGGACAAGCTCGCACAATCGGGGTCGAGCCGAACAGCGCAGGCCGCCTTTGCGTTCATCGTTGTCGGGCTGGGGATCAAGGCCGCAGCCTGGCCGCTTCATCTCTGGCTGCCAAATGCGTATGCCTATGCACCCAGTTTCGTCACCATGTTCCTATCAGCGACGGCGACAAAGGTCGCCATCTACGCCCTCGTCAGGTTCGCCTTCACCGTATTCAGCGCCAACATTTTTGATCCTGGGACAGATTTTGTCTTTCTGTTTGGCCCGCTCGCCATGATCGCTATGCTCGCCTGTTCATTCCAGGCAATTTTCCAGAGCGATGTTCGCCGGATGTTGGCTTACTCCTCGGTTGCTCAAGTCGGATACATCTTGCTTGGGGTGTCGGTCGGTACGGCTGCGGGTCTGTCAGCTGGACTGTTCCATTTGGTCAGCCACGCCTTGCTGAAGGGTGCACTTTTCATGGCCGTTGCTGGGATCGTACTGACCTATCAGGGCACGCGTATCAGTGACTTCGCAGGTTTAGGCCGAGCCGCCCCCTTGACCATGACGGCCTTCGCAATCGCTGGATTCTCGCTGATCGGTATGCCGCTGACGGCTGGCTTTCAATCGAAATGGCTTCTCCTGCAAGCAATGCTGGATCAAGGGTGGGGCTTTGCTGCCGCGGTGATTGTCGCCGCGAGCATATTGGCCGTGATCTATGTTGGCCGTGTTTTGCAGGCCGTATTCTTCCAACCTCCGGCCAATCCGCGCAAAGTGCGCCAGGAAGCGCCGCTTATCCTCCTGATACCATTATGGATCATGACCCTTGCGACGCTTTGGTTTGGTATCCAATCCGGAACTGTGTTGGCATTGACGAATGAAGCGGCCAATGCCGCCATACCAATGATCGAGGGCCAACCATGAGCCCCGAGACATTACTCCTTGCCACCCTCATCATTCCCATCGTGACGGCGGTGGCGATCTACTTGTTGGACGCAGTGCCAGATCTTCGGGAAGCGTCGACCCTGATCGGGGCGAGCGCCCTGTTTGTGACCGCGATCCTATTGGTTGCGAGTATGGACGGCGGCGAGGGCGCATCACTCAATCTCGGTCAAGCCGCGCCAGGGCTGGAGTTCGCATTCAAGCTCGAGCCACTTGGCGCTTTGTTTGCTCTGGTAGCGAGCGGTCTGTGGATCGTTAACTCGCTCTACTCGATTGGCTACATGCGCGGCAATCGCGAGCGAAACCAGACACGTTTCTATATGTGCTTTGCGATCGCATTGCTGGGGGCTATGGGCGTCGCTGCGGCTGGCAACCTGTTCACGCTGTTCATCTTCTATGAGATCCTTACCGTGTCGACCTACCCGCTTGTGGCCCATAAGGGGGACGCAAACGCCCAGCGCGGGGCACAGATCTATCTTCTGACCTTGCTCGGCACATCAATTGGGCTGTTTCTCCTGGCGATCGTCGGGACATCGACGGTCGCAGGATCGCTCGATTTCGTGCCCGGAGGGTTGCTGAACGGACAGGTCACTCCGCTTGTTGGAAGCGTGCTGCTGCTTCTGTTCGCCTTCGGCATTGGCAAGGCGGCGCTTATGCCGTTCCACTTCTGGCTCCCAAATGCCATGGTCGCGCCGACGCCAGTCTCAGCACTCCTCCATGCCGTCGCCGTGGTGAAAGCTGGCGTCTTTGCGATGCTGAAAGTGGCGGCCTATATATTCGGCATCGACCTTTTGCGCGACCTACCGGCGACAGACTGGGTGCTCGCCGTTGCTTGCTTCACAATCGTCGCATCGTCCTTGATCGCATTGACCAAAGACAATCTGAAGGCGCGGCTCGCCTACTCGACTGTGGGGCAGCTCGCCTATGTGACGGCAGGCGCAATGCTGGCCACCCAGGCAGGCTTTATGGGGGGAGGGCTTCAGATCGCGGCCCACGCCATGGGGAAGATCACGCTCTTTATGTGCGCTGGCGCAATTTATGTTGCGACCGGACTGACGGAAATTTCCGATATGCGAGGCCTTGGCAAAAGGATGCCTTGGATCTTCGGTGCATTCTTTGTTGCGTCGCTGTCTATCATCGGTATTCCGCCTTTGGCGGGCGGCTGGCCAAAGTTCCAGCTGCTGCTCGGCGCAGTCGAGGCGGAACACACCTATGTGGTTTGGGTCCTTCTGGTATCCTCGCTACTGAACATTGCCTACTTGTTGCCAATTCCGATCCTCGCTCTGTTCCCACCAAGAGGCACACCCGAGCCGGCACCTTACAAGCGTCCTGAGGGAGCGCCCCGTCTTGTGGTGATCGCGCCCGTCATCACCGCTGCAGGAACCCTGGTGCTCTTCTTTGCGATGGGAGCGATCGCCGAGTTTATCCTTCCCATCGCAGGGGGTGTTTAGACCATGTCCGATAGCAATCCGAACGACGTGACTGACCAAGTTGACCCAATCGCCAAGGGCTTGTTCGGTTGGGTTGAAATGAAATCGGCGGGTCAGCTGATTTTCTGGGGACTTGCCGCACTTTCGGTCTTTTTGATCGCCGCTGATTTTGCGATCGACCGACACTACAAAGAAGAGATCGAGGGCATCACTGGATTTTACGCCATATATGGATTTCTGTCTTTCGGCTTTGTCGTCTTGATGGGGTGGCCACTGGGGCGACTATTGCGACGCAAGGAGAATTTTTACGGCGATGAACCGGCCGAGGAGGGCGATCAATGATCGACTTCGCGGCCATCAATCCCGGTCTCTTGCTGATACTCGGCGGTGTCCTGTCTGCGCTGTCCCCCCAACAGCGGATCCGTCAGATCCTGGCCATTGGAACACCCTTGGCAGCCGGGGTGATGCTATTGTCTGCGCCCCATGAAATCGTCCTTGCGTCGTTTTCAACCATGGGTCTCGATCTTATTTTTTACCAGGTCGACAGCCTGAATTTCATTTTTGGTATTGCTTTCCTGATCGCGGCCACGCTGAACGGCATTTACGCACTGCATCAGGATGACCGCGTGCAGGACTCCGCGGCTCTCATCTATGCGGGTGCTGCGGTCGCAGCGGCGTTTGTCGGGGACTTTATGAGCCTGTTCCTGTTCTGGGAATTAACGGCTGTCTCGTCCGTCTTTTTGATCCTCAAAACCGGAACCCGCGCCGCCTATGGTGCGGCAATGCGGTATCTGGTTATTCAGGTTCTGTCCGGCGTTTTGCTATTGATCGGTGCCGCTCAGCTTTATGCCTATACGGGCAGCGTTGCTTTGAGAGAGCTGACCCTTGGGCAAGATGCTGGCACCTGGTTCTTCCTCATCGCGTTTGGGATCAAGGCCGCTTTCCCGCTCCTGCACAATTGGCTGCAGGATAGCTATCCGAAAGCAACAATCGTTGGCGCTGTCGTTCTGTCAGCATTCACCACCAAGCTGGCTGTTTATGTGCTCGCGCGAGTGTTTCCGGGAGAAACACTCCTGATGTGGATCGGTGCCGTCATGACCGTTTTCCCAGTATTCTTCGCGGTGATTGAAAACGATCTCAGGAAAGTGCTGGCCTACAGCCTGAACAACCAGGTGGGGTTCATGGTTTGCGCGATTGGCATTGGCACTCCCTTGGCGTTGAACGGAGCTGCGGCGCACGCCTTTGCCCATATTATCTACAAGGCGCTCTTGTTCATGAGCATGGGCGCGGTGCTCTACAGAACAGGCACCACCAAGGCGACTGAACTCGGTGGACTTTATAAATCCATGCCGCTGACGGCACTGTTCTGCATTGTCGGAGCGGCATCGATTTCCGCGTTTCCTTTGTTTTCCGGCTTTGTTGCAAAGTCACTGACAATGAGCGCCGTGCTCGAACAACATCAAGTGGTTGTTTGGGCCATGCTTCTATTTGCGTCGGCGGGCGTGCTCGAACATTCGGGCATCAAGATTCCATACTTTGCGTTCTTTGGTCATGACAGCGGTAAACGGGTGGAAGAAGCGCCGTTTAATATGCTTTTGGCCATGGGGATTGCGGCGCTGATTTGCATTCTGGTCGGGCTGCCGGCGATAGGCGGCCTCGGCTTCGGTCTTCTTTATTCTTGGCTACCAAATCCGGAATACGCACTGGCCTATGAGCCTTATACGCTCGATCATATCCTCACGCAGATGCAGCTCTTGGTGCTCGCGGCCTTTGCGTTCGTATTGCTCAATCGATTTGCACTCTATCCGCCAGAGAAACGAGGGACGATCCTCGATTCCGATTGGCTATACCGGCGTTTGGGCGCGTCGCTCGCCGGCTGGACCGGAGCTGTATGGGCAAAGTCGAGCCCGTACTTTGCTGCGCTGTCGGGATCTCTCTGGGACCGGGCGTTCAAGCGCTTGGAAGCAGCCTTCAGTCCCCAGGGTGTGCTCGCGAGAGGAGCCTTGACCGGAAGCATGGCCATCTGGACAGCCGTGCTGTTGGGGGTCATTTTGTTCCTGTCATTCTTCCCACCATCTTAACGAGAGTTCACAACAAACTTCAGACCAGAGCGCTGATGTCTATTGCATAATACTTGTGTTTCGCATTCTATTGCTGTGTACAGCGTAATAACGCCTGAATATTATTTGTACTAAATGGGTGGAAGCATGACCATGAACGGGCATGACCAGAACGGTCATAGGGACGCAGAGCTTATCGAACTCACGGCTCAGATCGTGTCAGCATATGTCGGCAAGAATGCCGTAGAGAGCAACGATTTGCCGGGACTGATCAAGAAAGTCCATCAATCGCTCGACGAATTGGGGCAGACAGACGGCAAGACGGACACGCTGAAACCGGCGGTACCGATCAAGAAATCGATTACGGACGACTATCTCGTCTGCCTGGAGGATGGTGAGAAATTCCGATCACTTCGCCGTCACCTACGCTCGAAATACGATATGTCGCCCGAAGAGTACCGCGAGAAATGGGGATTGCCGCACGACTATCCGATGGTTGCGCCAAGCTATGCTAAGCAACGTTCCGAGCTTGCCAAGAAGATGGGACTCGGTCAGTCCAAGAAGTCTTAAGCAATACTTTCCACCAAGATCATTAGATTACCGAAATGAAATTTTTTGGTAATCATGGTTAATTTTTGCTTGATCTCTACTGCAAAATCGGGTGACCACTGATTCGAGAATCGGTTGCTGGGGAGCACTAGATGAGCTTAAGCGATGGAAAGTCGCGTCTGACAGAACGCCAGGAAAGTCTAGTTTCATATTGGAAATCAAAGTGTTCAGACGGCCTTTGGCCTAGTCGGCAAGACATTAATCCGGGGCACGTGCTAAACGCGCTTGCAAGTATTTCGCTTGTCGAAAAGCGTGGCGACCAATTTCGATTTCGACTGACCGGGTCAAGCCTTAGGCGTGTTTTTGGCGGTGATCTAACGGGCCAAGTCATTCGAGAGATCGATCGTCTTGGCGAGGACGCCGGAAGCGCCTCCATGTCGATAGCATTGGAAACGGGACGCCCGGTTTATGGCAGCCGAAAAATCGGAAGCGAGTGGCACATCTGGTTGCGGCTCCCCTTGTTGAACGAGCATGGCGCGCCGGATCTCGTGCTCTGCGCCGATGAGGTCGTTCAAGCGGACCCCGACGCTAAGGAAAGACCCGCATTTGCGCGTCAATATTATGGGCGCGCCGCGGCCTAAGCACCAGTAGGGCGAGCGCGCTGAAATCATCGTCAAGTGAACAATATTGCACGCGTTGCGTGTATTATTTCGCGATATAGGGGAGCGGCTAGACGACCCCTCGCACAGCAGGCTCGTCGATTTCGGCATTTATCCCCGCCTTTTTGCGCACTCGACCAATACCGTTTGTATTGATTGTATTGCTCAATTCCACGATTTTAGATTGTACAAATAGGAATATTATCCTACATCTTAACCACTGGACTAATCTGGGAAGACAGAGAAGCGAGTGGAGCTAGTTTTTGGTGTTTCAGAAGAATGAGCTTGATGCAGCTCATGCCAGGCTCGCCGTCAGCCTAGTCGCTTTTGGCCTCAGCCAATCGTCAAATGCCATTTTGAAAGAAGGGCGCGGAACAGCCGAGGCCGCCTTCGCAAGGCAGATTGCGATGTATGTTCTATACGTTGGGATGGGGCTCAGCCTCACCCGCGTCGCGACGGCCTTCGGCAGAGATCGAACAACGGTTTCCCATGCATGCCATCAAATCGAAAATCGGCGTGAGAATCCTATCTTCGATGATTGGCTCGAAGCCCTTGAAACATCGCTGCTCGATGCTGCGAAGCTGTTTCCAACCAAGTGGGATCTCCTATGATTGTAACGGAGCGAAAGTGTCTGCGGGCCCTGGCCAAAGGGGGCATGGCGATTGAGCGACAGGATGGGTTTGCCGTGTATCGATCCACCGATGCGCGTCGGTCCGTGGTGGGAGTCGTGGGCCGGGAGGTATTCGCTGAACTACAGGATCAGGGGTTTGTCGAGCGCCGTGGTGAGCGCTACCATTGGACCCAAAAGGGCGTCCCAGACGCCGTCGGACCCGGACCTGAGCCCCCACCACCTGACGCTGTGCTGAAAGCGAAACCGCGCTCTCTCCTTCAAAAAGCAATGTCATTTTGTGCCGATGAAGATGAGGTTCTGCGGCTGGCGGATGCGGCGCGGCGGTTTTTGAGAGACCTGGCTGCCGCTGGCCGTGGACCCGCCGTTACAATGAACTGGGATCTCATTCCGAGGGGCGCATCGAGACACACCGCAGGCATGTCTCCAGGAGCATCCTTAGAGTCGTCAATGGCGGCAAAACGGCTTGAGGTGATCGAGAAGGTGATTGGAAACCGCACTCTCGATCTATTGATGGCCGTGTTGTGTCGAGGGCTGTCGCAACGTCAGCTCGCGGTCGATTTCGGCTGTTCAGTCAGAACGCTGCCTACCACTCTACATATCAGGCTCACACAGCTTGCGGACGCCTATGACAGCCATGTCAGCAATTAGCGGGTCAGATTTCTACGGTCTGATCTGAACGAGAAGCGTCGCTGTGGATGCGGGCAATCATCGATGCGAGGCCATTTGATCGCTGCGCCGTAAGAGCCCCACTCACACCAATCTCCTCCAGGAACGATGAAATATCGAAGCTGAGAATATCGCTCGTCCGTTGTCCGGAAAACAACCGAACCAACAGAGAGATCAGGCCAGAGACGATCATCGCATCTGATTCCGCCCGTACCACCATTCTTCCGTCGGGGCTGATATCCGTGACCAGCCAGACCTGAGAGGCGCATCCCCGAACTTTTGTGTCCTCTGTCCGCTCACCCTCAGAGAGCGGTGGATTTGATTTACCCAGATCAATGATATGGGCATATCGGTCTTCCCAATCGTCGAGGAAGTCGAATTCGTCTCGAATGCTCTGAGCGGTATGTTCCAGGGTCATCACAAGCACTTGGGCCATAGCCCATCAAAAAGAAACCCCCGATCACGAAAATCGAGGGCTCCTATGAGATGGGTGCGAATGGCTAGTTGTTGACGCGGCCTATGCAGTCGCCAACCTCTTGCAGCGCGTGCTGGCTGATGCAGTATGGCAATTCGTACTGCCGATAAGAGGCTGCAACACACTGCTGAAGATTCAGCTGCGAGCGGCGGATGCAGGACGATGTTTCAGTGTCTGACAAAGCAGACGAAATCTCAGTTGCCGTCTGGTCGTCGACGCCCATCACCCGATAAGCCGCCAAGGTCGCGATTCGATTGGCGACCTGTTCGCGCCCGAGTTTCACATCATGTTGGCGCGCCGTGAGGCTCGGATTACGGAGGCTCGGAAAGCGAATGCCCGATGCCGCATCCATGGTTCCGTCCCACAGCGAAGGAGCGCCGCTGCCGCCGGCTTGTACAAGCGCATTGTCGATCGTTGGAGACTTGAGGGCCGATATGATGGTCGCGTCAGGAGCGCGTCCCGACTTCGACGTGGTTTCGATTGTTGCGGCCATGCCATTGGCATTTCGAATACGGGCCTTGGCCCAACCTGCTCCCTGAAGTGTGTAGGCTTGTTCTTTCACATATGCCGCGGCGTTCGAAAGGCGGCGGCTATCTGCGTCAGAGGCGGCCAAAGCCGAAGAGATCGCACCCTGAGCGCCGTCAAGCGTCCTGGCATAAGCGATATCGTTGCGCATGCCTGACATGACGCGGTCTTTGCCGTAGAATCCCTCAATGTCGCGAACCGCAGCGCGAAAGTCGGGACTTTGCGCTGCAACAAGCGCCGAATAGGCAAGCCAACCCGTGGAAAGCTGCCCCGCATTCTGCCCGCCAAGATTTGTCAGCGCATTGTCGATATCGGTAGCCGACGAGAGCGGCGCGTCCTGCAAACCACTCACATCGTTTTGGAAAGTGCCGTAAACTGCGGCAGCTTGGGAAATCTTGTCCAATTTGGCGCTGATTGAGCGTTCACCAACGCTTTGTTCTGGCACCTTGTTTGCATCATCTGCAATAGCTGTTGGCGACAGCAATGTAGCACAGATCGCGACTGCCAGGAGTTGCCGGGGTTTGCTCATAGCGAAGCTCCGCATAATTTAACTCTTACGTTGACCCAAATTCGCTGAACGGGGAATTGCTTCATGTGTGAAAACTCTCCCCGAACTGCATCTTTTGCACACTAGGCCGAAATGTTCTCTGGAGAACGTCAATTCTTTGCTAAGACTTTCGGTGGAATCGCCAAAATGCGAATTAATTTTGCGCAATGTACATGGCCCCAATTGGCGGCACTCTGCGCGGTCTGGTCACTATCTGCCGGAGCGCACCCCTGGCTTGTATTTGCATGTTTCATCGTCAGTATGCTGCCATTTTTTGCGTGGGTTCTCATCAACTTAGATGGTAAACCTATCAGGCAATCGGGTGCGAACCTAATTACAATAGCTTGGGTTTTTGTCAGTTTCGCCAGCATCGCGATTAGCGGCGGATCATTATCCCCCCTTACGATAATTTTGGCGCTCGGACCCATGACTTTATTTGGGCATGGTCGACCACGCGAGGCGATCGAGGCGGCAGGTCTTGGAGTGCTCGCCTATTTCGCCGCCATAATCGCCGGATTTGCGGGTTGGACGGCTGACGCGCCTGCCTCCTGGCCGGCGATGAGTGTGCCGTGGACGGCAGCCGCATTGGTCCAACTTGCGATACTTGTTTGGGCCTGTGCCGATATACCGGAGCAGGCAACGCCCCAACCTGTATCTCCCACCGAGGACGAGGATATCTCTCTCGGTCATGGGGAATGGCCCTTGGTCTTGGTCGATGTCTCAGCCCATGGTCGTATTCGCAATGTAGTTGGTCCGGAGGATATGATCTGGCCGGATCTTGCAAAGGGGCGGATTGTCGACGCGGTCCTGCCACCACATGGGGCAAGCGAGATCACATCGCCTAAGGGGGTAACATATGAGATCATCGATCGCGTCAAAGCCAACGGCGGGCGCTGGGTGGCGCTGATAAAAGGTGCCGAGCGACAAAACCTCGACGCGAACCCGGACATGCAGGACTTACGCGCCGCCCTCTTAACGGCGGAAGAGACACTGAAAGAGCGCACGGCATTTTTTGCAGGTCTCGGTCACGATCTCAAAACACCGCTCAATGCCATTCTGGGGTTTGCAGACCTCATGAAGGCCGAAGTGCGCGGGCCCATGCCAGAGGCCTACAAGGACTACCCAGCCATCATTCATGAAAGTGGTCAGGATCTGATGTTGCTCGTGGAGGACATTCTCGACCTGGCAAAGGCCGAAGCGAATGCCCACAGGCTTGAATTGGAGCCTGTCGATCTTGTGGCGAGCGCGGCATCGGTCCTTCGCCAACTGGCTGACCAAGCCGAACGCGCGGGCGTGACACTGAATCAAACTGGCGATGCCGAGGTCTGGGCGGAGGCGGATCCGCGAGCTGTCCGTCAAATCTGGCAGAATCTTGTGTCCAATGCCGTGAAATATTCTGCGGAGGGAGACACTGTCACGCTTTCGGCGGGCCAAGCGGCCGGAGCCGTCTTTTTGTCGGTGAGGGATAGAGGGGCCGGAATGGATCAAGAAGATCTCGATCGGATCGCCAAACCTTTTGCTCAAGGAACAAATTCGAAAGGCCGGGCGGGCACCGGCCTGGGCCTTGCTGTGGTCCAACGGTTTGCCGAGCTTCACGGTGGCCAGGTGATCATCGACACCGCTCCGGGCAAAGGCACGAGAGTGCGGGTCACCCTGCCAGCCGCCGTTAGCGATGCGATCGCTCCATTTGGCGATGCCGCGCAATGAGCCTTCGTGACCTTGTCAGTTCGCCAGGAGAAAGCGTGCCAGACTTTCGACAGATCAAAACCGGCACCGTTGTCTAGGTCTATGGAACCACGCATCCCGACATCTCTCTGGGTCGATGCCCTGATCCGCCGCGCAGCGTCAGGCGGAGCTTCGGCGTTCATTGTTCAGAAGGGTGACGCTGAGCGCGGCGACATTCTGTTAAAGGTGGCTACCCTCGATGGTATGGCCCGTCTCTATGTCCCCTCGATGGACATGGAAGGCGATCGGATTTTCCTCGACTTGATCGTCCAGGGCATTGGTCCTGAAGAGGTTGATATCGATGCCTATGTGACCCGCGCAAGAGCGCGCGACCGGGACCTCTGGATCGTTGAGATCGAAGATCGAGATGGTCGGCATTTTCTAACCGAATCCGTCAAAGACCATTAGGTTTTTATTTACCCTGCTGCGCCACGGTCCGATACACCAAATAGTCTTTTGGGGGACTGAACATGCTTTTTTTGCTGAACACATCGATCATAGAGATTGATGCGCCCGAATTGCATCTGGCGAAGCACTGGAAACGCATTGGATGCGGCGAGCCGTCATCCATGCGTGCAAGCGATGCGGTGGATTTTGCGATTATGGTTGTGAGCAACCATGTCAGTGAAGGAATCGAGATCGACGCCAACACAGCCCTCGATCTGGCATCTCTGATCATCGCCAAAACCGGTGCCAATGCAGCGCTCTTCAAAGGCAATGGGTCGGCGAGGTTGAACGTACTGGCTGAGCCGGTTCTGCAGGGGCTGCAGCGCGAACTCGGCAAAGGGTCCCGGGAAACACTCGACGCCTTCTGGGCTGACGCGGCCTAACAACCTCTTCCGTTTCGACGCAAAGTGAATTAGGGGCGGGCCTGTTAAATCAGGTATTGAACCCATGTCCCCTGCAGATGAAGCAGCTCGCCGGCGAACCTTCGCCATCATATCCCACCCAGATGCGGGCAAGACCACGCTAACAGAGAACCTTTTGCTTGCCGGCGGTGCGATCCGGTTGGCCGGACAGGTTGCAGCGCGCGGCGAACGTCGACGTACACAGTCTGATTGGATGAAGATCGAGCGTGACCGGGGCATTTCGGTATCAGCATCGGTTATGACCTTCGAACATGAAAACCTTGTCTTCAACCTTCTGGATACGCCCGGCCACGAAGATTTCTCAGAAGATACGTATCGAACCCTGACGGCTGCTGACAGTGCGGTCATGGTCCTTGATGCCGCGAAGGGCATTGAACCCCAGACTTTGAAACTGTTCGAGGTTTGCCGTCTGCGCGACATTCCCATTTTGACATTCATCAACAAGATGGACCGGGAAGCCGAAGATCCGTTCGCGTTGCTCGACGAAATTGCCGACAAACTACAACTTGAAACGGCACCGCTCTACTGGCCAGCGGCCAGCGGCAACCGCTTTGCTGGCATGCTGGACCTCCGCTCCGACGAGCTGTGCGTCTATCAAAAAGCCGCGGCCGATGAGGAGCTTCGGGTCGGTGCAGCGGAGAGAATTGCCATGGCGGGCAATTCGGTCGCATCGGTCATGGAAGAGAGCGTGTTTG
Source organism: Pseudomonadota bacterium (assembly GCA_039817885.1). Lineage (GTDB taxonomy): Bacteria > Pseudomonadota > Alphaproteobacteria > Caulobacterales > Hyphomonadaceae > CALLCD01. The sequence continues at coordinate 1,200 of JBCBUY010000051.1, read as the reverse complement.
AGGAATTGTCCGAGGGAGCAGAGCTGGCCAAGGAGGCTCTGCCCGATATCGACCGGCAGGCCTATCTTGAGGGCCATATGACGCCCGTCGTCTTCGGGTCTGCCCTTCGTCATTTTGGCGTAGCAGAACTTCTCGGTGCGCTGACCGAGTTCGCACCAGGTCCGAGACCCCAGACGGCCAAACGCAAAGGACAGGAGATCACGCTGAGCGCGTCAGATAAAGGCGTGTCAGGATTTGTCTTCAAAATCCAGGCGAATATGGATCCAAACCACAGGGACCGGGTCGCATTCGTGCGCCTCTGCTCAGGTGAGTTCAAACGCGGCATGCGATTGAAAACGTCCGAGGGCAAACAGATCAATGTCCATAATCCGATGATGTTCCTCGCCCAGGATCGGGAGATTGCGGAAACCGCCTATGCTGGTGATGTGATCGGTGTGCCGAACCATGGCCAGCTGCGTGTGGGCGATGGTCTGTCGGAAGCCGGCGACTTACAGTTTCCAGGTATTCCGAACTTCGCCCCTGAGATTCTAAGGCGCGCTCGGGTGAAGGATCCCATGAAACAAAAGCATCTGAAAAAGGCCCTGGAGAGCCTGGCTGAGGAAGGGGTGACCCAGCTTTTCCGTCCCTCGATAGGATCGGATTTGATTGTCGGGGCAGTCGGTGCTCTGCAGATTGATGTGATGGCCGAGCGCGTGGCGGCCGAATACGGTCTCGAAGTCGATTTTGAAACGGCCCCATATAATGTTGCACGCTGGCTTTCGAGCGATGACGCAGGCGCTGTCGACGCTTTTATGGATAGTAACAAGTCCGCAACCGGTACCGATCTCGACGGCGCGCCCGTCTACCTTGGGAAAAATGCCTGGGACGCCGGCTATGCCGCGGAGAAAAATCCGGACATTCGGTTCACCACGACCAAAGAACGGGCCGCCTGACCCCTTACGGAAGCCGTGACCGCGTTGTTGGTGCAGATCTGTCAAAGTCTCCGATAATTGAAACTTTGGCGTTCGCGCTGGTAATCGTGGGCCGAAGCGTCGGAATGGTTACACTCGCGCGCGTTCCGCCCAAAAGCTGGCTATCGTCACCGCCGGCTGGAGGGGCGTTACCGATGCCAGAGAGGCGGGGGGAAATCCCGGATACCATCAAGGCGTTTTCCTCTGCACGGCACGGTGTGAGCTCAAATCCAGCGTTGGCCGCGCAGAG